>NZ_JBSPEI010000003.1:0-393070 GCF_055796175.1 Pseudocitrobacter sp. 2023LY-00077 | reverse complement strand
ACAGAGCCAAATCGAAACTTAACCAGTGGCGTGTCAATGAGGCCAACTCCGAACGTCCAGGAGGACATATCTGGTATCTGATTCGCACCAGTTCCCACGTTCCGTTTTGCGGCCTCTCCCAAACGAACGTTTTATAGAAACCCATAGCCGCTTCTGACTGTGCTGGCCATTTGCTTTGGCACGGTCAGAAATGACATTGCTCGATAAAGAAATGCCGTATACGCGCGTCAATTAATAACCAAAACACCGCATTTCAGCGTTGTGTTTCGGTATGCATATGATGTGAGCAGTAAGGCCGCGCGAGGGGCGCGGCACAGGAGGGGTTAAAACAAGCTGGATGCGGCAGCGCTGACGTTGCTATACGCAGAACTGGCGGTGCTCTGTAGGTTATTCAGCAGGTCGCCAACAGACGACGACTGGAGGCTTTCCCTGAGATCTTCATCTTCCCGCTGAAAAGTGATGGTGAACTCTATTTTTTTTGCCTCTCCGTATCTGTCAAACTCCGTGCGCGTCGTCTGTAGCTGGGTAAGGGCATACATCCCGAATATCTGACCTGTTCCACTAATCAGGGGCCAGGGCCGCCCGGTATATGCCTGTGTATCCAGTACGGCAAGACTAACTTTGCCGCCGGTAATTTGTGGGTACAGCACGCCAGAAAGTGTAATTTGATCATCCCCTGCGCCTATGTACTGCCATTTTGCAGAGCGGTTGATCCGTTCGTTTTTCACGTGCCGCCAGGTTTTAGACTGCTGCATTTTCTGGTGTGGAATGGTCTTCAATTCAAAGACAAACATTCCGTATACCATCATCATATTTTCTATCCTCTTTATTCGCTGTCGCTGAATCTGCCACGGGAGCGGAAGCGCTTATCGAATTCTGCCTGCACCGCGTCAGCAGTCATGCGGGCAATATCGCGCGCGTTATCTGTGAAATTGCCGTGTAAGTGCACGTGCACGTGCATTTCCCCAAATGAAGGGATATTTGAAGCTGGGCTGTTGCGATCTGACCTTACAGGTTGCCCCACGGCCTGAATTGCAGGCGGCTGTTTTATTGGTGCAGATGCTGTTGCTATCGCTGGCCTTGCCCCTAGTTGCTCAAAATTCACAGGCGTTTTGGGTGTCGGTTCGTTCCAATTTGTAGCAGGTGTAATTGCCGCCGCTGATACCGGAATTTTTGATACAACGTTATGCTGAGTTAGTTTCTGGCCCGGAAGAGATCGTTCTTCTTGCCAGGCACCATGAACGGCAAGAGCTTTTGGCAGGTTTTTAAACACAATATCGCCGGGGCCGATTCGCTGTTTTTTGGTTTCATCCAGCATCCCGCCAGTGTTATCAGCAATTTTTTGCAGACGGCGCTGGGTTCCTGTCTCGGTGCCAACTATGGTGGAAGGTGGTGTGGTAACGGGCGCGGCAGGTTTATCCTCTTTTTTAGACCAGTGCCATTCCTTTTTAACCATCTTTTTCTGCTTGTCATCCCACTCCCACACAACGGGCTCTTTGGCAAGTGATTGGGCTTTTGCGTGCGCCGCATCAATACCGTCCGGGATGATATCCAGTTTTTCCAGTATCCAGCCAATACCTTCCATCAGCCCGGTTAAGGGGAGCATTAGCCCCTGGATTACAGTTCCCAGTACTTTGCCGAATGTCTCACCGGCGCTTGCGCATTTATCCAGGGTTTCTTTGCTGGCATTCATGGGCGTAAACAGATTGCTGAACCATTGCCACAATTGAGAGACAGCATTTGCAATCACCCCAAACACAGGGGCCAGGCCACCGAAGGCATCACGGAGCGGCGTAAGCGCCTGCATCACCCCGGAAAAGAACCCGGCAAAAAACGCCTTAATGGGTTCCCAGAACCGCCAGATCAGCAGCCCTGCCGCGATAAATGCCGCACCGATCAACCCTATTGGACTTAACAGTAAAGATAATGCGCCACCTAATGCGCTAAGTGCTGATGATGCAATCCCCATAATGGCGGGGAGGCCGGTCAGTCTGATAAGCAAGCCGCCGATGCCTTTAACCAGCCCGCCAAGCGCAGCGCCTGGTGATATAAATGCTGCCGCCAGTATTCCGCGCAATGGCGATAATATGCCGGTAAGTTTTCCGGCGCTTCCCGCGACCATGCTTAATGCCTGGCCCCAGCCACGAATGCTGCCAAGCGGCCCGGCTACGACTCTACCGAGACGGGTAAACAGGGGGATAGCTCCGCCCAGCCCGCTCGCACTTGTCAGCAGGGAAAAGCCAAGCTGTAACTTAGCCAGAGGCCCCAAAAGCAAAGCAACAGCCAGGGAAATTGCACCAATTCCGGCAGTCAGCGCCAGGGTGCTTCCGAGTGTCACCAGTAGTGCCTTTGAAAGTTGAGGGTTGTTGCGCGCCCACTCAGTCATCACCCCTATAGAGCCGCTCAATGCCTGAGTTAATTTACGTAATGCACCATCCGCTAACTCTTCTATCTGAATGCGGAATGCTTCCCAGGCGCTGTCGAGTTCTTTCAGATCGCCACCAAGGTTATCCGCCATTTTTTTAGCAACAGTTGCGGACTCACCGGCTGCGCCCTGAAGTTCTTTAGTGAGCTTTTGCAGTTCACCGGAACCCGCCGCCTGTACCAGCGTTTGCAGCCCTACAAATGCTTCTTCACCGGCAATGTCTTTAAAGAACGATACCCGGTCAACCTCGCCATATTTTTGCGTCGCTTTGAATAAATCCTTCAATACGGTTTCCATCGGGCGCATTTTCCCGTTGGCATCAGCGACGGATACGCCGAGTTCCTGCAATGCTTTTGCGGCGGCTTTTGGCGGTGACGCGAGGCGGGAGAGGCTGGAGCGCATCGCCGTACCCGCGTCACTCCCACGCAGACCGTTATTAGCGAGCATCCCCGCCATCGCGGCAGCTTGTTCCAGGCTGATCCCCAGCCCGGCGGCAACTGGCCCCGCGTATTTCATGGTGTCGCCCAGCGAGCGCAAATCGGTGTTTGAGCGGGTAAATGTTGCCGTCAGCGTATCACCAACCTTGTCCATTTGATCCGAGGACAGCTTGAACTGCGAAAGGATATTTGATCCGATATCGGCAGACTCGCCAAGCTCCATGCCACCCGCCAGCGCCATGTTCAGAACGCCGGGTAATGCCGCCTGAATTGCCTGGGGAGTAAAACCGGCCATTGCCAGGAACGATTGCCCGCTGGCAGCGTCACGCGTGGTAAATGCAGTCTCTGAGCCAAGTTTTTTGGCCTGAGCACGCATCGCGGCAAGTTGTTCATCGCCTTTATCCAGGCGCGTCAACGCACCAACACGTGACATTTCCTCATCAAATCCGACAGCAGGGGCAAGGAACCGCCCGGCGGCATAGCCTGCGCCAGCACTTGCACCAATAGCGACAGCCCCGCCAGTGCGAAGATTGCCAGCCGTAGCGCTGAGACGGTCGTAGCGTGCGCGTGCGTTTGTCACGGCGGCAAGTTGACGTCGCTCTCTCTCAAGCGTCTGGTTATATTGTTCGGTGCGTCTGATTGCGCTCTGGATGGTGCGATCACCGCCAGCGAGTGAAACGCCGTGTGCGCGTAGAGCCTGTGATGCCTGCTGAAGTCGTGCCGTTTCTTTTGACCGGCTGGCACTCAGGCGATCAATTTTTGCCGCCAGTGCGGTCATGCGTTCGCGCTGGGCATCGGTTAGGGTGGCTCCGTCTTTCTGGGCCTTGTTCAGCCCATCAAAGGCGCGCTGGGTGGTGGCAAGTTGTTGCGATGTTTTTTTTACGCGCTCATTAAGGCGGGTGAATGCCTGGGATTGCGTATCGAGATCTTTAATTGACGACTGTGTTTTTTTGAGGGATTCAGATAAACCGCCCACAGAATTACGGGCGGCATTTACGGGGCGGGTTAGTTTATCAATCGCGCTAAAGGCAACGCGAATACTAAGGTCTTTCATCTTCACTGTTTCCGCTTCGGATAGCCGCCCGCTCACGCCAGGCTATCACCTCACTCAGGGACATAGTGAAAACCTCTGAGGGCGGCCAGTTGAAAATAACTGCTATATCAGCAACCAGATCGTCGATCAGGTCGAAGTGCGGGACGTTTACTCGCTCTCCGTCTCCGTCTCGTTCTTCATGCCAGGCTCCGGCGGCGCTAAAAAAGGCGTGAGTACCTCACAGAACAACACAAAGTCAGTGGTTGCCATAGTTTCGATCTCTGCCTGTTTGAGGCGTGGGGAGGTGCAGCGGGTTAGCAGCGTGCTGATGCTGTCAACGTCCATATTCATAACGTTCACCAGGCGCAGGCCGCGCAGAGAGCCAGCCTGTTTCACTTCATCCGTGATCGTGATCGTGGTGATCTCATTACCATTTCGCATGATTGGTTTAGACAGGGTTACAGTGTTTTTATCACTCATTGATTTTGTCTCCGGCGGCACTTCATGAGCGCCGCACTATAAGGTTTATCAGCTACCCATACCCAGCGCGGAGGTCACGCGGGATGGATAAATATTTTTACCGTCTTTCTTGTAAACGAAGTTCAGCAGATCAATTTCCCAGATCGGCGCGTCGTCAATCGTTAACTTGTAGTAGGTGTTTTTAATGGCGTAGGTTACGGACGTGTCCTCACCCTGCTTGCTCTCGCCGCCGTCGATCTCAGTGAATTTGCCGCGCATTTCCACTTCAACAATCTGGCTTTCACCTGACGTGTAATACTCGCCAACGAAGCGTAAAAGGGTGCCATCGAGATCGCCGCCGTATTCAAGCAGTAGCTCTTTAACCAGGCCGCCAACAACCATCGTGGCATCAAGTGCGCCGCTATCCAGACCCAGATCGACAGCAACCGAGCCAATCATGCCGCCGCCCTGATAATCTTCAGTTTTACGGGTTAGCTTCGGCTGGGTGAGAGAAGTCACTTTGCCAATATTGTTGACGCTATTAACGAAGCAGGTAAAAAGCCGTAATTTTGCTGGAATAGCCATTACTCACCCCCAAGTGCCGCAAACGCAGGCTCAATATATTCATCAGTGAAGGTCTGGATCAGCGTCAGATCTTCCATCGGCGGCACAGGCGTGTAGTTGTAGCGAATAACAACCTTACCCTGTCGTATGTCAGTCGTTGGGTTGTCCACAATGTCAAACCAGCAGTCTGCGCCAAGCAATTTGCCCGCCGTGACCAGTGCGCTAAGTTTCTGCTTAATCGCACTGACCACATCTTTCACGTTGGTAGGCGTGAGCGGCCCGTCAATCGTTTCAAACTGCGCCTCTGCGATGGTGTCCGCCAAAATTTGAGCCGTGCGGGTATACACCTCAAAAATGAATTCATAGGTGTCAGTGGCACGGTTGCCCCAGAAGCGGAAGCCGTTACGCTTAATGATGGTGGTAACCTCGCCATTGTTCAGGGTCTGTGCGTCACTGTCTTCAGCCTGTAGCGCCCAGAAAACATCCTTCGACATCCCAAGAACGTTGCTGACGGCGATGTTAGAGAGCGAGCGATGCCAGCCGTACTGGTTGTCAATATACGAACGAAGACCCCCAGCATAAGCCGCCGCCGGGAATTCTTCGTTCTCACCAGATACGGAGTTATACGCAATGAAGTTAGGCCATAGCAGCATGAGTTCGCGTGACGCAAAGGTTTTGCGATAGGCAAGTGCTTCAGCAATGGTGTTGCATCCGTTGCAGCCCGCGTACACAAAGGCGCGAAGTTGCTTTGCAATCACGCAAAGCTGCGACGTGACTTCTTCAGTGTCGTATTCCGGCACAATTAAAATGCGCGGGCGGTAATCGGTTTTTTGTTCAGCCGTCAGCAGGGCGTACATCCCCGTGTAATTACCGTCAGCATCCGAGCCGCCAATAATTAACTGTGATTGTGTCTGCGCTTCAGTACCGTCAGCCGCCGCAGCGGCTTCCGCCACGCGTACTACAATGATTTTGGGGCTGCACTGGTCTGAAATTGCTTTCAGCGTTTTGTACAGCGATCCCGTTTTGCCCGCCTTACCCAGCACCGATGAAGCACGGGTAATTAAAGTCGGGGTGTTGAGAGGAAAGGTGTCCTCGTCCGCATCGTCCGCCACCGCAATCACACCAATGACGCTGGAATCAATGTCATTGATGGCGGTCGTGACGTCTGTTTCTTCCCTGACCCGAGCACCGTGAAAGCGTGTCTCAGCCATGTTTGTCACCATTATGTTTTGTTGAGTTCGGCAACATCATTACGAATTATGCGGCGACGTTCACGCGATTGGGGTTGTTGTATCTCTCTGACAACTAAAAGTAATTCTGCATCGCGCGCGCACGTGGAATCATCCTGGTATACAGGAGGGCGCATGAGCATTTCAGCAATAAGCACCAGCATTTCTAATGCCGCGACGGCTATCGACGACACACTGACAGAGGCGTGTAAAAGCCCTGAGTTCAGTATCAAGATGGGCGGCAAAGTACTGACAGAACTGGCTGATCGAGTCATGTCGATAAGCCTCACCGACAATCGCGGATTTGAAGCCGACCAGTTGACACTGGAGCTGGATGACAGCGCCGGTGATGTTGCATTGCCGGGGCGCGGAGTTGAGTTGTCTTTGTGGCTGGGCTGGATGGGGGAGGCGCTGATTTTTAAGGGTGTATACACCGTTGATGAAGTAGCGCATGACGGGCCGCCTGACCGCATTACCGTTACGGCCCGCAGCGCTGATTTCCGCGAAGAGTTTAACGTGAAGCGGGAAGTGTCCTGGCATGATGTGACTGTTGAGCGGGTTGTGTCTGCAATCGCTAAGCGCTACGACCTGAAAGCGCAAATCAGCGATATATTGATGAATGTCGAGATAGACCACGCCGACCAGACACAGGAAAGTGACATGTCATTTTTGACCCGAATGGCGGAAATGCTGGGCGCAATTGCGACGGTAAAAAATGGCTCTTTGCTGTTTATCGTTCCGGGAGGTGGCTTTACCGCATCTGGTAAGCCCATACCGTCGATTGAGATCACGCGCAGCAGCGGCGACCGGCACAGATTCAAGGTTGCCGATCGTGATGCGTATACGGGCGTGCGGGCGTACTGGCTGGATCTGGATTTCGGCAAAAAGAAAAAAGTAAGCGTGAAGCGCCGCAAGGCATCAGCGAAGAAAACAGATAAGAGCAGCAGCCGTGAGGGTGATTACATCGAAGGTGCTGAAGGTAATGTCTATATCATGCGCAAGACCTTTCAGAATGAGCAGGCGGCAACGCGGGCGGCGGCTGCAAAGTGGCAGCAATTGCAGCGGGGCGCGGCTGAATTCTCGATCACCCTGGCGCGCGGGCGCGCGGATTTGTACCCGGAGATGCATTCCACCGTAACCGGCTTTAAGCCTGACATCGACGCGCAGGACTGGATAATCAGCAAGGTGCAACATGATGTTGATAGCAACGGATTTACTACACAGCTTAACTTTGAAGCAAAAATATCTGACTGGATCGCAGAAGCTGAATAGAATGGTCATGAGTTCAACTCCCGTGGGGGGTCATCATTATGTTCAAATGTCCACATTGCGGCGCTACGGCCCGCACTCGCACCAGTAAGCCACTCAGTGAAGTAACCATCAGGCAGTATCACCAGTGTCAGAATATGGAATGCGGCCTGTCATTTACCACGCTTAACAGCGTTGAAAAGATTGTCACCAGTCGAGAGAGAAGAGAAAAAATAGACCCCGGCTTCGTACCGGCGGGAGTTTTTCCCGCGTCTCACTACGGACGCGATCAGCTAAATCTGGCTATTTGATAGAAGCCCCGCAAACGCGGGGCTTTTTTTCGATGTGGACGATGTGTGGACATCTAATGAAATAAATCCTTATATTTCATTTTGTTAGGGTGGTTTTTAAATCACCATCCCTGTCTTCCCCCACATGATGTGGGGGTTTTTTTTGCCCAAATTTTGCCACCGCCTCCGCTATACTAGCCGCAGAATGAATGGCAGGAGCGTTTATGAATCAATCATATGGCCAGCTCATCAGCCGCGCAGCGCTTGCCGCGACGGTGATGGCCTCGGTGTTACTTTTGATCAAAATTTTTGCGTGGTGGTACACCGGTTCCGTCAGTATTCTGGCGGCGTTAGTGGATTCCCTGGTGGATATTGCGGCATCGTTGACTAACCTGTGGGTGGTGCGTTATTCGCTGCAACCCGCCGATGACGAGCACACCTTCGGTCACGGCAAAGCAGAATCGCTGGCGGCGCTGGCGCAGAGCATGTTTATTTCTGGTTCGGCGCTGTTTCTTTTCTTAACCGGCATCCAGCACCTGGCTCAGCCGCAGGTGATGAATAAACCGGGTATTGGCATCATTGTGACGATTGTTGCGTTGGTGAGTACATTAGTGCTGGTTTCTTTCCAGCGCTGGGTGGTGCGAAGAACTCAAAGTCAGGCGGTAAGGGCGGATATGCTTCATTATCAGTCTGATGTTATGATGAACGGTGCAATTTTGGTCGCTCTGGGGCTCTCCTGGTACGGCTGGCATCGCGCAGATGCGCTGTTTGCTTTAGGAATTGGCATCTATATTTTATATAGCGCATTACGTATGGGTTATGAGGCGGTTCAGTCTTTGTTGGATCGTGCATTACCCGACGGAGAACGTCAGGAAATTATCGACATCGTGACCGCCTGGCCTGGGGTAAGCGGTGCACACGATCTCAGAACGCGGCAGTCAGGGCCGACCCGCTTTATTCAGATCCATCTGGAAATGGAAGATAACCTACCCTTAGTTCAGGCACATGTGATTGCCGAACAGGTGGAGCAGGCTATTTTGCGTCGCTTCCCCGGATCCGATGTGATTATTCACCAGGATCCGTGCTCAGTTGTCCCGGATGGTGGCAGGAGCGTTTGAACTTTCGTAAGTCGTTGTAAAAGTGTGGGGTCGATCGGCATTTTTTGTTCAAATAACCGCCATTCGGCCTGACCTGAATCAATTCAGCACGAAGCACTTGATATACTATCTGTAATAAGGTCGTTCTCTCCCTACAGGGAGCGCTTCGGGCAGAAGAATTAATTATTAGCATTCCTAAGTTCAGAGGTAGTCATGATTAAGAAAATCGGTGTGTTGACAAGCGGCGGTGATGCGCCGGGTATGAACGCTGCCATTCGTGGTGTTGTGCGCGCTGCGTTAACGGAAGGTCTGGAAGTTTTTGGTATCTATGACGGTTATCTTGGTCTGTACGAAGACCGTATGGTTCAGCTCGACCGTTACAGCGTCTCCGATATGATCAACCGTGGCGGTACCTTCCTCGGTTCAGCGCGTTTCCCGGAATTCCGTGATGAGAATATCCGCGCTGTGGCTATCGAAAACATGAAAAAACGCGGTCTGGACGCGCTGGTCGTTATCGGCGGTGACGGCTCCTACATGGGCGCCATGCGTCTGACCGAAATGGGCTTCCCGTGCATCGGCCTGCCGGGCACCATCGACAACGATATCAAAGGCACTGACTACACCATCGGTTTCTTCACCGCACTGAGCACCGTGGTTGAAGCGATTGACCGTCTGCGTGACACCTCTTCTTCTCACCAGCGTATCTCCGTAGTGGAAGTCATGGGCCGTTACTGCGGTGACCTGACCCTGGCGGCAGCGATTGCCGGTGGTTGTGAATTCGTGGTTCTGCCGGAAGTTGAATTCAACCGTGACGATCTGGTGAATGAAATTAAAGCCGGCATCGCGAAAGGTAAAAAACACGCAATCGTCGCCATCACTGAACACATGTGCGATATCGACGAACTGGCGCATTTCATTGAGAAAGAAACCGGCCGTGAAACCCGTGCAACCGTTCTGGGCCATATCCAGCGCGGCGGCTCCCCGGTGCCTTACGACCGTATTCTGGCTTCCCGTATGGGCGCGTACGCCATTGAACTGCTGCAGCAGGGCTTCGGTGGCCGCTGCGTCGGTATTCAGAACGAGAAACTGGTTCACCATGACATTATCGACGCTATCGAAAATATGAAGCGTCCGTTCAAAGGTGACTGGTTAGACTGCGCGAAAATGCTGTACTAATCCGCGTGGGTTAACGGAGGGCGTACTGCCCGACGTAATAAAATGGCCTTCCCTTCCGGGAGGGCTTTTTTTTGACTTAATTTTAGCGCGGTGATAGTTCGAATAATTTTCGCGTCACTATGAGTAATGGTGGTGTGGGGAAAAGAGACGAGGTTGATAAGTCAGGGCAAAAAGGGAGCATTTTGGCGGAAGATCACAGGAGTCGTATTCGATAGTTAATTAATTGATTAAATGATGATATTTTATGTTTGGCAAATGAGTAACCCCCATAAGCACCCCCAAATGGATTTGTTTGTGGGGAGAGGGGGAACCCAGTGCTACGTTTTGACCTGTGTTTTCTATGATAGCAAAATGACAACCCCTTATTGCTTTAGGCTGTTTTTAAGTGGAGCAGTTGTCCTTTAAACCGGATAACAGTGTTATCGTGGGGTATTGTCTTCGACGTTGTTGGAGATTATTTCCGTGCCCCTGCAAATATTGTCGCGCAGCCAGCCGAACAGAATTTGCAGGGTTTCTTCGGAGGTTAAGGCTTGCACGGGAAAACCGTATCAGAGGAGGATACGTGGGTTACCAGTCGAAGATTTCTAATCCGGGCAGCATTTACCCTGCAGCATCAAAATGGATTATGTCGGGGGAATAACGATGCATAAGCGTAACAACCAGACGACGACAGGCTTTTGATAACCCCAGTCGCTTTAGTTCCAGTACGCGATGTAAACGGGCATTCAGCCTGAGAATAAATCCGTAGCCGGTATACAGTATCCAGTCGTAGTTGCCGCCGTCATGACGTTGAAGTGTTACCTGGTCAAGGATAGCGTTATCCTCACAGGTAATACGGGCGGTGCTACACTGGATCCCGTTCAGACGGGCGACACGTGGCAGAGGATCTTCAACAACCAACTTCCCGGGGGCGTCAGCAATGCGAAGTGAATAACCGTTATCGCAGACCACATCGATCAGGTTGGCCAGTTCAATACCGTCGATATCAACAGCGATCCGGCCCATGTTGAGGGCTAGTATATTGACGGCATCAGCCTCCACGGTCAGAGACAGCTTCATTGAGTCGCTCCGCTGTATTTGCCGGTGGTGATATCGGTTACCATTCTGTAGCCGTTACGCGTCATCAGTCCACAGTCCTTACGGGCGCGGAGGATATCAATACTGCTGATGAGTGGGGACTGTGTTTCTGCACTGAAACTGCGACGATCGATACGGACAAGATCGTATTTTTCGACGATGAAATTCACCGCGTCGCACAGTGAAATGCCTGCGTCAATATGTTCCGGAATGACACCATCGTTGCCAAACGGTGTGTCGTTAAGTGAAAGGCCATAATGCTGTTCCAGCAGATATACAAGAAGTTGCTGCCAGATTTCAACGGGCGTCGGACGTGGCGAATCCTCCTGCGTGGAGGATAGTGGTTGGGTTTGCATAGTGGGATCTCTTCGTTGACGGGTTAAAACGAGGGAAAATAGTGCGAAGGTTTACGCGGTTGCTTCAGATGGTGTCGGGTAAATCGCTACGTACACGTATCCATGCGAGCCGAGGCTGTCGGCCTCGCAGGTCAGCCCTGTTGCGTATAACGTGACACAGTGCTGATGGCGGGGACTGAGCTCACCGGAAACCAGCATGAGTTCCAGTTGTTTGAGCAGTACCGGGAATGCCTGGTCGAGAAGGCGTAAATCCGCGTCGCTGAACTGTCCGGTGATACTGGCGCGGTCAGCGAGATAGTGCAGCCGGTTGTCCTCCTGCACCAGGCGAGCGCCAAAACAGGGAGTGATACTGCGTTTAAGTCCCCACCAGGGTTCAGTGATATCGTGGTTTTCTGCCGGTATTTTATTCGACAATTTTAGCCTTCCTTAAACGTGTGTTAACTCAGTGTGACGCTGCGCAATACGACATACGGGCCGTTACGGTCCTGGCGGCGTTCAGCGAAGACGGCCAACACACCACCGATGTCCTGTACCTCGCGACCGGCGTAATGGCATATACTGCCACTCCACTTATATTTGCCGGTACAGAAGCGAAACAAGCGGGACTGCGGATGCTGCCGGTATATCGCCATGGCCTGACGCTTGCTGATAATCTTCATTTATTTCCCCCTACAGCCAGCCGCGTTCGGCAAAGGACACAATCTCCATCCCGCCGATGACCATGTGGTCCAGCAGGCGGATATCAACCAGCGCCAGGGCTTCACTGATGCGCCCGGTAATATTCCGGTCGTCCTGACTGGGCTCTGCATACCCTGAGGGATGGTTATGCACCACCACCACCGCAGCGGCATTATGCTGCAGGGCGGCTTTTACAATTTCCCGGGGATGAACCTGTGTATGATTGATGGTGCCGGTGAACAGCGTTTCATGCGCAATCAGCCGGTGCTGGTTATCGAGGAAGAGCGCAGCAAACTCTTCGCGCTCCTGTGTGGCAAGCTGCAGGCGCAGCCAGTCGCGAAGGGCATGGCTGGAGGTAAATGACGCCCCGGGTTCACGTAACTGTTGCTCCAGCAGGGTCAGTGCCGTCCTGACCGTCTGCTGTTCTGTGGGGGCCAGTTCACGGGCAAACAGCGGAAGTTGTTGTTCCATAATTTTGACCTCAGTCGATGATGTGCATAATGGTGTCGCATTCGGGATGGTTCAGTGCGTAGTCCCGCAGACGGTAATAGTGCTCTGTCATGGCGTCGCATTCCGTACGGCAGGCATGATGGCTATACTCCAGCAGACAGGCCGCGATACCCGCCGCCTCAGCGCTCATTTCAGCACTGTTGCCATTCATGGCATTGAACAGTGTCCATTTATCACCAGTGTCTCCATCCGGCTCCGGTGCCATAAACACGCCGCCGTTGCTGAGTGTGTAAAAATTCCAGATGCCGCCGTGGTAATCCTCACAAAGCCGGTCCATCCACGCGAAGATGCGGGGCTCCAGCAGTATCCACTGTGGAATGCCGCCAAAATGTTGCGGCCAGAAATGAAGCCGCTGTGCATCAGGCAGCAGCGTGGCGGTGATGGTCGGGACCTGTTCTGTGTCCGCTGTCACGGATGAATGATTCATGTTCATGGGTGTTCCTTGTGTAAGAGTATGAGTACGCCGTTCAGAGAAGGGCGGTGGCGCGAGCAATAATGAAAATCAGGGGGGAGAAGAGCAGATATGCGCATATGTGCGGAAAGAAACCGCAGCGCGTCAGTCTGGCATTAACAGCAGACATAACCGGGGGCAGGATTGTGCATAGCCATCGATATCGCTCAGACAGGGCCATACGCCACCGGCATCTGCCAGTCTGCACAAGCTGAGTTCGCCAGGCCGGTAACAGAGGTATGCGCACCAGGCACAGAGGTCATCATCGGAGATGGAACGGCAGAAAGCGGTATCGCTCAGGGAAGCCGGATAAACGCCGGCCTTGTGGGTATTTTCAGGAAGAACGGGCATCAGCTCAGTGCCTGCTGCAGCTCTTCAGCCATCACCCACAGCGCGCGGTTGAGCTTTATGTCACCGTCGATACCGTTCACTGCCCGCGTCCGGCTGCGTTTGCCCTGTGCTGAACGACCGGATAACCCGCCTTTCTGCAGGTTTTCCTGCAGACGATTGAAGACCGTCCACAGGTCATTCTGCTCATCCTGCCAGCGGCGTGGTGCCAGAATCTGTGTCTCTGTGACCGGTTGATGCTCTTCTCCAAAACGGTACGTCAGGGCCGCTTTCGCCAGCGCCTGCTGCGCCGGAGGGGGCAGCAACAGAGACTGCATGGCATCTCGCTTCTCCTCCACCCGGTCAAATACGCCGAGTACCTCATAAGCACCCTCGATGACTTTTTCCACCACATCGCCTTTATGCGGTACGCGTACTTCACCAAAGGACGTCCCGCAGACCAGGCCGTTACAGCAGACGCTACGGAACAGCCCCGGCAGCATCTGATAACTGCTGGAGCCGTCATGTGAGTTGAGCAGAATAATTTCCGGGACTTGCTGACCGGTGATTTGCCCGGCACGGCGCAGGCGCAGCATATGCTTCGTGTGCTCCCGGCGGGACGCATCGCGCACTCGGGTCTGACAGGCAAAGAACGGCTGAAAACCTTCGCGCTGGAGGCTCTCCAGCAGGGTGATGGTGGGGATATAGGCATACCGCTCGCTGCGGGAGGCATGCTTGTTTTCACCAAACACGCTCGGGGTGTGCAACATCAGTTCTTCGTGTGTTAAGGGACAGTCGCGACGGATCAGGTTCACACGACCAAAACGGCTGGCTAATTTCATGGGGTTACCTTTATGGATGACATAAACGAAAAAGCCCTGCTCATACGAGCAGGGCTTCAGAGGGGGTGTATCAGGGAATGGCGGGATTCTGTAATGACAGCGAACGTTACCGCGCGGTTATTTCGGGTCCGTGTCGGCCTGGCTATTTCCCGTCGGTAAAGTGGCTTCAGCAGGGGCTGTAGTTAAGCCACCCTGGATAATTTTGTGTTTAGCAAAAGCCTCCGGCATCGTGTTGATGCAGTAAGTGATATAAAAGACATTGAAGATAATGACGTAGAACACATTCATCTTCAGTTCGAACTTAAAGGTGTTCAGCACGTAGCTCTGCAGCGCTGTGCGGGCTTTAAAGGCCCAGATGATATACATCACACCACTGGCAATGGACAACACGCCGCCGAGCATGGCAATGGCATCCATGGTCGGGTCATAACCATAGAGTTCCGGGTCGGTGGTGCCCATCACACTGAGCTGGCGCGAAATACCGTAGCAGATGGCTATCCACAGAACATAAAGGTCAGAGGAAAACGAAACCTTCGTGGTGTCGATGATGATGCCTTGTTTTCGGTAGAGCCACATCAGTGGATAGATACCGAAGGTAACGAAAGAGAGTAAGACAAAATTCAGCGTTTTTGTGTTCAGTCGGGCGCTGAGGTCGGTAATGACAGGCATGGTTTATCCTTAAAGGTGGAAGTTTCAGAAGCGGAAGTAAAAGAGACGGTATTCAGTCAGATGGCGACAGGTTATTTTCCGGAGTACATGTGGTTGCGGACTTTCACCCACCATTTACCGTTACTGATTTTGTAATCAACTTTTTCGTCATTACATTCATCAATTTCGGGGCCGACGTATTTTCCGGTTTCAAGGTTCAGGACAGCGATATTGCCCGCCGGGCAGGACATGCCCATATCGGTATGCAGAATAGCGAATTTGCCTCCGGAGGCTGTGACAGACGTTCCTGCGCCCAGCGTCATCATTTCATCGCTGTCGATATGGACCCAGCCCTGTTTTCCGCCGCAGCCATTGCACCACAGACCATCACCGTTGACGGTACTGGCCAGCGTATAGGTGCTGTCAGGGATACTGACCTGGGTTGTGATGGTGGCGGCAACCGCAGGGACTGCCAGGGGCAATATCGCGGCACTCAACACCACATTCATTAAACTTTTCATTATTTACCTCACTGATTGGCGTCCCAGAAATCTTTAAAGCCACGTCCGCTGATTTTAAATTCTCCGGTAATATCAGTGAGCGTGACGACATGACCATATTCGCGCAGATAATTCACCAGCCATTGCTGAGTGGCTTTACCCCGAATAATCAGGGATATCTGGCATTCGCCTTTTTTCTGCCATATATGGCGCTCACCCTGAACCGGGTGTTCATTCAGCGTCAGTGTGACGCTGTCAGCCTCCGGCGTCTGGCAGGCCTTCTTGTTTCTCTCATTGGTCTGAACCTGGATATATTCATATCCGGGTGTGTCATCCATGGAAAACGTGCTGTTTCGGTTAATCGTGTAGTAATACTCCCCACTGGCATATCCCCAGCCTCCGTCGGCTATAGCCGGTGCGGATGAGAGAGCCAGAAGAGCCAGTGCAGGCAGGGTCAGTTTCTTCATGTTTATTTCCCTATGGGGCAAAGGTATCGACGAGGAAAATCATGGCGAACACGATGAATATCGTGAGCAGAACGTTGATGATTAAGCAGCGGAAGATTTTCCGTGCCAGTCGGTGCGGGAATGCCATCGGGAACCTCAGTCTCTGACAATGAGAAAGAAGAGCAACCCGGCAAGAATCGGGTCAATTATCATTGCGAGAATAAACCATCCCCAGAATGACCTTCCGGCACCTTTGGCCAGAAACCCCAGCACAACGGCCAGAAAAATCCATAACAAAACCAGTGGCATGTCATCTCCTTACAATGTTTTAACGTGCGTCTCCATATCTGTTTTATTTCAATCAGATAGCAGCATTTCAGCTCAAGTTTATAACCCTGATAGATGAAGGGATAATGAATAAAACCGATCGGAACGATCGACAAAATCGATCATGAACAAGCAAAACTCTTTATCGTTGGACGTGCAAAACTAATCGAAAAAGAAGGACCAGACGCTGCGGGCCACATGGGCAACGGTGTGTGTCACAGCCTGCAAGGCCTGCCGGACAAGCAGTGGCAGTGGTACGCTGTCAATGACGTGGTCAAGGGTATCAACAACGGCGTCGCCAAAGCTGCTGCGGGCGGTATCCTGTATGGGGGTTGAGTGATAGGACTGATGCAGGTGGGGCAGCAGCGGGCTGCGTGCCTGCTTTGGGAGGCGATTTATCATCCGCTCCACGATGTGGGCCAGGTGATAACGCCCCTTCACTGAAACAGGAATGACAGCATCTTTCTGTATACCCAACTGACTGGCGACGGCCTGCTGTTTACGTTTAATGTGTTCAAGCTGGCCGGGTGATGGCATCGCAGTGTGTCGGTTCCACTGCTCGGATGGCTCGACTTTATCCACCTGATTGAGCACCCAGAGTACCGGCGGCATGGTGTTACCGCACCGGGCCTGAATGAACTGATAAAACGTCTCTTCCACGGAGAATGCCCGGTCGTCCGCCTTTAGTACCCACAGCACCATATCCAGCTTCGGGAGCTGCTCCCGATAGAGCTCACGATATTCTTTATCCCGACTCTGGCTCTCGCCCACACCGGGCAGGTCCACCAGCGTCAGATAATGTTGGCCGAATCGCAGGCGTACACGCTGTGGTTTACGGGTACAGGCTTCCACAGCATTCACTGCGCAGACTTCACTGCGGAACAGGGCATTGCAGAGCGACGATTTACCTGCACCTGTTTTTCCCATAATACCGATGACTGGTTCGTAAGTAATAAGCTGGCTGAGCTCCTTAATCAGCGTGTGGCGTAATGTACGGGGATAGCGGCGTAAATGGCGGCGGATAATCTGATATCCTGATGGTTGTTTCATTGAATATTCCTCAGAAATAAAACAGGCCATCCCGGAGGATAGCCTGATGAGCAAATAGTCTGTTATTCAATGATGTAATATATATCTGAAAAATATTTAAAAAGGAGAGGAAGCATCTCTCCTTGCTGTATCAAGGAGGTTAGTCCACGGTACGAATTAAAGGGATTTTATTTGTTTTCTTTGCAATCCTCAGTAGGAAATCTTTATGTTCTGCTGGGGTGTTTTTTATTTTTTCGTATCCTTTAAGATAGCTGTTCTTTCCTGAATTTGACGCCTGAGATGATTTGTTCTCGCTGTCATCACGTGCCATTTTCCGTATTAATTGGTCGGGAAGGCTGAACGTTTGTCTGAAGTCATACCCGTGGACGGATGCATCAGGAAACGGAACCAGAATATCATTAATAAAGATATGAACCTGCTTATCAGACGAATGTCCTTCAGTATCTTTAGCCCGGTATGTATTGGTTTTATTCTCGATCAGGTGTTTCTGTAATCCCATGGTGAAATTAAAATCGAAACTGTAAATGCCTGCGTAGCAGTTATGCTCTGCCGGGATAAATGAACACCATGTAAGAATAAGTTCCTGTATGAAACTCTCATTAATAACACCATCCCGAATGTAAAAAAGCACATGTGCGCAGGGTAAGAAAGATTCATCAATTATCGCTATGCGCTGATAACCTGCTATTCGTTTATACATGGCACGGTATCTGATTTTACTGATCATGAAATTCAGTGCGCGATTCATGATACGTAGATCATCGACGATATGCCTGGCTTTACCCTCAGTCTTTTTCCCCAGACGAAGGCTGATACCAAATAGTGTTAATTTCTGATGATTTGCTTTCTTTTTTATTTTTGCATATTTTTGCAGCAGTTTATTGTAAACGGTCTCTTTATGAATAAGTGACGCCTTGAGAAAATTTCTCTGCACAGGCCGGGCCGGATGGCGCAGGTGTATTATGTCATCAGGTATATTAGGATTAGTATTGCGTTCTGAGAGTGGTATGTTTTCTATTTCTGATGCCAGTATCTCACGCAGTCTGTTTGTGGCGTGCCCCTGTATTTGAACTTCACTGTCAGTGTCATTCAGTTCATCATCGCTAAGCTCCTTCCCCTTTTCAATTTTTACATCATCAAAGCTGATAAAGCTGTAGATGCCAGCAAGTTTATTATATTTGATTTCAGGTGCCGGATATGTGTTGTCTTTCTCACGAAGCCTGAGGAAATTCACTTCGTAAAAATCATTCATTCCATCCTTTCGCATGAAACTTCCTTACAGAGGTGGTTTTTAGTTATTTTATCACCCTATTAATTATATGGCTATAAATGAAGCTTTAATAGTATTTATTAAGTGTAAAAATCAAATAATTAAGAGTATGCGTTTTTGGTTAACAAGTCACTAAAAACAATGGGTTAGTAACAATGATGTGAATTATTGGTAGTGTATATAATTATCGCTAATATTCATTTTGAATCCGTTGTTTTATCTCATAAAACAGATAAGAACAATCATGGCTTATCAGAAGCCATTCCTGGTCATGATGTCTCCCCGACTGCACAGCATCCACAGCGCAGGAAAGGGCCATATCCGGAGATCTTTGGGGTACCGTAATGGATAACAGGAGATAAGGGCAGACTATGTGAGATACCGATTCAAAAAATACATATGAATGCTATTATCTGGATGCCTCACTGCTCCCTGGTTGTATCGAGACATATCCGAAAAAGATATCGATTGAAATCGTTTCTGAATTTGAAAAGTGGCAAGCAGTGCTTCAGATGCTATGGTAAGCGAACCACTGGATAAAAGTGACAGATTGGAATATCAGGATAGAGGGTGCTGTTGATGACTGTAAAGTGGTACCTAATAATTAATTTAGGTAATTATTGTTATTTTATATGGAAACAGTTTTTAAATCCATGAAACCCATTCACATCACCTCACTCATTGGTCACCTGTAACGCCATATCAATCCCACACTTATCCCCCTAAGTTACAGCCAATCAAAAATAACATCCCATACGTATCTCATGACTCACACACACGAGATATTCTACCCATGAAGCAAAATAACCGTTACATCCACTACAATCATCTGAAGAACAGACTATTCACTCACCTTGATACACTCTTTGATAATTACGCCAAGATCTTAATGCTACGTATTGACCTTGGGTATCTGCAATACAGTGAAGCTTCAGTCTACAAGACGAAAAGGACATGGCCTGGCAGATGACACTCCTGACTGAACAACTGAATATCCATACTGATATCATTGGATTTGCATGGGTAATGGAACGCTCAGAGAAACACGGGATACATATCCACGCCACCTTTTATCTCGATGGACAACGGCACCGTAAAGTCTGGAATACCTGGCAGGCAGTTGAATGCTTATGGGGGGACATAACTAATGGTGAAGGGCATGCACAATGGTGTAAACCTCAGGAGCATTATCGGGTTCGTGGGGAGAGGGTTATCTGTCATGATGACGATAAAGGTCGCAATGGGATGACCTATATCCTCAGCTATCTGAGCAAAGTG
This sequence comes from Pseudocitrobacter sp. 2023LY-00077, assembly GCF_055796175.1. Classification (NCBI taxonomy): domain Bacteria; kingdom Pseudomonadati; phylum Pseudomonadota; class Gammaproteobacteria; order Enterobacterales; family Enterobacteriaceae; genus Pseudocitrobacter; species Pseudocitrobacter sp. 2023LY-00077. Next base: position 373,352 of record NZ_JBSPEI010000003.1, on the reverse strand, counting down.
GACCAGAAAGAGGACAGATTAATTTATCAGTTCAGTGATATTCCTGAACGAAGCAGGAGAGGAAGGCCAAGGCGAAAGTCAGAATCTGAAATCACTGGTTGGTAATAATATCAGACACCATTTAAACCGGGGGATATCGTGAATATCAAAATTTATACCCCGCACTCATCATCTGAAGGAATCACATCTCACTCGTAATTCCTTCTCCATTCACTTTACGGAGAACAAGATGATGAATACCGATATCCCTGTCCTGAATGACCAGTTTGTCGACATGAAGTTTATTACCCGGTTAACCGGCTTAACGGATAAATGGTTCTACAAGCTTATTCAGGATGGGGTATTCCCTAAGCCTATCAAACTGGGGCGTAGCTCCAGATGGTTGCAGAGCGAAGTGGAAGCCTGGTTACAGCTGCGTATCGCTGAATCACGGGGCTGAGCACGCATGAAGAAGAAACATAACCGTAAGACATGGCAGGCTCCGGTACGCTGGATTTGTCTGCAGTGTCATCGCCAGTACTGTGGTGAGCGTATGTGCCCGCACTGCTACGGCACGGCCAATGTGATAGCTGCCACAGCTGGTTGAATCATCCCCCTCAGCATTACTCACTCATACACGTAAATCTATACCCCGCCAGTAACCACGCATGATGCTGCCCATACCGGGACGGCCTGTGCCTGCGTGTCATATGGCGGTAAGGACTATTACTATGTACGCAAAATGTTTCCTGGCCTGTAACAGTGCTGGTCGCCTGACCGGTGCCAGAACCGCACTGCGCTCTCCCGGCGAACGATACACCTGCCATCACTGTGGGAGTGACCTGGTGCTGCACACTGACGCTGAGCGCCCGTGGTTTACGCATACCGATGCTGCACTCACTGTAGGCAGGCAAGGCTGTCCGTACATCCAACCAGACATTGATGAAGTTCTGTTAATACTCCAGCTACGACGTTACGTACCGAATGCAATGCCGGTGATAGGGCCTGGTGTGCATCACTGCCCGTTATATGAATACCGCAGGGCCGGGGAGGTCTTATGCTTATGATGTCGTGCCACCTCGCTCTCAACAGCAAGGGGGCGATGAGCCGCTCCCGGGACGCCATTAGCGAATCTGCTGATGGCTGGCGCTGTACGTCCTGCGGATGTCGTCTGGTGCTGCACCCGGGAGACGATGATACCCCTCCCTGGTTTGAGCATGACCAGACGTCAGCAGATGCATCTGCTCTGGCATACTGCCAGTATCGTCAGCACCGTGACGGATTGCCGGGTGAACGCTTCAGAGTGATGTTGTACTCCGTTCATGGACAGGATATCCGCATGGCGACGGAGTCCTGGTACTGTGTCTGGTGCGGATGTCATTACGAGGGCGAGAAGCATTGCGCGGTCTGTAACACCGGTATCTACAGCATCGAAGACACGGTCGGGCAGGGTGACATCCATCCAATTGAAGATCCGGCACAGTGCCCACCAGCAGACCTGGGAGGATACTGACCATGGCGATACGGTTCAGACCAACAGAATATGTGATTACTGCTGATGGCGAATGGGTGGCTGTTGATGCGCTCTCATATCAGCATACCAAGCCGCTGTTATGTGGATCCTGCCATACGCCAGCCACCGTGACGCAGGGTGATAATGGCTGGCAGCTGGTTCACCGACCGCGTTCAGAAGCCGACAGACGGCGGGTGATTCGCTGTTGTTACCGTCCTCCCACATTTTCGACAGGGATCCGGGGATTGTAAGTCATCATCACTGGACAGTGCGTCGATACAGAATGCCGACATGCCGTGTTCAGCGAGAGCCAGATGCAATTAGCCGAACTCTGGCCAGTATGACCTGTATAGACACACCGTCAAAATACGCCCGATATCTCCCCACCCTGCTGGTGTCCATTCGCCGGCATCTTGTCTTCCGCTAAAAGAACAGAGAGTACCCTTTATGAATTATTACTCCCCCATTTCTGATGCGGGTAATGCGGTAACCCTGCGAACTTTTCTGTAGCAGGCAGTTGACCCTTATCCCATGCTGGTGGCATTGAGTGTTACCAACGGTGCGAAAGTGATCCATATCCGACACCTGAAATCTGTACAGTCCGGGGACATAGTGAACACTTGTTCGGGGACATGGTAGACACTTACAACTAAGGCATAAGAACCCGTTTATGGAGTCGCTTATGCCCTGGGATGCGAGAGATACCATGTCATTACGTTCCGAGTTTGTTCTGTCCGCCTCACAAGACGGGGCGAACATCCGTTCCCTCTGCCGTCACTACGGCATTTCTCCCGCCACTGGCTACAAGTGGCTTCGCCGCTGGGCTGAGGAAAGCACATCCGGTCTTCTGGACCGTCCCCGGACGCCTCATTATTCTCCCAACCGCTCGCCCGACGACATCACTGACCTGCTGCGTATCGCCCATGTCCGTCATGAGCGCTGGGGCGCGCGCAAGATAAAACGCTGGCTCGAAGACCAGGGGCACCGTATGCCCTCCTTCAGCACCGTCCATAACCTGATGGCCCGTCACGGTCTGCTGCCGGGTACGGCTCCGGGTATTCCGGCCGCAGGACGCTTCGAACATGACGCGCCGAACCGGCTCTGGCAGATGGATTTTAAGGGCCACTTCCCCTTCGGCGGGGGCCGTGCCTTCCGTTCACCCTGCAGGATGACCACTCCCGTTTCTCCCTGTGTCTGGCACCCTGCACCGATGAACGCCGTGAGACCGTGCAGCAACAGCTGGTCAGCGTGTTTGAACGCTACGGGTTGCCAGACCGGATGACGATGGACAACGGCTCACCGTGGGGCGACACCACCGGCACCTGGACGGCACTGGAGTTGTGGCTGATGCGCCAGGGTATCCGGGTGGGGCATTCCCGGCCATATCATCTGCAGACACAGGGTAAGTGGTTCACAGACAGCGGTGAGCTGCAGCGTGCTTTCGACCACTGGCGTACGGTGTATAACCTTGAACGGCCCCATGAAGCACTGGGTATGGCCGTTCCTACCTCGCGATATCAGCGGGACGCTGAGCATAAAAGGTATCAGTCTAAATGCAGGCAAAGCGTTCAGGGGGGAGCGGGTCGGGCTGAAGGAGACGCTGGAGGATGGCTGCTATGAAGTGTGGTGGTGCAGTACAAAGGTGGGGGTGATCGACCTGAAGAAAAAGTCGATCACCATGGGTAAAGGATGTTAAAAAGTGTTCACCATGTCCTCGGACCGTACAAACCAGAGCTAGGGGGATAAATCTGCTCTCCTGATTTGGGGGAGCTTATGGTTACTTTTGAGACAGTTATGGACATTAAAATCTTGCATAAGCAGGGGGCTGAGCATTCGTGCAATAGCCAGAGAACCGATTATCTCCCATAATACCGTAAAGCTTTAATATTGGGGTGCTGTCTGCTAATCAGGTATGATCAAGCGGATGATCATCTGAATGAGCGATCCCCGTAATAAATTTTTTGAGGTACAATGGCTTCCTTGATTTTCTAGGGATGAAGATAACGGAAAATACGTGATCTTGCAGACAATCGTCCTTTGCAACCATGCTAGATACCGCACTTTATATTTTCATGATGATTTTTATATTTTAGGGGGATGGCCGTGATAAAAAAAATTTGCCAGGTGATTGACGGGGAGTACGTCTGTGATATTGATATCAGCGTGGAGGAATGGAAAGATTTATTAGTGAATGAAAAAGTTTTTGATGAAAAGAGTATTACAGCGTTAAAAAAATGGTTCATTGAACCAAATCATTCTTGCACATGCTTCGATATTGGTAAAAAGTACGAACTGCACAGTATGAGTGCTAATGGTGTTATTAACGGACTGGGTGGGAGAGTTCAAAAAGAACTTGGTCGATTTGAAGTTGAAGGTATCGGAAATATCGCGTCCGGTACAAAATTTATTACAGTCATGAAGAGTAAAGAAATCGTCGGGAAACCCAAAAGAAATTTATGGACAATTCGTGAGGAACTTGTTCAGGCAATTAATGAACTTGATTTTTTTGGTACAACAGAAATGGCCTGCAGTGAGTATTACTCTGACGCTGAGTTGATCAATGCCATAGAGGAAAGTAATATCTTCGACGACGCTCAGACGTTTGAATATACAGGAGAAGCCAAACCAAAGAAAAATGCAATAGAAGTAAAAAATGGCCTCTCGTATCCCAGGAGTAAAGGGGTATCCAAAAATGCACTGAATAAAGCAGGTTACATATGTGAAATCAATAGCGATCACCCAACCTTCAGAAGGCGAAACTCATCCTTAAATTATACTGAACCTCATCACATTGTACCTATGTCCAGGCAAGATGATTTCGACACCTCTCTTGATGTCGAAGAAAATATAATATCTCTGTGTTGCAATTGCCATAAACAAATTCACCTTGGACAGGGTTATGAAGATATGCTGAAAGAAATATACACTGCGAGAAAAAGGTTATTAAAAAAAGTTGGTATTGATATATCACTGGAAAACTTGATTCTTTATTACAAAATGGAAAGTAAGTGAGTTTCAAACGAGAGTGATACCTTCGTTTTATTGGTCGGGATGAACAGCAGATGATGTTTCCGGCAAGTATCTGGTTCAGAAACTTTCTGTTAAAAAAGAGGTAAAAGTAGTCTTGAGCCCTGACTGCGAATTGCCATTGCGCATGACCAGAGAACAGGACGACCCCCTGCCAAACCCAGGCATGAGAAACACCTTTAAAACATAGACTTAATTAAAATCAGCAATTCCCATCGAAATAATAAGCAAGCAGAATTGGCTCAGGTGAATTTCACTCGGTGCAGTGCATGCGTTGGGGGGGTTAAAATGAAAAACCCGAAATTAATCGGGTTTTGATTAGTTAACGATTAACAGGTTCCCGTACCTGGGAACAATCTGACTATACGCGCAATATAATATTTCCACAATCATTATTTTTGACTGCTAAGCCATTTATTCATCTGCTCAATTTCTCCTTTTGTGCTTTAATGATGTCCTGCGCGAGTTTTCTCATTTCAGGATCTCTCCCGTACTTCAGCTCGGTTTCAGCCATTGCTATTGCCCCTTCATGGTGTGCAACCATGCCTTTTGCAAAAGCCTTGTCGGGATCGGATTCATTAACGGAACCCATCATTTTGTCATGCATGCTTTTCATCCCTGACATATATTTCTGTGAAGATGCCGATGAGGACACATTCAGAAATTTTCATTTCTGAATGTTATGCGGAAATTGCTGGCAGCGACAGCAACAATATAACAGAAAGAGTTTTTTTTATTTTCATAAAATAAATCCTTTTCGAGTAGGTATTGTTTAATTGTAGCAGAGTCAGATAAAAAAGCCCCCAGACGGGGGCCAAAATACAGCAACATAACAACATATTCCGCTTAAGGAATAATCCAAGGAAAGGGTAAATGCACGGGTATCACAGTCACATTCAGCCAGCATTCATCATGCGGCGGTGTGCATCGGCCATAGCCTGATGCGGGCCGGACTGACCGTTATTCATGAATTCATGGGCAACAGCCGCTCTTTCATGGTCATTCATCGCCGCGTATGAGGTCGACGGGCTGGTAGCGGAAACGGGGTTATTCCCCATCATCTTCTGGTGACTTTCCGCGATTTTCTGGTGCGCATCAGCTGAACCATTATTCATAGTTTCATGGGCAATAATGGCTTGTTCATGCTGATCCATACCAGCTATACGGGAATCCCCCCCCTGAATCTGGGCAGGAGCGGAAGCAGACTGCATCTGATGAGCAGGTGCCTGTGCATTATTGACACGCTCATGGATATTCACGGTTTCAGCGGCCCATGTCGCAGAAATTAATCCAAAACCTAACACCGAAGCTATTACGATATTATTCATGGTAACTCTCCATTTTTAAATCAATGATGTCCGGGAAATCACGACCTGTTTCTTCAGTTGTATCTCTGAAAATGCCAGTCTTCTCTGGCAAGTGACTGTACATTCATTACCTGAGGTACTCTGACGCTATGTAATGATGGAGTCGTCCAGACTTCCTGATAAGTTGCAAAAATTATACCGAATGGCTTCTGTTCGTAGCATGACAGGCTGATGACATCTTTGTAATATTATCAGTGGGGTATGATCGGATTCATTTTGCTCAGTCTTGGTACAGATAAAATGAAACGAGTCGAGTGTATATCCGATTCCACGTGTACTTTTCCGTGATGGGCCTCCACGATTGACTTTACAATAGCAAGGCCTATGCCGCTGCCTTCGCCTTTTCGTTGTCTGGACGGATCCACCCGATAAAACCGGTCAAACAGCCGTGGTAAATGTTCTTCAGGGATTGGCCTTCCGGGATTTTCAATCATCAGCTTAAAACAGCAGTCCTGTTCACTTATTGAGACGTCGATCGCCTGTCCCTCCGGCGTATAGCGCAAGGCATTGGATAACAGGTTATTAATTGCTCTTCTGAACATCTGTGGATCCCCTTCTGCTAGACAGGACATCCCGTTAAACCTCAGTGTGATATTGCGTTCTTCCGCCCAGGCTTCGAAGAACTCAAAGACTTTCATGACTTCGGCACTCAGGTCAAACATGACCTTGTCAGGAATCAGTTGATTATTGTCCGCCTGAGCCAGAAACAGCATGTCGCTGACCATTTTGGTCATCCGGTTGTATTCTTCAAGGCTGGAGTAGAGAATATCCTCAAGCTCCTGCTGCGATCGATCCTGACTCAGTGCAATTTCAGTCTGCGTCACCAAGTTGGTGATCGGGGTTCTGATTTCGTGCGCAATATCGGCAGAGAAATTGGCCTGACGGGTAAAAACATCCTCTATCTTTTCAATCATGTGATTGAACGAGATAACCAGTTGCTCCAGTTCAATAGGAACGCGAGCGGGTTCCAGCCGCGCATCAAGGTTTTCAGAAGTAATATTTTTAATGGCGTTGCTGACATTGCGAAGGGGCAGATGCCCCTGGTGGACAGTAATTCGAATGATCAGAATAATCAGCAAGCTTATCACGACGGCAATGGCAATCAGATTCTTTTTCAGCGCATCGAGATAGTGAAGATGGAAATTAATAGAGAGTCCGGTCAGCATGACATAGTGCTGCTGTTTACCCTGAAATATCGCCTGACCAGAGGAGGCGATAATTCTGTAGGTTTCCATTTTCATTCCGGAGCCGGAAAACATCGGTTCAGCCGGATCTTCCACCGTCCAGAGAAACACGTCCCGGACGCGAGTGTGCTCGCTAAAGTCTGCTGAATTCAGGGCCGATCGTAATGCTGATCCCTGCGCTGAACTAAACAGCACCTCTCCCTGCGGGCTAAGGAGCAAAAGGGCAATATTACGGTAACTGGCAATCGACTCCTTTATTTTACTTATTTTTTTCTCATCCGCATCCGCCGGAGACTGCAGTATTCGGTTCAGTGTGGTGCTGATTTGCTGCAGATCGCTGACATCCTGCTCGGCAAAATGCTTTTCAACGGAATGCAGCATAAACCAGGTAAACGCAATAAAAGCCAGTATTGTGGACAGACTGATGAAAAAGGTCAGCCTCAGGGCAAGTGAAAATGGGCGTCTGGAAAACTTGTTACGCATCCGGAACCTCCAGCATGTAGCCCACGCCCCGGACTGTCTGGATCAGTTTTGCCTCGTAATCATTGTCTATTTTCGCGCGAAGCCGCTTTACAGCGACATCAATCGCGTTGGTATCACTGTCAAAGTTCATATCCCAGACCTGGGAAGCAATCAGCGAACGAGGTAATACTTCGCCCTGATGGCGAATGAAAAATTCCAGCAGGCTGAACTCCTTACTGGTGAGTACAATGCGGTTCCCCCCGCGGCTGACTTTTCTGGAAACGAGATCAACCGAGAGGTCAGCCACCTTAAACTGGCTTTCTGTGATCACCGTGTTCCCCCGTCTCAGAAGAGTTCTCACCCGGGCGAGCAGTTCGGCAAATGCAAAGGGTTTAACCAGGTAATCATCCGCCCCCAGCTCAAGTCCTTTGACCCTGTTTTCAATCGTGCCAAGGGCCGTCAGCAGTAATACCGGCATCCCCTTTCCGGCAGTGCGCAGCATGCGGATGATATCCCAGCCGTTCACATCAGGCAGCATGATGTCCAGAATGACTAAATCATACTCGGCTGTCATGGCGAGATGATATCCGGTAAGACCATTATCAGCGTGATCCACTATGAACCCTGCCTCTGTAAGCCCTTTGCTGAGATATTCACCTGTTTTAATTTCGTCTTCGACGATCAATATTTTCATCTTGCTCCCCGGCTGGCTGCTAAGGTCATTCTATTGCGCTCACGATCGTTATCAACGGATTACAGCAAAAATGACAACATTGTCATTATCCTGTCACCCGGCAAACAGAGAGCGTTCGGTAAAGTACCCCTATCAATACTCTGGACTTCATTTGAACCATTTACCAGGTCTGCCTGGAAGAGAAGCGTTATGTTCAAATTAAAATTACTCAGCATTAGCACGATATTCATCCTGGCCGGTTGTGTCTCTCTGGCACCAGAATATCAGCGCCCGGCAGCACCGGTACCCCAGCAGTTTTCGCTGTCCCGAAACAGCCTGACGCCAGCAGTGAATGGTTATCAGGATACGGGCTGGCGTAACTTTTTTGTCGATCCCCAGGTTACACGGCTGATTACTGAAGCTCTGAATAATAACCGTGATTTGAGAATGGCTGCCCTGAAGGTTGAAGAGGCCCGAGCCCAGTTCAACGTCACGGATGCAGATCGTTATCCGCAGTTGAATGCCTCATCAGGGATCACATACAGCGGTGGACTGAAAGGCGACAAGCCGACGACACAGGAGTATGACGCGGGTCTGGAGCTCAGCTATGAGCTCGATTTTTTCGGCAAGCTTAAGAACATGAGTGAAGCTGACCGTCAGAACTACTTTGCCAGTGAAGAAGCCCGTCGGGCCGTGCATATCCTGCTGGTTTCCAACGTTTCACAGAGCTATTTCAGCCAGCAACTGGCGTATGAACAACTCCGTATCGCGCGTGAAACGCTAAAAAATTATGAACAGTCCTATGCTTTCGTTGAGCAACAGCTGGTGACCGGGAGTACGAATGTCCTGGCGCTTGAACAGGCAAGGGGACAAATCGAAAGTACCCGCGCAGAGATAGCCAAACGAGAAGGCGATCTGGCACAGGCAAATAATGCCCTGCAGCTTGTACTGGGAACGTACCGTGCACTTCCGTCAGAAAAAGGGATGAAGGGCGGTGAGATCGCGCCAGTAAAACTGCCACCAAACCTGTCCTCACAAATTTTACTGCAGCGCCCGGATATCCTGGAAGCTGAATACCAGCTAAAAGCAGCTGATGCCAATATTGGCGCAGCGCGAGCGGCCTTTTTCCCGTCCATTACCCTGACCAGTGGCCTTTCCGCAAGCAGTACGGAGTTGTCCAGCCTCTTTACGTCAGGAAGCGGAATGTGGAATTTTATTCCTAAAATTGAAATTCCTATTTTTAATGCTGGCAGGAACAAAGCCAATCTGAAGCTGGCTGAAATTCGCCAGCAACAGTCGGTGGTTAATTACGAACAAAAAATTCAGTCAGCCTTTAAGGATGTTTCCGACACGCTTGCGCTGCGCGATAGCCTTAGCCAGCAACTTGAGTCACAGCAGCGTTATCTTGATTCACTTCAGATAACCCTGCAGCGTGCCAGAGGATTGTATGCAAGTGGTGCTGTCAGTTACATCGAAGTGCTGGATGCAGAACGTTCCCTCTTCGCGACACAGCAAACCATCCTCGATCTTACCTATTCCCGACAGGTTAACGAAATTAATCTGTTTACCGCGCTGGGTGGCGGCTGGGTAGAGTAAATTTATTCAATTAATCAGGAAATTAAAAATGCGTAATTCACTTAAAGCCGTTTTATTTGGTGCCTTCTCTGTCATGTTTTCTACCGGTCTTCATGCTGAGACACATCAGCATGGCGATATGAATGCTGCCAGTGATGCTTCGGTACAGCAGGTTATCAAGGGCACCGGTATCGTTAAAGAAATTGATATGAATAGTAAAAAGATTACCATTTCGCACGAAGCAATCCCGGCGGTGGGCTGGCCTGCAATGACCATGCGCTTCACTTTTGTTAATGCAGACGACGCTATCAATGCCCTGAAAACCGGCAACCATGTCGATTTCTCGTTTATTCAGCAGGGCAATATCTCCTTACTCAAAAGCATTAACGTTACGCAATCCTGATTAACAGTCCGGAGCGGATACATCCAGTGCGCCTGAACATTCATTATGGGATCACTGTGAATGAATGATCGGGCGCATATGCCAGGTGTTTTGATTTTTCAGCGAGAAATTGTATGGCTTCTTTAAAGATAAAATATGCTGCAATAATTATCAGCAGCCTCATAGCAGGAGGGCTGATATCGGTTACTGCCTGGCAGTATGTAAACTCATCACAAAAAACAGTACAAACAGAACAAAAGGCACCGGAGAAAAAGGTACTTTTCTGGTATGATCCGATGAAACCGGATACCAAATTTGATAAACCCGGAAAATCTCCCTTTATGGATATGGACCTGGTGCCAAAATATGCTGATGAAAGTGGCGATAAAAGCAGTAGCGGGATCCGCATTAACCCAACTCAGGTTCAGAACCTGGGATTAAAAACACAAAAAGTCGCTCGTGGAGCACTGAATTACTCCCAGACTATTCCGGCTAACGTCAGTTATAACGAATATCAGTTTGTCATTGTACAGGCGCGTTCTGACGGTTTTGTCGAAAAAGTGTATCCCCTGACGATTGGCGATCATGTAAAGAAAGGCACTCCGCTTATCGATATCACCATTCCTGAATGGGTTGAGGCACAAAGTGAGTTCCTGCTGTTATCCGGTACCGGTGGAACGCCAACGCAAACCCGAGGCGTTCTTGAACGGCTTCGCCTGGCCGGTATGCCGGAAGAGGATATTCAAAGGCTGCGTTCAACCCGTACAATCCAGACCCGTTTTACCATTAAAGCACCTATTGATGGTGTCATTACTGCATTTGACCTGCGCACCGGCATGAATATTTCGAAAGATAAGGTGGTGGCTCAGATTCAGGGGATGGACCCGGTCTGGATCAGCGCTGCAGTGCCGGAATCTATCGCCTATCTGCTGAAAGATACGTCGCAATTTGAAATTTCGGTACCGGCTTATCCGGATAAAACATTCCATGTCGAAAAATGGAACATTCTTCCCAGCGTGGATCAGACAACCCGTACGCTTCAGGTCCGTCTCCAGGTTTCTAATAAGGATGAGTTTCTTAAGCCGGGCATGAATGCCTACCTGAAACTGAATACCCAAAGCCAGGAAATGTTGCTGATACCAAGCCAGGCCGTTATCGATACCGGCAAAGAACAGCGCGTGATTACGGTCGATGATGAAGGCCATTTTGTGCCAAAACAGATCCACGTTTTGCATGAATCACAGCAACAGTCCGGCATTGGTTCCGGCCTGAATGAAGGGGATAACGTGGTAGTCAGCGGCCTGTTCCTCATTGACTCTGAAGCCAATATTACGGGCGCGCTGGAACGTATGCGTAATCCTGAAAAAGCAGAAAACAGTTTGCCAGTAATGCCTGAGCAGCCTGCAAATATGCATTCAGGACACTGAGGAGACGACGATGATTGAATGGATTATCCGGCGCTCTGTCGCCAACCGTTTCCTGGTCATGATGGGTGCCCTGTTTCTCAGCATCTGGGGCACATGGACGATTATTAACACGCCGGTTGATGCCCTGCCTGACCTGTCAGATGTGCAGGTAATCATTAAAACCAGCTATCCCGGCCAGGCTCCTCAGATTGTTGAAAACCAGGTCACCTATCCGCTCACGACTACCATGCTGTCGGTGCCGGGCGCAAAGACCGTGCGCGGTTTTTCTCAGTTCGGTGACTCTTATGTGTATGTCATTTTTGAAGATGGAACAGATCTGTACTGGGCCCGCTCGCGCGTGCTGGAATATCTTAATCAGGTTCAGGGTAAACTTCCTGCCGGCGTAAGTTCAGAAATCGGTCCAGATGCCACAGGCGTGGGCTGGATATTTGAATATGCGTTGGTTGATCACAGCGGGAAACACGACCTTTCAGAACTGCGCTCTCTGCAGGACTGGTTCCTGAAATTTGAACTGAAAACCATTCCGAACGTGGCTGAGGTCGCTTCGGTTGGCGGCGTGGTGAAACAGTATCAGATCCAGGTTAATCCGGAGAAATTGTCCCAGTACAGTGTCAGCCTGCCTGAAGTTAAACAGGCTCTTGGATCGTCTAACCAGGAGGCCGGTGGTTCGTCCGTTGAAATTGCAGAAGCAGAGTACATGGTCCGTGCCAGCGGATATCTTCAGTCCATTGATGATTTTAATAATATTGTTCTGAAAACAGGCGAGAACGGTGTACCGGTTTATCTGCGTGATGTCGCTCGCGTACAGATCGGGCCAGAAATGCGGCGCGGGATAGCAGAGCTTAATGGTCAGGGAGAAGTTGCCGGCGGCGTGGTGATTCTGCGGTCGGGTAAAAATGCGCGAGACGTTATCACAGCAGTAAAAGACAAACTGGAAACGTTGAAGGCCAGCCTGCCTGAGGGGGTCGAAATCGTGACCACCTACGATCGCAGTCAGCTTATCGACAGGTCAATTGACAATCTCAGTTATAAGCTCCTTGAAGAGTTCATCGTTGTTGCCATTGTCTGTGCCCTGTTCCTCTGGCATGTTCGTTCTGCCCTGGTGGCAATTATTTCTCTGCCACTTGGCCTGTGTATCGCCTTTATCGTCATGCACTTCCAGGGACTGAACGCCAATATTATGTCGTTGGGAGGGATAGCCATTGCCGTCGGCGCAATGGTGGATGCCGCTATTGTCATGATTGAAAATGCGCACAAACGGCTGGAGGAGTGGGATCATCAACATCCAGGAGAGCAGATTGATAACGCCACCCGCTGGAAAGTCATTACTGACGCCTCCGTGGAAGTGGGACCTGCACTGTTCATCAGTCTGCTGATTATCACCCTTTCGTTCATTCCTATCTTTACCCTTGAAGGACAGGAAGGGCGTCTGTTTGGCCCGCTGGCGTTCACGAAAACCTATTCCATGGCAGGAGCGGCCGCGCTGGCTATTATCGTCATTCCTATTCTGATGGGATTCTGGATCCGCGGGAAAATCCCTGCCGAGACCAGTAACCCCCTCAACCGGATGCTGATTAAAGCGTATCATCCGTTGCTGTTACGGGTATTGCACTGGCCAAAAGCAACCCTGCTGGTTGCGGCCTTGTCCATCTTCACGGTTATCTGGCCACTGAGCCAGGTCGGCGGTGAGTTTTTGCCGAAGATCAACGAAGGTGACCTGCTGTATATGCCGTCAACGTTGCCAGGCGTCTCTCCGGCGGAAGCAGCGGCGCTACTGCAGACCACGGATAAGTTAATCAAAACCGTTCCTGAAGTGGCCTCTGTATTTGGCAAGACCGGTAAGGCAGAGACCGCAACGGATTCCGCGCCACTCGAAATGGTGGAAACCACCATTCAGCTGAAACCTGAGGATCAGTGGCGGCCAGGCATGACTATTGACAAGATTATCGACGAACTTGATAAGACCGTCCGTCTGCCTGGTCTGGCTAACCTCTGGGTGCCGCCAATTCGTAACCGTATTGATATGCTCTCTACCGGTATCAAAAGCCCGATAGGTATCAAGGTATCCGGGACTGTTCTGTCCGATATCGATGCGACGGCACTGAGTATCGAAGCGGTAGCCAAAACCGTGCCGGGCGTGGTTTCTGCTCTCGCTGAACGTCTGGAGGGTGGGCGCTACATTGACATCGATATTAACCGTGAGAAAGCCTCCCGCTATGGAATGACTGTAGGAGATGTTCAGCTGTTCGTCTCCTCAGCTATAGGTGGCGCAATGGTAGGTGAAACCGTTGAAGGTGTGGCCCGGTACCCAATCAATATCCGCTACCCGCAGGATTACCGGAATAGCCCTCTGGCTCTGAAACAAATGCCAATCCTGACGCCAATGAAGCAACAAATCACGTTGGGAGATGTTGCTGACGTTAAAGTAGTTTCCGGGCCAACCATGCTGAAAACGGAAAACGCCCGACCAGCCAGCTGGATTTATATCGATGCACGCGACAGGGACATGGTGTCGGTGGTCAATGATATTAAGACAGCTATCAGTCAGAAAGTGAAACTGAAACCAGGTACCAGCGTGTCATTCTCCGGACAGTTTGAATTACTTGAACACGCCAACAAGAAACTGAAACTGATGGTGCCGATGACGGTGATGATCATTTTCATCCTGTTATATCTGGCATTCCGTCGGGTTGATGAGGCCTTACTTATCCTGATGAGTCTGCCGTTCGCCCTGGTTGGCGGGATATGGTTCCTGTACTGGCAGGGCTTCCATATGTCAGTCGCAACCGGAACCGGGTTTATCGCCCTGACCGGTGTGGCAGCAGAGTTTGGCGTGGTCATGCTGATGTATCTGCGTCATGCCATTGAAGCGCATCCGGAACTGTCAAACAAAGAAACGTTCACACCGGAAGGTCTTGATGAAGCCCTTTATCATGGTGCCGTGCTGCGTGTCCGGCCGAAAGCCATGACCGTGGCGGTGATCATCGCGGGTCTGCTGCCGATACTCTGGGGAACCGGCGCAGGTTCAGAAGTCATGAGCCGTATTGCGGCCCCCATGATTGGTGGGATGATCACGGCTCCGCTGCTGTCCCTGTTCATTATACCTGCCGCCTATAAACTCATCTGGCTGCGCAGACATAAAAAGAGCGTGTCATAACCCTGAAAGGGCACCCCTGCGGGTGTCCTTTTGCATAAATTCACCCTGACGTCAGGGTTTATATCGATAACATACAGAGGTGAGTATGAAAAAAATAATTTTAATGACCCTGGCTTTTGGCCTTTCACTGCCCGCGATGGCGAGTGAAAAAGTGATTGATATGTATAAATCTGAAAACTGTGGATGCTGTTCCCTATGGGGTAAGGCGATGGAAAATGACGGGTTTGAGGTGCGGACCCACGTCATGAATGATCAGGCTCTGTCAGCCCTGAAAGAAAAATATGCTGTTCCTGCTGGACTGAGAAGCTGCCATACCGCGGTTGCTGGTAATTTGATCATTGAAGGCCATGTGCCTGCAGCCACGATACATAAGGCAATGCAGTCTGGTTCAGGGATTTATGGCCTTGCCACCCCCGGCATGCCTGCGGGGAGCCCGGGAATGGAGATGGGGGCCCGTAAAGAGGCTTACGATGTTATCGCATTCTCACCGGAGGGCAGTAAAAAGGTCTTCCAGCGAATCGAATAGTCAGCGGAACGGCTGATAACGGGACGCCGGCAGCAGGCACTCCTGTGCCGGTGACATTCGTGGTAATCGCATCCATGACATAACCTGAATACAGAAGATGCTTCAGGTTTGCATAAGGAGAGTTACTGTGAAAAATGACAATGCAGTGCAACACAACAACCAGACTGCTTCTGAACAGACATTATCCCCGGACGAGAGTCACGTATTGCATAAGGTGAGAGATCCCGTGTGCGGGATGGAAATCCTGCCCGACAAGACGCACAGCAGCATTCGATACCAGGAGCATCAGCTTTATTTCTGCTCCGCCAGCTGTGAGAGTAAATTTAAAGCCCATCCCGATCGTTATCTTACAGAAGATGCCAGTGAACATTCCCATCACCATCACCACGAAGTCATCCCTGATCAGATAAAACAGCCTCACCACCAGGCGGAGAACGATATTTCTGAAGGTGTGTGGACATGTCCGATGCACCCGGAGATACGCCGCAGTGGTCCCGGAAGCTGTCCTGTCTGTGGAATGGCACTGGAACCGCTCGTAGCCACGGCATCCACGGGGCCGAGTGATGAACTTCGCGACATGACAAGACGCTTCTGGCTGGGGTTGTTGCTGGCGTTTCCGGTTCTGATACTCGAAATGGGATCTCATCTGTTTCCCGCTTTGAGGAATACAGTATCACCACAGTACAACACATGGCTGCAGCTGCTTCTGGCCTCTCCTGTCGTGTTGTGGTGTGGCTGGCCATTTTTCGCCCGGGCCGGAATGTCGTTACGTAACCGCTCCCTGAATATGTTTACCCTTGTTGCTATGGGGACCGGCGTAGCCTGGGTTTACAGCGTCATTGCAACCGTCTTCCCCTCCTGGTTTCCTGCATCGTTCAGAAACATGGATGGCCTGGTGGCCGTTTATTTTGAAGCCGCGGCAGTAATTACGGTGCTTGTATTGCTGGGACAGGTTCTTGAGCTGCGGGCACGGGAACAAACCTCAGGTGCCATTACTGCGCTTCTGAACCTTGCCCCCAAAACCGCCAGGCGGCTGGATCATGACGGTCATGAAACGGATATTAATGCGGAAGATGTCCTGCCAGGCGATAAGCTCCGCATCAGACCTGGAGAGAGTATTCCGGTCGACGGTATCGTGGTCGAAGGCAAAACAACCGTGGATGAATCGATGGTGACCGGGGAGTCTATGCCGGTTACCAAAACGGAGGGTGAACCCGTCATTGGGGGGACGATTAATCAGACAGGTAGTCTTATCATCCGTGCAGAGAAAGTCGGTGATGAAACGATGCTCTCACGAATTGTTCAGATGGTCGCTGATGCACAGCGTTCGCGGGCCCCCATCCAGAGAATGGCTGACAGCGTTTCAGGCTGGTTTGTTCCTCTGGTGATACTTATCGCGGTTGTTGCTTTCATGATCTGGTCTGTCTGGGGGCCCGAGCCCAGGATGGCGCACGGTCTCATTGCGGCTGTGTCGGTCCTGATTATTGCCTGTCCCTGCGCGCTGGGGCTGGCCACGCCGATGTCGATAATGGTGGGGGTGGGCAAAGGAGCCCAGGCCGGGGTGTTAATTAAGAATGCCGAAGCCCTTGAGCGTCTTGAAAAAGTGGACACGCTGGTTGTCGACAAAACAGGCACGCTCACGGAAGGTTCGCCGACGGTGACAGGGATTATCAGTCTTAATCCGGGTGGGGAAACATCTCTTTTGCGTGTAACGGCCGCAGTGGAAAAAGGCTCGCAGCATCCGCTGGGTATGGCAGTAGTTAAAGCAGCGCAGGAAAAGGGGATCGCAATACCCGCAGTCACTCATTTCGATGCGCCGTCGGGTAAAGGTGTCACAGGCGATGTCGAAGGTCAATGGGTTGTTATTGGTAATGAACTGGCTATGCAGGAAAACAGTATCGTTATTGAAAATCAAAAGGCCATTGCGGATACGTTGCGGATGGAAGGCGCTACCGTTATCTATGTGGCCACGGACGGGGACCTTGCAGGCCTGATAGCTATCTCGGATCCCGTGAAAGCATCCACGCCGGATGCGCTTAAAGCGTTGCGTCAGGCGGGGATCCGCATTGTTATGCTCACCGGGGATAACCAGCTTACTGCTGAAGCAGTCGCACGGAAACTGGGAATAGATGAGGTTGAAGCAGGGATTCTGCCGGATGGCAAAAAAGCAGTGATAACCCGACTGAAAGAGTCTGGCCATGTGGTTGCGATGGCCGGAGACGGTGTGAATGATGCCCCGGCTCTGGCAGCGGCTGACGTGGGTATAGCCATGGGAACGGGTACAGATGTGGCAATTGAAAGTGCCGGAGTCACCCTTCTCAAAGGCGACCTGATGATACTGAACAGGGCCCGTCATCTGTCAGAGATCACCATGAAAAATATCCGACAGAATCTGTTTTTTGCATTTATCTACAACGCACTTGGTGTGCCTGTGGCTGCAGGTCTGCTTTATCCTGTGTATGGAATACTGCTGTCGCCAGTTATTGCGGCGGCGGCCATGGCTCTTTCTTCCGTCAGCGTCATTGTGAATGCGTTGCGTCTGAAAAGTGTCAGGCTCGGGAAATAACACTGGTGAAGGGGTTGTTACGAACAGAAGGAGTCCAGTATGAAAAGTACCACCTATGCGCTTATTGCTGTCGCCGCGATCGCGGCATTTGCCCTCCTGCGCGAACACTGGTCACATGTGGCAGGTTACTGGCCATATCTGTTATTGCTGGTCTGCCCGCTAATGCATCTTTTCCACGGCCACGGAGGGCATGGAGATCATCAACATCACGGAAGTGAAAACGATAAAAAAAATTAATCCGGCAAACGGGGCCGCGTCGCGGTCCCGTTATCAGTCCAGGTATCGTTCGTAGTCTCTGGCATGCGCAAAGGCATGCTGTTCAAGTTTGTTATCAGCGGGTGCCGCTGCCCGGAACGCCAGTGAGTTAACAGGATTGTTATTGATGACCAGCTCGTAATGCAGATGAGGACCGGATGAACGTCCACTGTTACCGGATAACGCAATAGCGCCTCCCCGGGTAACCCTGGCCCCTTTGGTAACGAGTATTTTATTGAGGTGGAGATAGCGAGTTTTAACACCGGCTTTTCCCGTTACTTCAACAAAATATCCCATGGTACTGTTGTATTCGGCCCGGGTGATTTTTCCGTCGATGACACTGACTATTTTTGTGTTCATGGGCATGGAATAATCAATGCCATTATGGGGACTCACTTTTCCCGATACAGGGTTAAGTCTTGCAGGATTGAAAGGCGAGCTGAGTCTTGCTGCGGCTGGTAACGGATAATCGAGACTGCCTTTCCCGGAAGTATCGGAAAGGTTATAGAACTTTTTGTCTGATATACGATACGCCGTGTAATTAAATGAACCGGACGTAAATTTATAGGCCACTACACGTGATTTTCCCGCTTTCTTTTGCAGTACGAGTTTTAATGATTCATTTTTTTTCAAATGCCGAAGATTAAACCGGGAAGGCAAAGAGCGCTGAAGGATAGCGATCTCGTTCGATTCCAGCCCCGAGCGCGTGGCTGAAAGGTAAGCATTTTCTTTTACGACATCGGTAGAATACATTTACTGGAATTCGCCGTTAGCATGAACACTGCGGCGTATGCTAGGGGTTTTCAGGAGGCGTGTCATCTGTCAGTTAATCGGGAGCACCGTTGATGGTCGTCATTTTTGTAACATATCTTGTTTCCCGTTTGCTCCTGAAGCTCTGGGAACTGTATGACCAGCCCGACGGTGATGATTAACGGGTCTGAAACAGGTTACGGCAGAGCAATATGAGGCTCATGGCCTGCGACGTAACCCGTCAGTGAAGCCCTGCTGCGCACCTGACGCTAAGCACTAACTCGCCTGCCGTTACCTGGACGAATAAAGGCCGCGAAGCTTTCTTGCCTGCGTCTGATGAGCTTCCGCACCGGCATTATTGACCTGCTCATGCACGAGGGCGGCTTTCTCTCCGGCATTCAGTTCGTTAAAAGAAGAAGAGGAGGTCTTTGAATTTGCACCACTGTCGGACAGCATTTTTTTATGTTCCTCAATCATTTTCTGATGTGCATAGGACGCGCTGTTGTTCATAAATGAATGAGCAACAATGGCCCTTTCATGTTCATTCATTTCAGAGAATGAGGGCGTGCTGTTTTTATTAATCATGTCCGGCAAATTTTCATGCGTCGAGGAATTCACATGACTGACGGCTGAGGCATTATTAACAAATCGATGTGCTTCATGGGCAATATCACTGGACTGAGCAAAAGCTGCCCCACAAAATAAAGCTGTAAACGCAGTGGTTGTGATTAATATATTCATGTGTAATTACCTTCTGAGGTACATAAAAGATGTCCTTACGATCATATATAAAAATAATCAACCTGTGGGGAAGATGACGTAAATGTAATACAGCTATGTACATTACACGATTGTAATGAATTTGTTTCTTAAGGTGTGCTAGCTTCATTTCATTGTAAGAGGATGAACCAGTAATTTAATTTAAATCGGTTCTCGAATTCTGTCAGTAACCATACTTTAAATAAGGGAACGCGCATGCTGTTGAAAACGTCTCGACGAACTTTCCTGAAGGGGTTAACCCTCTCTGGCGTAGCCGGAAGTCTTGGCGTATGGAGTTTCAATGCGCGTTCCAGTCTGAGCCTGCCAGTTGCCGCATCCCTGCAGGGTACTCAGTTTGACCTGACCATTGGTGAAACGGCCGTCAATATCACGGGCAGTGAGCGTCAGGCCAAAACAATCAATGGAGGCCTGCCGGGGCCCGTTCTTCGCTGGAAAGAAGGTGACACCATTACCCTGAAGGTCAAAAACCGTCTTAATGAACAGACGTCCATTCACTGGCACGGCATTATTCTTCCGGCCAATATGGATGGTGTTCCGGGGCTGAGTTTTATGGGCATAGAGCCTGATGATACCTACGCTTACACCTTTAAGGTTAAGCAGAACGGGACTTACTGGTACCACAGCCATTCCGGTCTGCAGGAACAGGAGGGGGTATACGGTGCCATTATCATCGATGCCAGGGAGCCAGAACCGTTTGCTTACGATCGTGAGCATGTGGTCATGTTGTCTGACTGGACCGATGAAAATCCTCACAGCCTGCTGAAAAAATTAAAAAAACAGTCGGATTACTACAATTTCAATAAACCAACCGTTGGCTCTTTTTTCCGTGACGTGAATACCCGGGGGCTGTCAGCCACCATTGCCGATCGGAAAATGTGGGCTGAAATGAAAATGAATCCGACTGACCTCGCGGATGTCAGTGGCTACACCTACACCTATCTCATGAACGGGCAGGCCCCGCTGAAAAACTGGACCGGACTGTTCCGTCCCGGTGAAAAGATACGCTTACGGTTTATCAACGGCTCGGCGATGACCTATTTCGATATCCGTATCCCCGGGCTGAAAATGACGGTCGTGGCTGCAGATGGCCAGTATGTAAACCCGGTTACCGTTGACGAATTCAGGATTGCCGTTGCCGAAACCTATGATGTCATTGTGGAGCCTCAGGGTGAGGCCTATACCATCTTCGCACAATCCATGGACAGGACCGGTTACGCTCGGGGGACACTGGCCACGAGAGAGGGGTTAAGTGCTGCCGTTCCCGCCCTCGATCCCCGCCCTCTGTTGACCATGGAAGATATGGGTATGGGAGGAATGGGACATGATATGGCAGGAATGGACCACAGCCAGATGGGAGGCATGGATAACAGCGGAGAGATGATGTCTATGGACGGTGCTGACCTTCCGGATAGCGGGACATCCTCCGCGCCCATGGATCACAGTAGCATGGCCGGTATGAATCATTCCCAGATGGCCGGAATGCCGGGTATGCAAAGTCATCCTGCGTCAGAAACGGATAACCCACTGGTTGATATGCAGGCGATGAGCGTCTCTCCGAAATTAAACGATCCGGGTATTGGTCTTCGAAATAACGGAAGAAAGGTTCTCACGTACGCGGATTTGAAAAGCCGCTTTGAGGATCCTGACGGACGTGAACCTGGCCGCACCATAGAACTGCATTTAACCGGCCACATGGAAAAGTTTGCCTGGTCATTTAACGGAATCAAGTTTTCAGATGCCGCACCGGTGCTGCTGAAATACGGTGAGCGGCTCAGGATCACGCTGATCAACGATACCATGATGACTCACCCCATTCACCTGCATGGTATGTGGAGCGATCTGGAAGATGAAAACGGTAATTTCATGGTTCGTAAACACACAATAGATGTCCCCCCTGGTACAAAACGCAGTTACAGAGTGACAGCAGATGCACTTGGACGCTGGGCGTATCACTGCCATTTGCTCTATCACATGGAAATGGGAATGTTTCGTGAAGTCCGGGTGGAGGAATGATGCGAATGAAGAGAAATTTGAAGGCCATACCTGTTCTGGTCGCCGGTTTGTTTACCTCACAGCTTTCTATTGCGGCGGGCTTCGTCTCTGCAGATCCCCACGCCGGGCACGACATGTCTGCCATGCAGATGCCAGCAGATGAGAATTTCACTGAGATGACGTCAATGGAGCCCATTGTAACCGAGAGCAGAACGCCAATTCCGCCTGTTACCGATGCCGACCGGAAGGCTGCATTCGGCAATTTACAGGGGCATGCGATTCACGACAGTGCGATTAATTATCTGGTTCTGCTGGATCAACTGGAATGGCAACGGTCGGATAACACCAACAATTTCAGCTGGAGTGTTAACAGCTGGATTGGAGGCGACACAGACCGGCTTTGGCTAAAGAGCGAAGGCGAACGAAGCAATGGGGAAACGGAGGCGGCTGAAGCGCAGTTACTCTGGGGACATGCGGTTGGCCCCTGGTGGGATTTGGTTGCGGGTGTCAGGCAGGATTTCAGACCTGCTTCTGCCCAGACCTGGGCTGCTGTCGGTTTTCAGGGGCTGGCACTCTATAATTTTGAATCTGAAATTACGGGGTTTGTCAGTAATGGCGGAAAAGCAGCCCTTCGTCTGGGAGGAGAATACGACGTTTTACTGACTAACCGGCTCATACTCCAGCCATCCTATGAGGTGAATTTCTACAGTCAGGATGATGAATCGCGGGGTCGCGGCAGGGGACTGACTGACACAGAACTGGGGCTCCGGCTGCGCTATGAAATACGCCGTGAGTTTGCACCCTATATAGGCGTTTCCTGGAATCAACTTTACGGGAAAACATCCGATATGGCGAAAAGAGAAGGTGAGAAAGACCATCAGGTAGTATTCCTGGCGGGAGCCAGAATCTGGTTTTAACGCACCGATATAAAACACTCAACTAAACAGGTAAATAAAATGTCGATTTTAAATAAAGCCATTCTTACAGGTGGCCTCGTTATGGGCGTTGCTTTCTCTGCTATGGCCCATCCTGAATTAAAAAGTTCTGTCCCGCAGGCAGATTCAGCCATAGCGGCCCCGGAAAAGATCCAGCTTAATTTCACAGAAGATCTGACTGTGAAATTCTCAGGGGCTAAATTAACAATGACCGGGATGAAAGGCATGTCATCCCATTCGCCAATGCCAGTCGCGACAAAAGTGGCACCAGGTGCTGACCCTAAATCAATGGTCATTATCCCACGAGAACCTCTGCCAGCCGGCACTTATCGTGTTGACTGGCGCGCGGTTTCTGCAGATACACACCCTATTACCGGCAATTACACTTTTACAGTGAAGTAATATTATGAACGACCTGATTATGATTGTTATTCGTTTTCTTCTTTATCTTGATTTGATGGTAATATTTGGATTGCCATTTTTTCAGATATATGGAATAAGCAGTGTCAGACATGAAACGTATAACCTGACTAATTTCAGGTCGTTTATAACCTTTGCTGTTGTTGCAGGCATCATTCTTACTGGCATTAATATGCTCCTGGTATCTAATGCCATGAGCGGAGTAACTGATCTCAGAGAATTATCTATCCATATTATCGAGATGGTGATAGAAGAAACGGATGTAGGTATTAGCTGGATTGTCAGACTCTGTGCCCTGTTTACCACTCTCGGTGCTTTGTTCCTTTACACTAATAAGAGAGTATTGTCCTGCCTGCTGATGACGATGAGTGGGGGCGTGGCGCTGGCTACACTTGCCTGGGGAGGACACGCCGTCATGCATGACGGTCTGCATTACTATCTCCATTTACTGAGCGATCTGACTCATCTCGGCGCTGCAGGTGCCTGGACAGGTGCTCTGGTTGCATTTGCTATCCTGCTGATGCGCAGAAACGCGCATAATGCACAGAGCGTCATTGTGATATCTGACTCCCTGGCAAAATTTGCCACGGCAGGTACGGTGATTGTTGTAGCCCTGATCCTGAGTGCGCTGGTCAACTATCTGTATATTGCTGAGGGTAACTTAAACCCCTTATTCAACAGCTCCTGGGGGGGGATATTGCTTGCTAAGACGGCTCTGTTTGTTCTGATGCTTCTTCTGGCTGCAGCAAACCGGTTTCACCTGGGTCCCCGGCTTGAAGTTATGGTCAGGGAAGGGAATTATGATCGCAGCGTTGCCCTGATGCGAAACAGCATCCTGACAGAATTCGTTGTTGCGATTATCATTCTGGGCGCCGTTGCGTGGCTCGGAATGCTTGCTCCGTCTCAGGTCAGCTAGGGGACAGCCAAAGCTCATGCGTGAGATTTTTACTTTCATATCAGCGAGTTGACCATGCAGCGTATTTTAATCGTTGAAGACGAACAAAAAACAGGTCGTTACCTGCAGCAGGGACTGATTGAGGAAGGCTATCAGGCCGATCTCTTTAATAATGGCCGCGATGGTCTCGGGGCCGCGTCGAAGGGACAGTATGATTTGATAATACTGGACGTGATGCTGCCTTTCCTCAACGGGTGGCAAATCATCAGCGCACTGAGGGAGTCCGGGCATGAAGAACCGGTCCTGTTTTTAACCGCAAAGGACAACGTGCGGGACAAAGTGAAAGGACTGGAGCTTGGCGCAGATGACTATCTGATTAAGCCCTTCGATTTTACAGAGCTTGTTGCACGTGTAAGAACCTTGCTGCGACGCGCCCGCTCGCAGGCCGCCACAGTTTGCACTATCGCCGATATGACCGTTGATATGGTGCGCCGGACCGTGATCCGTTCGGGGAAGAAGATCCATCTCACCGGTAAAGAATACGTTCTGCTTGAGTTGCTGCTGCAACGCACCGGAGAAGTGTTACCCAGGAGTCTTATCTCGTCCCTGGTCTGGAATATGAACTTTGACAGTGACACGAATGTGATTGATGTCGCCGTGAGACGCCTGAGAAGTAAAATTGATGATGACTTTGAGCCAAAACTGATCCATACCGTTCGTGGTGCCGGATATGTCCTGGAGATCAGAGAAGAGTGAGGTTCAAAATTTCCCTGACCACGCGCCTGAGCCTGATTTTTTCTGCAGTGATGCTTACGGTATGGTGGTTATCCAGTTTTATGCTGGTGAGCACCCTGAATGGCTATTTCGATAATCAGGACCGCGATTTTCTGACAGGTAAACTTCAGCTCACCGAAGAGTTTCTTAAAACAGAGACGTTCCGGAACAAAACGGATATTAAGTCATTATCAGAAAAAATAAACGATGCGATGGTAGGGCACAATGGTTTATTCATTTCTATAAAAAACATGGAAAATGAAAAAATTGTTGAACTTTATGCCAAAAATTCTGTTGTTCCAGCGGTCCTGCTTAATAAGTCGGGTGATATTCTCGACTATATGATCCAGACGGAAGAAAATAACACCGTGTACCGCAGTATCTCGCGGCGGGTTGCCGTGACGCCGGAACAGGGTAAAAGTAAACATTTCATCATTACGGTTGCCACGGATACTGGGTATCACACCCTGTTTATGGATAAGCTCAGTACCTGGCTGTTCTGGTTCAATATCGGTCTGGTCTTTATTTCTGTTTTTCTGGGCTGGCTGACCACACGTATTGGTCTGAAACCGTTACGGGAAATGACCAGTCTGGCTTCCTCCATGACCGTACACAGCCTTGATCAGCGTCTTAATCCCGATCTGGCTCCACCGGAAATCTCTGAGACCATGCAGGAATTCAATAACATGTTCGATCGCCTGGAGGGGTCATTTCGGAAACTGTCAGATTTCTCGTCTGACATCGCGCATGAGCTGCGCACACCAGTCAGTAATCTGATGATGCAGACGCAGTTTGCACTGGCTAAGGAAAGGGATGTTTCGCATTACCGCGAAATTTTATTCGCTAACCTGGAAGAACTGAAAAGGTTGTCACGAATGACCAGTGACATGCTTTTTCTGGCACGTTCAGAGCATGGTCTGCTGCAGCTGGATAAACATGATGTAGATCTGGCAGCCGAACTGAATGAATTACGTGAGTTATTCGAGCCCCTGGCAGACGAAACAGGAAAGACAATCACGGTTGAAGGAGAGGGCGTTGTTGCCGGAGACAGCGATATGCTGCGACGTGCTTTCAGTAACCTGCTTTCCAATGCAATCAAGTATTCTCCCGATAACACCTGTACAGCGATACACCTTGAGCGTGACAGTGACTGTGTGAACGTGATGATTACGAATACGATGTCTGGCCCGGTTCCCGCTAATCTGGAACGCCTGTTTGACCGGTTCTATCGCGCAGACTCATCTAGGGTCCACAATACGGAAGGTGCGGGGCTGGGATTATCAATTACAAGGTCGATCATTCATGCTCACGGCGGCGAGCTGTCAGCAGAACAGCAGGGGCGGGAAATTGTGTTCAGTGTGCGTCTGTTAACGGATTAATACTGTTATTCAGTAAAAATCCGGAAGGTGACAAAAATGTCATCATTTAGTCACGCGATAAACAGAGGCGGTTTTTTATAATCAGTCATAAATCAGGAGCAACGTGATAATTCAATCGCCCGGTTCCTGGCGTGATGATTAACCAGCCCTGAGATCAACTGCTTTCTCTGTTATAAGCATTGATTGTTCGGGTATGAAAACACCGGAGACCCAACCATGAAAAAAATTCTTGTATCCTTTATTGCCATGATGGCTGTCGCTTCATCTGCCTGGGCTGCAGAGACAATGAACATGCATGACCAGGTAAATAATGCCCAGGCGCCTGCCCATCAGATGCAGTCATCCGCTGAAAAAAGTGCAGTTCAGGGGGAGAGCATGAAAATGATGGATATGAGCGGTCACGATCAGGCCGCTATGTCCCATGAAATGATGCAAAACGGCAATTCTGCCGCCCATCAGGACATGGCTGAAATGCATAAAAAAATGATGAAAGCCAAACCTGAGAACACCCAAGAAACTGCTAAGCCATTTTCCGAAATGAGCGAGCATGAGAAAGCTGCTGTTGTGCATGAGAACGCGAAAAATGGCCAGTCTTCCGTTATTCATCAGCAGCAGGCGGAAAAGCATCGTAGCCAGGTTACCCAGAATTAACCCGCTGCTCCACTTGTCAGACCCTCATTTGATGCCGAAGTCACTGGTTTACGCTCCTTTCCGGGAGCGTTTTTTTGTAACATAAACCACTGTCATTGAGAATAAGCGTTGTTCCAGCACCGTCTAGCAGCTCCTGAAATTCCTGAGAGGATGCTGTGAGCCTCAAAAGTTAGACACCAGATCAAAAACTGAGGGCGTATGGCAAAATTTTCATTGGAATTCAAAAAGGAAGTGTCAGTGAAGTACCTGGAAGATGAGTTGAGTTTGAAATCTGTAGCCAGGATGTACGGCATCAGCCCCTGCACAGTAAGAAAATAGGTTTATGCCTACCGGGAGCATGGAATAGGCGTACTTACGGGTAAAGGTTCTGAACTTTAACTAGGGCTCTGTATGGGGTATGAGAAACCAGCTGTAAAAATCTTACCATCATGTGTCTCTAGGTGTTTGTATGATGGTACAAACTAGCTCGCTTAGGACTTAGATAAGGAAACGTAACCCGTCGAATTGGTGCTGTTGTCGGAAGATGCCCGACTAAATGGACTCTGTTTTATGGATTTTAGTGCAACGCTTATTCCACTCTATAGTCAGCGAGGAACGCTGATCCTACCCACGTAAGGTGGATACCATCTTAAGCGAAGATCTGTTTTTTCAAATTGTTCCGGGCTGAGACCACCACTGGCACTGCTGGCGTCGCCAGCGATTGTAATTACACTCGACGTAATTAAAACACTTTTTCTCTCAAGTTAGCAGTTAATTAGCTATGCCTGTTTTAACAGGGATAGTCTCAACTAATTTTTACCTGATAACATAACTGGCTGTTTGGTCTCGATGTTTTTGTAAATGGCGAGTTAATTAAAAAATACTTTAAAAACAGCATATTACAATGTTATTTTCTTCGGTGATTTACCAAAAAAGAACGGTGTAGGTGAAGCACAGCCCGCTTTGGGCTGTGCTATTATGCCGGTTGTTTTAGGCTATTGATATAATCCGCATACCACTGCATCATCTCTCTTCTCCCTTCCAGATACTGAGCATGGTTATATGTTCCACGAATCGCGTTTTTATCGACATGCGCAAGCTGTGTTTCAATCCACGCCGAGTTAAAGCCTTGCTCATGCAGAATAGTGCTCATTGTGTGGCGAAAACCGTGCCCAGTTATCCTGCCTTTATACCCCAGCAACTCAATCACCTGATTAACGCTTTCCTTGCTGATAGGCTTGAGAGGATCGTTTCGACCGATAAAAACCAGCGGATAATGCTTCGATATCGGTTCAAGCTGTTTAAACAGCGCAATGACCTGCTCTGAGAGCGGTACAACATGGGGCCGTTTCATTTTCATCACTTCTGCTGGGATTTCCCATAACTTTGCCTCAAAATTGATATCCTCCCAACGGGCGAAACGCAGCTCCTGTGTGCGTACACCGGTTAACATAATGATTTGAGTCGCTGTCTTCGTGATAACACTGCCGGTATAGCCCGCTAGATCGTTAAGGAAGTTAGGAAGTTCAATGGCAGAAAGGAAGGGGAAATGTACTTTTTTCGGCGTAGCTAAAGCGCTAGCAAGGTCGGGGGCGGGGTTGTAGTCGGCCCGACCAGTGACAATTGCATAGCGGAACACCTCACCGCAACGTTGACGGACTTTGCGCATCTTCTCGAGCGCTCCGCGTTTCTCCATTTTACGCAAAGTTTCCAGTAGTTCCATTGGCTTAATTTCAGCAATAGGGCGCTTGCCGATGTAGGGGAAGATGTCTTTCTCGAAGGTCTCGATGATTTCAATGCGGTAACGTAGTGACCAACGGTCGGCTTTAGACTGGTGCCATTCACGTGCGACAGCCTCAAAAGTGCTTTTCAGACTCATTTGCTTGGCTATTTTCCCCTCTTTCTTCACTTCGCCCGGGTCGCCTCCTGCGGCAAGGATTTTCCTAGCTTCACTACGTTTTTCACGTGCGTCAGCCAGAGATATATCAGGGTAGACACCAATAGAAAGCATTTTTTCTTTACCAGCAAAACGATACTTCATACGCCAGTACTTTGAGCCATTGGTATTAGTCAGCAGATACATACCTCCACCGTCAGCTAGCTTATAAGGCTTTTCTTTTGGTTTTGCTGTTTTGACTTTAACATCAGTTAGTGCCATCACGCCCTCCGGTTTTTGATGAGTTCATCCTCCATGGGGACTTACACTAGTAACCTATCTGATACCCCCACCCCTTGTATAACAAAGGTGTTGTTTAAACCTATTGTTATATATCATATTTTTCACATTATGGGGGTTCCGAAGTTTCGGTAGGGAAATAACACCCCCTAATGCACCCCCAAAAAATGCTTGATGTAGGTTTAGTTCGATTGAGTTTGGGACACGATGAAGCCTGATATACAAGGGGTTAAGAAAGAGTTATTGACTTCGAGAGAGCTCAGAAGAGGTTAATTGGCGGAAGATCACAGGAGTCGAACCTGCCCGGGACCGCTGGCGGCCCCAACTGGATTTGAAGTCCAGCCACCTCACCGGAGATGACGATCTTCCGCGCCTCGATTGCTACATGGAGGCGGGGCGCATTATAGCTACTTTCAGGCATTTACCACATCTTTTAATGCACCTTTTTTGGATTCATTTGGTACATATCACGCGTGTGAATGTCCGCCTCAGAACAAAACCCCATAAAATCCGCAAGTTACACTTCGACACACTCTCTAGTCCTACCGCGATCACAGAAATTAAGAAACGTAATTTGATAACGAGATATCGGAATTCATCTTAGCGGTCGGATGGTTTACAAAAACCGTAACCGGTACCAGCGTGGCGTCGGCTCAAGAAGGGATTTCGACATGAAGAGCGAAGTTTTATCCGTCAAAGAGAAGATTGGCTATGGTATGGGCGACGCCGCCAGCCATATCATTTTTGATAACGTCATGTTGTACATGATGTTTTTTTACACCGATATTTTCGGTATTCCTGCCGGCTTTGTCGGCACCATGTTCCTGTTGGCGCGCGCGCTGGATGCCATTTCCGACCCCTGCATGGGCCTGCTGGCTGACCGTACCCGCAGTCGCTGGGGTAAGTTCCGCCCGTGGGTGCTGTTTGGCGCGCTGCCGTTTGGTGTGGTGTGTGTGCTGGCTTACAGCACGCCAGATCTCAGCCTTAACGGCAAAATGATCTACGCCGCAGTAACTTACACGCTGCTGACCCTGCTCTATACCGTGGTGAATATTCCTTACTGTGCGCTGGGCGGCGTAATCACTAACGACCCAACGCAGCGTATCTCGCTGCAATCCTGGCGCTTCGTGCTGGCGACGGCGGGCGGCATGCTCTCTACCGTGCTGATGATGCCGCTGGTGAATTTAATCGGCGGCGAGGATAAGGCGCTCGGTTTCCAGGGCGGGATTGCCGTGCTGTCGGTAGTTGCGTTCCTGATGCTGGCATTCTGCTTTTTCACCACGAAAGAACGTATCCAGGTACCGCCGAGTACCACCGGCATGCGTGAAGATCTGCGCGATATCTGGCAGAACGATCAGTGGCGCATTGTTGGCTTGCTCACCATTCTCAACATCCTTGCTGTCTGCGTGCGCGGCGGCGCGATGATGTATTACGTCACCTGGATTATGGGCTCTCCGGCGTTATTCACTGCTTTCCTGACCACCTATTGCGTCGGCAACCTGATTGGCTCCGCAATGGCCAAACCGCTCACCGACTGGAAATGCAAAGTGAGCGTCTTCTGGTGGACCAACGCCATTCTGGCGGTGCTGAGCCTGGCGATGTTCTTTGTACCGATGAATGCCAACGTACTGATGTTCGGCTTTATTTTCGTGATTGGTGTGCTGCACCAACTGGTGACGCCGATTCAGTGGGTGATGATGTCCGACACCGTCGATTACGGCGAGTGGTGTAACGGTAAACGTCTTACCGGCATCAGTTTCGCAGGCACGCTGTTCGTGCTGAAGCTGGGCCTGGCGCTGGGTGGCGCGATGATTGGCTGGATGCTGGCGGGCGGGGGCTACGATGCGGCCGCGAAAGCGCAGAACAGCACCACCATCAGCATCATTATCGCCCTGTTCACTATCGTTCCTGCGGTTTGCTATCTGCTGAGCGCCATCATTGCGAAGCGCTACTACACCCTGAAAACGCCGTTCTTGCTGAAAATTATGGGCGAGCTGGCGCAGGGCGCACGTCGCAATCAACAAGAATTTGAACACGTACCCGAATCAAAATCATTACAGAGTTAAGAGGACGAACTATGAAAATCAGTGATGGAAACTGGCTGATCCAACCGGGTCTCAATCTTATCCACCCCATCCAGGTGTTCGATGTCGAGCAGCACGGTAATGAGATGGTGGTTTATGCCGCACCGCGCGATGTGCGTGAACGTACCTGGCAACTGGATACCCCATTGTTTACGCTGCGCTTTTTCGCCCCGCAGGAAGGTGTGGTCGGCGTACGTATCGAACACTTCCAGGGCGCGTTAAATAACGGCCCGCACTATCCGCTGAATGTCCTGAAAGACGTAAAAGTTGAAATGCAGAACACCGCTGAATTTGCCGAGCTGAAAAGCGGCAACCTGAGCGTGCGGGTTACTAAAGGTGAATTCTGGTCGCTCGATTTCCTGCGCAACGGCGTACGTATTACCGGTTCTCAGGTGAAAAACAACGGCTACGTGCAGGACGGCAACACCGGTAAAAACTACCTGTTTGAGCGCCTGGACCTCGGCGTGGGTGAAACGGTTTATGGCCTGGGTGAGCGCTTTACTGCGCTGGTGCGTAACGGCCAGACGGTTGAAACCTGGAACCGTGACGGCGGCACCAGTACCGAGCAGTCCTACAAAAATATCCCGTTCTACATCACCAACCGCGGCTACGGCGTGCTGGTGAATCACCCGGAAAACGTCTCGTTCGAGATTGGCTCAGAAAAAGTCTCGAAAGTGCAGTTCAGCGTGGAAGGCGAGTATCTGGAATATTTCGTCATCGACGGTCCGACACCAAAAGAGGTGCTCAATCGCTACACGCAATTTACCGGTCGCCCGGCGCTGCCGCCAGCGTGGTCGTTCGGCCTGTGGCTCACCACGTCGTTCACCACTAACTACGATGAAGCGACCGTGAACAGCTTTATCGATGGCATGGCTGAGCGCAACCTGCCGTTGCACGTTTTCCACTTCGACTGCTTCTGGATGAAAGCTTTCCAGTGGTGTGATTTCGAGTGGGACCCGGTGACCTTCCCTGACCCGAAAGGCATGATTCAGCGCCTGAAAGAGAAAGGGCTGAAGGTGTGCGTGTGGATCAACCCGTACATTGGCCAGAAATCGCCGGTCTTCCAGGAACTGAAAGAGAAGGGCTATCTGCTTAAACGCCCGGATGGGTCGATCTGGCAGTGGGATAAATGGCAGCCAGGATTAGCGATTTATGACTTCACCAACCCGGATGCCTGCCAGTGGTACGCCGACAAGCTGAAAGGGCTGGTGGATATTGGCGTAGATTGCTTCAAAACCGACTTCGGCGAACGTATCCCAACGGATGTGCAATGGTTTGACGGTTCCGATCCGCAGAAAATGCACAACCACTACGCCTTTATCTACAACGAACTGGTGTGGAACGTGCTGAAAGAGACTGTTGGCGAGGAAGAGGCGGTGCTGTTTGCCCGCTCCGCGTCTGTGGGTGCGCAACAGTTCCCGGTTCACTGGGGTGGTGACTGCTACGCCAACTACGAATCAATGGCGGAAAGCCTGCGCGGTGGCCTGTCGATTGGCCTCTCCGGCTTCGGCTTCTGGAGTCACGATATCGGCGGCTTCGAAAATACTGCGCCTGCCGATGTCTACAAACGCTGGTGTGCATTCGGCCTCTTCTCCAGCCATAGCCGCCTGCACGGCAGCAAATCCTACCGTGTACCGTGGGCGTACGACGAAGAGTCCTGCGACGTGGTGCGCTTCTTCACCGAAATGAAGTGCCGCATGATGCCGTACCTCTATCGCCAGGCTGCGCTGGCGCATGAGCAGGGTACGCCAATGTTACGCGCGATGATGCTGGAGTTCCCGAACGACCCGGCATGCGACTACCTCGATCGCCAGTATATGCTGGGCGATTCCGTGATGGTGGCACCGGTGTTCTCGGAAGCGGGCGACGTGCAGTTCTATCTGCCGGAAGGCCGCTGGACGCACCTGTGGCACAACGACGAAGTACAGGGCAGCCGCTGGCATAAACAGCAGCACGACTTCCTGAGCCTGCCGGTGTATGTCCGCGACAACACCCTGCTGGCACTGGGCAACAACAACCAGAAACCGAATTACGCGTGGTATGAAGGCACCGAATTCCAGCTTTTCTGTCTGGATGATGGCCGCGAAGCTCTCTGCACCGTTCCGGCGACGGATGGTTCAGCTGCGTTTACGTTGAAAGCGGTACGCGCGGGCAACACCATCACCGTAACTGGCGAAGGTAACGCGCGCGACTGGACACTGTGCCTGCGTAATGTGCAGCAGATTAGCGGCATTAAGGGCGGCGCACATGCGGGAAGTGAGCTGGGCGTGGTGGTGAAAGCGCAAAGTAATACGCTGACGATCACACTTTAAAAACGCCGGATGGCGCTGTCGCTTATCCGGCCTACGATGAATTTGGTTATGTCATTGTAGGCCTGGTAAGCGTAGCGCCACCGGGCAATTACGGGGTGGTAATCTCCCCACCCCGCATCGTCTGCGTTACCTGCTCCTTCGCCATATTCACCGCGCTCAGCTGTCCGTTTACCGTTGGCTTGAGCGGTGCGTCTGCCTGCACTGCGCCGGTGGCGGTGAGCTGAAGGTTACCGTCGCCACTGATGGGCAGCGCTGGCCATCCCCAGGCCTGCAACGTATTCAGCGGCACGCCGCGTGCGTCGAGGCTGACGTTCACCTGCCGTTGCGGCAACTGAGAAACCGTGGCGGTGGCTTTGAGCATGCCTTTCTCTGTGTACGCCGTAAGTTCGCTGATATTGACCGTCGAGGCGTTTGCCGACAGCGCGAGGCTCGGTCGATTGACGTCTACGCGATTAAACGTCGCCGCCGCCGCATTGAGTTGCGCATTTCCGCCCCATACGCCCCACAGGCGATTCTTCACCAGTTGCAGGTTGGTGGCGCTGCCTTCCAGCGCCGTGATCTGCCACGGGAAAGCCGGGTCGATATCGATAACCAGATTGCGGCTGGCGGTAAATTTCTTCAGGGTCACGCTGTTGAGCCACTCCGGCAACGCGTCCATCCATAACTGTTTCCAGTTATTGGGTAACGTGTATTCAAGGCCCACAATCGACGCATCATCCAGCGTCAGCGCCTGCCCGTTGCGCAACCAGAAACCGGACGTTCGCACCGTGCTGCCCTCCCAGCGGGTGGTAAACTGGCGCAGGGCGATGCCCTGGTCTGAGAGCTCGCCGTTGAAAATGGGGTCCAGCAGATGTAGCGAGCCGTAGATAAACTCACTGGCGTTCAGGGTGATTTTACCGTCCGTACTTTGCCATCCGCCCTGGGTTAGGGAAAGGTTGCGCACGTTCATATCGAGATCGGTTACCGCCCAGTCTGGCCCCTGTAAACGGGCATCCACGACCTCAAGGCGGCCAATTTGCAGCGACGGAACGGTGCTGAGCGGGGCGAAGAAATCGATCAGCGTTTTGTCGCTTTGCAGACGAATATCGTTCAGGCGCAGATTATCCACCACCCAACTTCCGTCGGCGTTGCGGCGGGCATTTCCGGCCAGCGAGCCGCGCGCGACCTCCGCACCAAGGCTGGTCAGCGTTACTACACCGTTATCAATATCCCCTTCAATAACCGCGTTGCTGGTGGGTATGCCATTGAGCGTCAGGGAACCGGCATTCACCTGCAAATGCGTTTTCTTACCCAGCACGTTGCCTGCTTCCGGCGTCCATGGCGCAATGCTGCCGTTAACCCGTTGCGCACTTAATTCCCAGCCGGTTTCCGGGCTGTTGAAAGCCATATTGTTGAGCTGCAGGCGATCGGCGGCAAAGGGAAGCGGCGCGTTAGACGGCGAGAGATTTAACGTTCCGTCTTGCAGCAGGATAGTGTCAACGTGTAGCGGGTCGGTCACCTGGCGGGTGCTCAGGCCGATATCGACAGCTTTAGCGACCAGCGTCGCGGGTTTGCCATCACGCCCGAAGGTCACATTCCTGAACAAGATATGAGAGGGTGATGAGAAACGGTGATCCATCGCATCGAACGTCACCTGGTAATCGGTGTTCTCAGTAAGCCACTGACTGACTTCGCGCGCGCCCCAACGGGTTTGCAGCAGGAAGTAGAAGGCGAGAATGACCAGCAGCAGTACGACGAGGAGCCAGAGAATCAGCTTTCCAATAAATTTCATGATCTTCCATCCTGAGAAGGGCACATAAGGCAGTTATGCACGAATTATGCGCAATGCTCAAGGTGAGAAGGGTGAAATTCGGTGTCAGCGTGTGGGGATAATGCCGGATGACGTCGCCGCCATCCGGCAAAGCGGATTACGCTTTCTCTGGCGGGAAGACCAGATTCAGAACAATCGCGGTGATACCGCCAGCGGCGATACCCGAGGAGAGCAGATTTTTCAGCCAGTCCGGCGCAAACTGGAGGATCTGCGGCTGCTGGGAGACGCCCAGACCGATGGCCAGTGAAAGGGCAATAATCAGGATTGCGCGACGGTTCAGTGGCTCGCGGGAAACAATACGCACGCCGGACGCGGCGATGGTGCCGAACATCACCAGCGTTGCGCCACCCAGAACTGGCTCAGGGATGTGCTGCACAAAACCACTTACTGCCGGGAACAGGCCAAGGACAATCAGCATCAACGCCACCACGAAACCAACGTAACGGCTGGCGACGCCGGTTAACTGAATCACGCCGTTGTTCTGGCCGAAACAGGAGTTCGGGAAGGTGTTGAATACCGCCGAGACAAACGAGTTCAGGCCGTTGGCCAGCACGCCGCCTTTCAAACGTTTCATGTAAACCGGGCCGGAGACCGGTTGCTCAGAGACGTCAGATGTCGCCGTAATATCACCAATCGTTTCCAGTGAGGTGATCATAAACACCAGCATCAGCGGCAGCAGCAGGTTCCAGTCAATGCCCAGGCCATAGTACAGCGGGGTTGGGATCATCAGCAGGTCGGTGTTAGTCGGCGCGGTATTTTCCGGCAGCATACCCAGGAACCAGGCCATCAGATATCCCGCCGCCATGGCAATTACCAGCGACGCAATGCGCAGGTACGGATTACGCTGGCGGTTAAGCAGGATAATCAGCACCAGCACGATACCCGCCAGCAGCAGATTTTTCGGCGCGCCAAAGGTGTTGTTACTCATTGCCGCATAACCGCCGCCAATGGATGTCAGGCCAACCTGAATCAGCGACAGGCCGATAATCATCACCACCACGCCGGAAACCAGCGGCGTGATAATACGTCGCGCCAGGTGCAGCACGCGTGACAACACCATCTCGGTGCAGCTCGCCAGCATTAAGGTACCAAACAGCGCCGCCATCATGGTCGGCACATCGGCACCGCCGGTTTTCAGCGCGGTACCGCCCATAATCAGCGGCGCAACGAAGTTGAAGCTGGTGCCCTGAATCGACAACAGACCCGAACCCACCGGGCCCCAGGCTTTAATCTGGATGATGGACGCCACACCGGAAGCGAACAGCGACATACTGATGATGTGCTGAGTATCGGCCGCCGGCAGCCCCAGCGCCTGACAAATCAGCAGGGCGGGCGTGATCACCGCGACAAACATAGCCAGCAGGTGTTGCAGTGCGGCAAAAAGCGTTTGTGGCAGCGGCGGGCGGTCTTCTAAGCGGTAAATCAATTCGCTGTTTTGAGTGTGCGCAACCGGTTGCGCATTTTCTGACTCAAGGGTGTTGGCGGACATCAGGGGCGATCTCGTGGTGGAAAAGTGGCGATTTTATCGGACTGGTGGGTAAAAGCAAACGGTTGCTTTGTGATGGCGTTAAAAAATTACCGGACCTTAATTTTTATCAATTATTCATTGCATAAATGGTTTATCAGCGTGATTAACCTTTTTCTGTCATTTTTGCGCATTTATTGATTACAATCTGCTCCCTGATCTTACGATGAGATCTCAACGACACAGGAAATACGTCGCGTATGAATGAATCATGCGTCTGGTAAGGAGCTTTAAATATGTTTCATCTCGATACGTTATCTACGCTGGTCGCGGCGACAATGGTGCTGCTGTTAGGGCGCAAACTGGTTCACTCCGTTCCCTTCTTTAAAAAATATACTATTCCTGAACCGGTCGCCGGTGGGCTGCTGGTAGCGCTGGCGTTGCTGGTGCTGAAAAAAAGCATGGGCTGGGAAATCGACTTCGATATGAGTCTGAAAGACCCGCTGATGCTGGCCTTCTTCGCCACGATTGGCCTGAATGCCAATCTCGCCAGCCTGCGTGCGGGCGGTAAAGTATTAGGCACCTTTCTGATTGTGGTGGTGGGGCTGCTGCTGATGCAGAACGCCATCGGCATTGGCATGGCGAAAATGCTGGGGCTGGACCCGTTGATGGGCCTTCTGGCAGGCTCGATTACGCTCTCTGGCGGCCACGGCACCGGGGCGGCGTGGGGCAAACTGTTTACCGAACGCTACGGTTTTACCAGTGCAACGGAAGTCGCGATGGCCTGCGCAACGTTTGGCCTGGTGCTGGGCAGCCTGATTGGCGGGCCAGTGGCGCGTTATCTGGTTAAACACTCTTCCTCGCCGGACGGTACGCCGGAGGATCAGGAAGTGCCGACGGCATTTGAAAAGCCGGACGTTGGGCGCGTTATCACCTCGCTGGTGTTGATTGAAACCATCGCATTGATTGCGATTTGTTTGACGGTCGGGCGAGTCGTTGCGCAACTGCTTACCGGCACCATGTTTGAATTGCCAACCTTTGTATGCGTGCTGTTTATTGGCGTTATCCTGAGTAACGGCCTGGCGCTGGTGGGATTCTATCGCGTCTTTGAACGTGCGGTGTCGGTGCTTGGCAACGTCAGCTTGTCGTTATTCCTGGCGATGGCCTTGATGAGCCTGAAACTGTGGGAGCTGGCTTCACTGGCGCTGCCGATGCTGGCGATTCTGGGCGCGCAGACGCTGGCAATGGCGCTGTACGCCATTTTTGTCACCTACCGGATGATGGGTAAAAACTACGATGCGGCGGTGCTGGCGGCGGGTCATTGTGGCTTTGGGCTGGGTGCGACGCCAACGGCGATTGCCAATATGCAGGCGATTACCGAACGTTTCGGCCCGTCGCATACGGCGTTTCTGGTGGTACCGATGGTGGGGGCGTTCTTCCTCGATATCGTCAATGCGCTGGTGATTAAGCTCTATTTGATGTTGCCGATGTTTGGCTAATCAGTGCGGGGAATGTGGCGGATGTGGCGGGGGCGCTTCGCTTGCCCGCCCTACATCGATCGCAATTCTTTGTAGGGCGGGCAAGCGAAGCGCCCCCGCCATCGTTTTTTACTCTCCGTGATCTTCCCACGCCAGCGCGCGTTTCACCGCTTTTTTCCAGCCGCTGTAACGATAATTACGCTCGGTCGTTTCGATCCCCGGACGGAATTCACGCTCAATCACCGCTTTCTCCTGCAACTCATCCAGATTCTGCCAGAAGCCTACCGCCAGGCCTGCAAGATACGCAGCCCCTAACGCGGTGACTTCACGCACTTCCGGGCGCTCTACGCGGGTACCCAGAATGTCTGACTGGAACTGCATCAGGAAATTATTGGCAACCGCGCCGCCGTCTACGCGCAGGGCGTGCAGACGAATGCCGGAGTCAGCCTGCATCGCTTCCAGCACGTCGCGCGTTTGATAAGCAATGGATTCCAGCGTGGCGCGAATAATGTGGTTCGAGTTGACGCCGCGCGTCAGGCCGAAAATCGCGCCGCGCGCATACGGGTCCCAGTATGGCGCGCCGAGGCCGGTAAACGCCGGAACCACATACACCCCGTTGGTATCTTTCACTTTGGTGGCGAAATATTCGGAGTCGAATGCGTCGCTGATGAGTTTCATCTCATCGCGCAGCCACTGAATAGAGGCGCCAGCCATAAACACTGCGCCTTCCAGCGCATAGTTCACTTCGCCGCGCGGGCCGCAGGCAATGGTGGTCAGCAGGCCATGCTCGGATTTCACCGCTTTTTCGCCGGTGTTCATCAGCATAAAGCAGCCAGTGCCGTAGGTATTTTTCGCCATCCCTTCCTTCACGCACAGCTGGCCGAACAGTGCGGCCTGCTGATCGCCTGCGATCCCGGCGATCGGAATACGCGTACCGCCTTTCCCGCCGATGTTAGTCTGGCCATACACTTCCGAGGATTTGCGTACTTCTGGCAGCATGGCGCGCGGGATATCCAGCGCGTCCAGCATTTTGTCATCCCAGTCCAGCTCGTTGATGTTGAACAGCATGGTACGTGAGGCGTTGGTGTAGTCGGTGACGTGCACGCGTCCCTGGGTCATTTTCCAGATAAGCCAGGTATCGACGGTACCGAACAGCAGTTCGCCGCGCTTCGCGCGTTCACGGGAGCCTTCAACGTGGTCCAGGATCCATTTCACTTTGGTGCCGGAGAAGTACGGGTCTACCACCAGACCCGTCGCGCTGCGCACGTACTCTTCCATGCCGTCGCGTTTCAACTGCTCACAAATATCAGCGGTACGGCGGCACTGCCAGACAATCGCGTTATAAATCGGTTTCCCGGTTTCACGTTCCCATACCACGGTGGTTTCGCGCTGGTTGGTGATACCAATCGCGGCAATCTGATCGGAATTGATATCGGCTTTTGCCAGCACTTCGACCAGCGTGGAGCTCTGGGTCGCCCAGATTTCCATCGGGTCGTGCTCAACCCAGCCTGGCTTAGGATAAATTTGTTCAAACTCGCGCTGTGAAACACTGATGATATTGGCATCGTGATCCATCACCACGGCGCGGGAACTGGTGGTGCCCTGGTCGAGCGCAACGATATATTTTTTGTCAGTCATAATGCGTGTTCCATAGTCAGATTACAGCTAAGCATTGTGTTGAGCGCTACCGGAGGTGGTTTCTTTCTCTTCAACCACACAGGTATCACACGGCAAATGGCGGCCAATCAGTTTGCGATAGCTGAATGCACCCAGCGCCGCGCCCACCACGGGTGCGAACATCGGCACCACGAAATAAGGAATATCTTTGCCGCCGGTGAAGGCGACGTCGCCCCAGCCTGCCAGCCAGGCGAAGGTTTTTGGTCCAATATCACGCGCCGGGTTCATCGCAAAGCCGGTCAGCGGCCCCATCGATGCGCCGATAACCGCGATTAACAGGCCAATCAGCAGCGGCGCCAGAGGCCCGCGTGGAATGCCGTTCCCGTCATCGCCGAGCGCCATGATCACGCCCATCAGAATAGCGGTTATCACCATTTCTACCGCGAAGGCCTGCACAAAATTGATATGTGGGTTCGGGTAAGTGGAGAATATTCCAGCAAGATCAAGACTTTCTACACTGCCGCGCACCATATGATGGGTTAATTCGTAGTCGTAGAAAAGATTGTAGTAAAGCCCGTAAACCAACGCCGCTGCGCAAAACGCACCGGCAAACTGAGAAAGAATGAAAGGGACCACTTTACGGCGTTCGAAACAGGCGAACAGCCACAGCGCAACGGTGACCGCCGGGTTAAGATGTGCGCCGGAAACCCCTGCGGTCAGGTAGATGGCCATCGCCACGCCCAGACCCCAAATGATGCTGATTTCCCACTGGCCAAAGCTGGCCCCTGCGACTTTTAATGCCGCAACACATCCCACGCCGAAAAAGATCAACAGCCCGGTACCAAGAAACTCTGCAATGCACTGGCCTTTTAGGGTTGAAGTTTGGCTCATAATCGGTTCCTGAAGACAGTTTGCTAGTTATAGTGTCGTGGTGGTCGAAGACACCCACGCTGCCATGTAGGCATAGTGTTAATTTATCGTTAACGAACATAAACGAGAAATATCGAAATCAAAATGTGTGTACTGCGTCATAAAATGAGCGATTTCGCGCCACATTGTGTGTCTTTACGGAACTAAAAAAAGAGAGCTGAATCATTTCATGAACCTTCCGTGTTAACAAATAAGGGGTAAATGCGCCGAAAGCTCCAGGTCTAGACTGAAAATTGTTGCAAACCGCAATCTACGTGCCCTGGCGCTGGACAGGGGGAGCGGGGCTCCATACAATCGAAGGTCAGAAGTGCGCTTATTTTCGTTAAGGCGTCGCCGGGTTCCCGGGACGATATCAACGCCTTGCAAGATCAGGAGAGGTATGACGATGTCATTAGAAGTATTTGAGAAACTGGAAGCAAAAGTTCAGCAGGCGATTGATACCATCACCCTGTTGCAGATGGAAATCGAAGAACTGAAAGAAAAGAACAACGCGCTGGCGCAGGACGTTCAGTCTGCACAGCACAGCCGTGAAGAGCTGGAACGCGAAAACAACCAGCTGAAAGAACAGCAGAACGGCTGGCAGGATCGTCTGCAGGCGCTGCTGGGCCGTATGGAAGAAGTTTAATCTTCCATTAAGTTTGCTGCCTTCATCGGGCGTTATGCCAGGAAGGCAGCGACTTCTCTTCGCATTATTTCCCCGCTGTATATTTCAAAATCACATAATCAATCTTTTTTTATTCTTTAATGTTCGATTTGCTTTCTGGCACGCTAGCCTCATCAACGACACAACATAAGAGAGCGGGCGATGAACAAGTGGGGCGTGGGTTTAACTCTTTTGCTGGCTTCCACCAGCGTACTGGCTAAGGATATTCAATTACTTAACGTTTCTTACGATCCGACGCGCGAACTGTACGATCAGTACAATAAAGCCTTCAGCGCGCACTGGAAAAAAGAGACCGGTGATAACGTGGTGATTCGCCAGTCCCATGGCGGGTCCGGTAAACAGGCGACGTCGGTGATTAACGGTATTGAAGCCGACGTGGTAACGCTGGCGCTGGCCTATGACGTTGACGCGATTGCTGAGCGTGGCCGCATCGATAAAAACTGGATTAAACGTCTGCCGGATAACTCCGCGCCGTACACCTCCACCATCGTTTTCCTGGTGCGTAAAGGCAACCCTAAACAGATTCATGACTGGAACGACCTGGTGAAACCGGGTGTGTCTGTCATCACGCCGAACCCGAAAAGCTCCGGCGGCGCTCGCTGGAACTACCTTGCTGCATGGGGTTATGCGCTGCACCACAATAATGGTGACCAGGCCAAAGCTCAGGATTTCGTGAAATCGCTGTTTAAAAACGTTGAAGTGCTTGATTCTGGCGCACGCGGTGCAACCAATACCTTCGTTGAACGCGGCATTGGCGATGTGCTGATTGCGTGGGAGAACGAAGCGCTGTTGGCGACAAATGAGCTGGGTAAAGATAAATTTGAAATCGTCACGCCTAGCGAGTCGATTCTGGCAGAGCCAACCGTTTCTGTAGTCGACAAAGTGGTTGATAAAAAAGGCACTAAAGAAGTCGCTGAAGCCTATCTGAAGTACCTGTACTCGCCAGAAGGCCAGGAGATTGCGGCGAAAAACTTCTATCGCCCACGTGACCCGGAAGTGGCGAAGAAGTATGAAAGCGCGTTCCCGAAACTGAAACTGTTCACTATCGACGAAGAGTTTGGCGGTTGGGCGAAAGCGCAACAGACGCACTTCTCTAACGGCGGTACCTTCGATCAGATTAGCAAGCGTTAATC
Source organism: Pseudocitrobacter sp. 2023LY-00077 (assembly GCF_055796175.1). Classification (NCBI taxonomy): domain Bacteria; kingdom Pseudomonadati; phylum Pseudomonadota; class Gammaproteobacteria; order Enterobacterales; family Enterobacteriaceae; genus Pseudocitrobacter; species Pseudocitrobacter sp. 2023LY-00077. The sequence goes on along the minus strand of NZ_JBSPEI010000003.1, from coordinate 331,035 downwards.
ACGGTTAGCGCGAGATGGCCCGGTAATCATACCGGGCTTTTTTATTTGTCACGATTATGCGGTACCCTTGCCAGTCATCGAATTACAGGGAACGCACAATGAAAAAAGCTGGCTATCTTATTCTGGCGATGATCGTCATGGCTCTCGCGGCGGGCGCAGGCTACTGGAAGTGGGCCGGAAACCCGAACGCGCTGCGCACCATCGTCTTCGAACAGTGCCTTCCTGGTCAGCTCCAACACCAGAATCCCGCGCCGTGTGCGGATGTGAAACCGGATGCCGGATACGTGGTTTTCAAAGACCGCAACGGCCCGCTGCAATATCTTCTGATGCCCACTTATCGTATCAACGGTACGGAAAGTCCGATGTTGCTGGAGCCTTATACGCCGAATTTCTTCTGGCTGGCCTGGCAGGCGCGCAGCTTTATGAGCCAGAAATATGGCAAAGAGATCCCGGATAGCGCCGTATCGCTGGCGATTAACTCGCGAAGCGGACGGACGCAAAATCACTTCCACATTCACATCTCCTGCCTGCGCACGGATGTTCGTCATCAACTGGATACCAATATGGCGAAAATCAGCACCCGCTGGTTGCCACTGCCGGGGGGTCTTCGGGGGAATGAATATCTGGCGCGCCGCGTCACCGAAAGCGAAATGGTGAAAAGCAGCCCGTTTATGATGCTGGCGGAAGAGGTGCCCGACGCGCGCGACCACATGGGAAGCTACGCTCTGGCGATGGTTCGCTTAAGCGATGAAAGCTTTGTCCTGCTGGCAACGCAGCGTAATTTACTGGCGCTGAACCGCGCGTCGGCCGAGGAAATTCAGGATCATCAATGTGATATTCTGAAGTAACCCTACCCGTTCTGGCGTTTACCTGACTTGCCTGCCGTCGTATTCTTGCTGAAAAAAACGACAGGAGTCAGGTATGTCGCTCTGGTTTTCCCATCCTCTGTTCCTTCCATCGCTGGTTGTTGGCATCACCATCATCCTCTGGGCGACTTCGCTGTTGCCTGAATTTATCACCGCGCTTTTATTCTTTACCGTCGCGATGGCGGCGAAAATCGCCCCGCCGGAGGTCATTTTCGGCGGCTTTGCCTCATCGGCCTTCTGGCTGGTGTTCAGCGGGTTTGTGCTCGGCGTGGCGATCCGCAAAACGGGGCTTGCCGACCGGGCGGCGAGGGCGCTGTCGGCAAGGCTGACTGATTCGTGGCTGCGCATGGTGGCGAGCGTGGTCTTGCTGAGTTATGCGCTGGCGTTTGTGATGCCCTCAAATATGGGGCGAATCGCGCTGCTGATGCCGATTGTCGCGGCGATGGCCTCGCGTGCAGGCATTAAAGAGGGCACCCGCCCGTGGTACGGGCTGGCGCTGGCGGTCGGTTTCGGTACGTTCCAGCTTTCCGCCACCATCCTGCCCGCCAACGTACCCAACCTGGTGATGAGCGGCGCGGCGGAAGGCGCATGGGGCATCCATCTGAACTATCTGCCCTATCTGCTGCTGCATACGCCGGTGCTCGGCTGGCTGAAAGGCGCGCTGCTTATCGGGCTGATTTGCTGGCTCTTCCCCGGAAAACCACAGCCGCCACAATCGATACAGGCGGCGCCGCCTATGAGCGCGGCAGAGAAGCGCCTGGCCTGGTTGCTGGCAATCGTGTTAACCCTGTGGGTGACGGAGAGCTGGCACGGCATCGGCCCGGCGTGGACAGGACTGGCGGCGGCGTGCGTGACGCTGCTACCGCGTGTTGGGTTTATCAGCGGCGAGGAGTTCTCGGCGGGCGTGAACATTCGCACCTGTATTTACGTCGCCGGGATTCTGGGGCTGGCTATTACCGTTACCCAGACGGGGATTGGCGATGCGGTAGGCGAGGCGCTGCTGCGCGTGATGCCGCTCGACCCGGAACGCCCGTTCACCAGTTTTGTGGCGTTGACGGGGATCACGACCGCGCTCAACTTCATTATGACCGCCAACGGCGTGCCGGCGCTCTACACCACCTTTGCGCAAAGTTTTGCTGAGGCGACAAATTTCCCGCTGTTGAGCGTGATTATGATTCAGGTATTAGGCTATTCCACGCCGCTTCTGCCGTATCAGGCGTCGCCGATTGTGGTGGCGATGGCGTTAGGGAAAGTGCCTGCAAGGGCGGGGATGATGCTGTGTCTGGCGCTGGCGGCGGCGAGTTATCTGTTGCTGTTGCCGCTGGATTATCTTTGGTATCAGGTGTTGGGAAAGTTGTGAGTTTTTGCCGGATGCGCTGCGCTTATCCGGCCTACATCGTCAGGACTGTAGGTCGGATAAGGCGAAGCCGCCATCCGGCGCGTAAACAGGATTAAGCCTGTTTAGCCGCTTCTGCTGCTTTAACGATCACCGCGAAAGCGTCTGCTTTCAGGGATGCGCCGCCAACCAGCGCGCCGTCGATGTCCGGCTGGGTGAACAGTTCTGCTGCGTTGCTTGCGTTAACGGAACCGCCGTACTGGATGATAACCTGTTCAGCGATTTTCGCGTCAGCTTTAGCAATGTGGTCACGGATGAATTTGTGAACCGCCTGAGCCTGAGCTGGGGTCGCAGATTTACCCGTACCGATTGCCCATACAGGTTCGTAAGCGATAACAACGCCTTCGAATGCCGCCGCGCCCTGAGTTTTCAGGACTGCGTCGATCTGACGTGCGCAAACTTCTTCAGTTTTGCCCGCTTCGTTTTCTGCTTCAGTTTCGCCGATGCACAGAACCGGAGTCAGACCCTGCTCTTTCAGTACAGCGAATTTTTTCGCGATCAGTTCGTCAGACTCTTTGTGGTAAGTACGACGCTCAGAGTGACCGATAATGATGTACTGCGCGCCGACATCTTTCAGCATTTCTGCGGAGGTTTCACCGGTGAATGCGCCAGACAGGTTCAGGTCAACGTTCTGCGCGCCCAGAGCAATGTGGCTACCGGCAGCAGCGTGTTTCGCCATGTCGATGTACATTTCCGGCGGCGCGATCGCTACGCCACAACCAGCAACGCCAGCCAGCTCTTTACGCAGGTTAGCAACCAGCTCGTTTACCATGTGGCGGCTGCCGTTCAGTTTCCAGTTACCCATCACTAAAGGATGTCGCATTTTAATTCTCCACGCTTGTTAGCGAATTAAGGAATATGGCCGCCCGTAAGGGCAGCATGGTCTGTGAATCAGTATAGAGAGTGTTCATCCTGAAGGCTTTGCTTTTTATCATTTATTCGCCTCCTTCAAGATTTTCAGATAGCGCCAGCTTAATCGGTTCAACAGCGAAGGTCAGCCCTTTTTCGCCATTATCGGCGACAACATAACGAATCGCGCCTTCGCTGGTGGTGAAGTAGTGCTTTCCTTTTCCCTGAGCCAACAGTTTTTGCAGTTTCTGCTGGCTTTGCGCTTTGGTGAGCGTGGGCGTGAACAGACGCAGAACCGCCGTCATGTACTCCAGCGCTTTGGCTTTCGCCGCTTTCTGTTCAGGGCCTGGAATGGGCAGCCAGGTTATCTGCATCGACTTGATTTTCAGCGTTCCGCGCTCGAGTGCGGTGGACGCATACAGATTCTCGTTAATTTTGCTCGCTGCGCGCGTCAGATTCAGCTTGTCGCGGCTGGAGGAAATTGAACGAAATTCATTAAGTGGCAGCGACGGATTATCAATATTAAACCGCTCGCGAAACTGGCTGATGGAGAGATCGAACGTGGGCGCGCCGGAAAGCAAATAGGGCGCAGTGGTATCCGGAGACTCAACGGCAAACGCGAAGCGGCCAGCGCTCAGGGCGATGACGCCTGCAAGACACACAGCGATCCACTTCTTCATGTTTGTCGTCCTCATATTCTCCAGCAGACGATTAAAACGGGAACGGCCTCGCTTGTCAAAAAGAGAGCGTTTCAGGGTACACTACGCCGCATGATGAGAATAAGGAATCAGACATGACCCTACAACAATGGTTGTTTTCAATTAAGGGCCGCATTGGTCGCCGTGATTTCTGGATCTGGATGGGGATCTGGCTGCTGGCGATGGTGATTCTGTTTACGCTGGCTGGCGGTGAGATGCTGAGTATTCAGACCGCGGCGTTTATCCTGGTCTGCCTGCTGTGGCCAACGGCGGCAGTCACGGTGAAACGTCTGCACGATCGCGGTAAATCTGGCATCTGGGCCCTGCTGATGGTGCTGGCGTGGATGCTGTTGGCCGGTAATTGGGCGATGCTGCCGGGCGTCTGGCAGTGGGGCGTGGGGCGGTTTATTCCGACTCTGATTATCGTGATGATGCTGATTGACCTGGGCGCGTTTGTCGGCACCCAGGGGGAAAACAAGTACGGTAAAGATACGCAGGACGTGAAATACCGCTGATTACCAGTAATGTTCCGCCGTCATATGGCCTGGACGGCGGCGCAGATGTTTGGTCATCTGGCGGGTATCTTTCAGCAACTGCTGGGTATCGCGCACCATCTGCGGGTTTCCGCACAACATCACGTGGCTGGTTTCGGCATTCATCGGCAGGCCAACCGCCTCTTCCAGCGCACCGCTTTCAATCAATGCGGGCACGCGTCCGGTCAGGGAATCAGCCACCGTTTCGCGACTGACAACGGTTTTAATGCGCAACTTCCCTTCGTAGCGTTTCTCAAGTTCCTGCATCAACGGCAGATAACTTAAGTCCGCGGCAAAGCGCGCGGCGTGAACCAGTACGATATTCTTAAAGCGCTCTAAATCTTTCCCTTCCTGCAAAATCGACAGATATGGGCCTATTGCCGTGCCAGTTGCCAGCATCCACAGGGTTTCGCAGTCAGGCACTTCATCCAGCACAAAGAAGCCCGCCGCTTCGCTGACAATTTGTACCTCATCACCTGGTTTCAGCGCGGCGAGGCGCGGGCTCAGTTTTCCCTCTGGTACGGTGACCAGATAGAACTCAAGATCGGGATTGCTGGGGGCGTTAACGTAGGAGTACGCGCGTTGCACGCGCTCGCCGTCGACATCCAGACCCAGCTTGGCAAACTGCCCGGCGGTGAAAGGATTAACGGGGGCGTGAACGGTGAGGCTAAACAGTGCATCGGTCCAGAAATGCACCTTTGTGACTTTACCTGTTACCCAATCGGCCATGATCGTCTCCTCTGCGCGTTGTTACCCTATCTTCGCTGTGTCAGGAGAAGATTTCCAGCCCCATGGGGCCGGAAAGCTCAATTGAACAAATGATTTACAGGATGTGATTCTGGATCTCAGGGTCTTTGCGATCGAGATAATGAATCGACTGAATGCGGCGAATGGTGCGCGATTTTCCGCGAATCAGCAGCGTCTCGGTGGTGGCGATATTGCCTTTGCGGCTGATGCCGTCCAGCAGGTCGCCTTTGGTGATCCCGGTGGCGGAGAAGATAACGTTGTCGCTGCGTGCCATATCATCCAGCGTCAGCACTTTCCCGGCTTCGATACCCATCTCATGACAACGGCGCAGTTCGTCTTCGCCAATGCGGCGGTTCTCTTCGCTATCGCCTTTCACGTGATGACGCGCCAGCAGGCGGCCATGCATATCGCCATCCAGCGCGCGGATCACTGCCGCAGAGACCACGCCTTCCGGCGCGCCGCCGATACCGTAAAGCACATCAACTTCGCTGTCCGGCATGCAGGTCAGAATGGACGCCGCGACATCACCATCAGGAATGGCGAACACGCGCACGCCCAGTTTCTGCAACTCGGCAATCACCGCATCGTGGCGCGGTTTCGCCAGAATAGTGACCGTCAGCTCTTCAAACGGTTTATTCAGCGCGCTTGCAATATTGCGCAGGTTTTCTTCCAGCGGCTTGTTGAGGTCGATAACACCTTTCGCGCCCGGCCCGACAATCAGCTTCTCCATGTACATGTCCGGCGCGTTCAGGAAGCAGCCTTTATCGCCCACCGCCAGCACCGCCAGCGCATTTGCCTGGCCCATTGCGGTCATGCGGGTGCCTTCAATCGGGTCGACGGCAATATCTACCGCATCACCTTTTCCGGTCCCGACGCTTTCGCCAATGTAGAGCATCGGCGCTTCATCAATTTCGCCTTCGCCAATGACGATGGTGCCATCAATGTTGACCTTGTTGAGCATGATGCGCATCGCATTTACCGCCGCGCCATCAGCGACATTTTTATCGCCCCGGCCCAGCCATTTGTAACCTGCCAGCGCCGCCGCTTCCGTGACGCGCGAAAATTCGATAGCCAGTTCTCGTCTCATAGCAAACTCATTTCAGAAGAAAAATTGCGCGAAGTTTAGCACAGCGGCACCAGACAGCCCTATTAATGACGGGTGTATCCTGTGTGGAAAAATCTGGGAGGCTTTATGAAACGGGGAAAAGTGCTGGAGCCAACGCTGCGTGAACGATGCCGGGCCATCTTTCAGAATGAGCCACCGGTGCAGTACGTCTGGGAGCCAGAGTTTGATTACGATACGGAATCGTTGCGTAAGCTGGCAAAGACGCCGTGGCAGCAGATTACGGGGCATCAACTAGGCTGCTATTACGTATTAAATCTGGTTTATCACGAACCGATGCAGCCAGAGCTGTTTCGCTATCTCTTTCCCCTGTGTCTTGCCGAGTGGCATGAAGCGCTGCTGTATGACGGCTACGGTGATTATTTTGAAGAGTCGTTGTTGAAAGCGCTGCGTCGGCCTTATCTGTGGCAGGAGATGATGGATAGCCAACAGCGTCAAAACGTTCGTCACTTTTTAATTGAGACGATGCTGGCGCAGATGGATAACGGATGCAGCTTTGACAGGCATCCCTGCGGATGGCTAACCACTTTCAATGGCCTGGGCGGTGCGGCTACGGTGATACGCGCTATCTGGACGCAGTGGTGGGCGCTGGAAACACCGGGCAGAGCCATTTGTGCGCTTCAGTACGCCGCTTATCTGATCTACCCGCAAGGTGATAATCCGCTTTGGCCGGATGAGCCGCGCTTGTGGTATCACCCGTTAAGCGATGAGCATGCGTGGACCGCGGAAAATCACGCGTTTTTACGCGGAGTGTTAACTACCGATGTTTTACTGGCGGGTGTTCAGGCCGCCGCCGAAAGATTGCGTGGCGAACCGGAAGGCGCAATGGCGGCGCGTATCGCGAGCGATGCGCTGAATGCCCACGATATCATCACCATTCAAATTGAAGACTTGCTGCTGGATTTGTCGCGTGACGAGTCGGGTCACGCGTTGGAATAACGTTCCGTTTCCGGCATCCAGCGCTCAATCAGCGCGGTGGCCTGCTGCGGATAACGTTCGTGAACATGGCGAGCGATGCGCTGAACTTCGGGGATCATCGCCTGATCGCGCAGTAAGTCCGCCACTTTGAACTCAGCATTGCCCGTCTGGCGTGTACCAAGCAGCTCGCCAGGGCCGCGAATTTCGAGATCTTTTTGCGCAATCACAAAGCCGTCGTTGCTGTCGCGTAGCACCTGCAAACGCATCTGCGCCGTTTTGGAAAGCGGCGATTTGTAGAGCAGCACACAGTGCGAGGCCACCGCGCCACGGCCCACGCGGCCACGCAGCTGATGGAGTTGCGCAAGGCCCAGACGTTCCGGGTTTTCGATAATCATCAGGCTGGCGTTGGGCACATCGACACCGACTTCAATCACCGTGGTGGCAATCAGCAGATGCAGCTCGCCCTGCTTGAAGGATTGCATTACCGCCTGCTTTTCGGCAGGTTTCATACGCCCGTGAACGAGGCCGACGTTGAGTTCCGGCAGCGCCAGCTTTAACTCTTCCCACGTGGCTTCCGCCGCCTGTGCTTCCAGCAGTTCCGACTCCTCAATCAGCGTACAGACCCAATACGCCTGACGACCCTCTTCGGTACAAGCGTGACGCACGCGATTGATGATGTCGCTGCGACGCGTGTCCGGAATCGCGACGGTGGTGACCGGCGTTCGGCCTGGTGGCAGTTCGTCAATCACCGAAGTATCGAGATCGGCATAGGCAGTCATTGCCAGCGTTCGCGGAATAGGTGTCGCGGTCATAATCAGCTGATGCGGATGGAAGCCCTGCTGCTGGCCTTTCTCCCACAGCGCCAGACGCTGGTGGACACCAAAGCGGTGCTGTTCATCGATAATCACCAGCGCGAGGCCGTTAAACTGCACCTGCTCCTGGAAAATAGCATGGGTGCCGACAATCATCTGCACCTGGCCGCTGGCGATGGCTTCCTGCTGCGCCTGACGCGCTTTCCCTTTTTGCTTCCCGGCGAGCCAGCCCACTTCGATACCAAGCGGCTCAAACCAGGTGCGGAAGTTATTAGCGTGTTGTTCAGCGAGCAGTTCGGTGGGTGCCATCAACGCCACCTGCTTGCCGTGGGCAATCGCCCTTAATGCCGCCAGCGCGGCGACCAGCGTTTTACCGGAACCCACATCGCCCTGCACCAGACGCATCATCGGCACGTCGAGCGTCATATCGCGTTCAATTTCAGCGACCACGCGGGTTTGCGCCCCGGTGGGTTTGAACGGCAGCGAATCGAGGAACTGATTTTTCAGCTCGCCCTGTTCATTCAGCGGCAGGGCATGGTAGCGCTGCGCCCCGGCACGGAGCGCCAGCATGCTCAGGTTATGGGCGAGTAACTCTTCCAGAATTAAGCGCCGCTGGGCCGGATGCTTGCCGGTTTCCAGGTCGCTGAGTTGCAGCGATGGCGGCGGGCGGTGCAGGGTGCGCAGCGCTTCCGGCAGGCTCATCATGCCGGAGGCTAATTCTGGCGGCAGCAGCTCGGCGATGGCGCAGGTATCGAGGAGATCCAGCGCCTGGTCGGTCAGCTTGCGTAGCGTCGCCTGTTTGATGCCTTCGGTGGTTGGATAAATCGGCGTGAGCGTCTCCTGCAATTCCGGCGTGCTCAAATCGCCCTGTACGCGGTATTCCGGGTGGATCATCTCCGCGCCAAATTTGCCGCGCTTCGCTTCGCCGTAGGCCAGCACGCGACGTCCGGTTGCGAGGCTGTTTTTCATTGCCGCGTTGAAGTTGAAGAAGCGCATGGTGAGGATGCCCGTGCCGTCGCTAATCTGGCAGGTCATCATTCGCCGTCCGCCGAACGTAATGTTTGAGTTGAGAACTTCGCCTTCTACCGTGGCATAGATACCGGGCAGTAGTTCGCCAATGGGATAGAGTTGAGTGCGGTCTTCGTAGCGCAACGGCAGATGAAGCAATAAGTCCTGCACCGTGTGCAGACCGATTTTAGCGAGCTTCTGACTTTGCGCTGCACCAACGCCCGTTAGCGAACTGAGCGGAACAGCATCTAACAGGCGACTTTGCATGGATTACCTCGTGGCCTGCATGGTGGCCCACCAGGTCGCGTCGGCTTCAATCTCGCCGCGATCGTTGACGTGCGGGTAGGGAAGGCCTTTGCGCTTCGCGACGTTTGCCAGCACTGGATATCCGCCTTCAAACAGCAGACGCTGTTGTTCGTCGTCCGGCAGCATACTGTTTTCACGCTGATACATACCGGCGTTCTGCCGCTGGCGCTGCGCTTCATACAGAATAAGCGCGGAGGCCACGGAGACGTTGAGCGACTGCACCATGCCGATCATCGGAATGATGATGTCCTGGTCTGCGAGTGCTAACGCTTCCTGAGTGATGCCGGTTTTCTCCTGACCCATTAAAATACAGGTTGGGCGGGTATAATCGATTTCGCGAAAATCGACGGCTTTATCAGAGAGATTGGTCGCCAGCACCTGCATACCGCGCCCTTTCAGATGCGAAACCGCCTCGCCAATCGTCGGGTGCGTTTTAACCGAAACCCAGCTGTTGCTGCCCGCCGCCGTTGAAGCCATGGTGCGCATGCGGCTGCCTGGCCAGACGGCGTGAACTTCATGTACGCCCACGGCGTCAGCGGTGCGCACAATCGCTGAAACGTTATGAGGTTTGTGGACCTGCTCCATGCAGACGGTCAGGTCAGGCTGTCGCCTGGCGAGCATCTCGCGGATACGCGCATAACGTTTAGAATTCATAAAACTAGTTTCGGTTACGTGTGACTTTAATGACGTCCGGCATTACGCGGATTTTGCGCATGATATTCGCCAGATGCACGCGGTCGCGCGCCGTCAGGCGAATAAAGGCGCTGTAAACGCGGCCATCCTTCTCTTCAGTATTCAGACTCTGAATATTAGACGTCGCTGTATTGATTGCCGCCGTCAGGTTAGCCAGCGCACCCTGATGATTGAACATATCCACCTTAATTTCGGTGATAAATTCCTGCTCAGTCTCTTTATCCCACTCTACGGCCATGAACTTCTCTGGCTCTTTTTGGTAGCCACGGATGTTACGGCAGGATTCATGGTGGATAACCAGGCCTTTGCCTGGGCTGACGTGAGCGATAATCGGATCGCCAGGAATTGGACGGCAGCATTTTGCGAAGGTGATCAGCACGCCATCTGCGCCTTTGATAGGCAGATGCGCATGGCCGGAAGCACCCGGTGCGGAAGGTGTGGCTTCGCCCTGTTGCAGGTTTTTCGCCACGACCACGCTCATGGCATTGCCGAGGCCGATTTCAGCCAGCAGATCGTCAAGCGAGGTGAGTTTCATGCGCTCAAGTTCGCGCTGGATATGCTCTGGCGGAATTTCCGCGAGCTTACGGCTGCCACCCAACGCGTGGTTGAGCAGGCGACGCCCCAGGCTTACGGAATCATCACGCTTGAGGTTTTTCAGCAACTGACGAATTTTGGCGCGCGCTTTTGAGCTGACGACAAAGTTCAGCCACGCGGCATTCGGGCGAGCGCCAGGTGCGGTAATGATTTCAACGGTCTGGCCGCTGGAGAGCGGCTGCGACAGCGGGTAAGGCTGCCTGTCGACACGTGCGCCCACGCAGGCATGACCGATATCGGTATGCACCGCATATGCGAAGTCGACAGGCGTTGCACCGGCAGGCAGTTCGACAATGCGCCCTTCCGGTGTGAAAACGTAAATCTCATCCGGGAAGAGATCGGATTTAACGCTCTCGATAAATTCAAACGAGCTACCGGCGCTCTGTTGCAGCTCCAGCAGGCTTTGCATCCAGCGCTGAGCGCGGATTTGAGCAGTCGTGCTGGTTTCGCCGTGCTCTTTATAAGCCCAGTGTGCGGCAACACCCATCTCCGCCATCTGGTCCATATCTTCGGTGCGGATCTGGACCTCAACCGGCACGCCGTGCGGGCCGATCATCGAGGTGTGCAAAGATTGATAGCCGTTCGCTTTTGGAATGGCGATATAGTCTTTCACACGACCTGGACGCGGCTTATACAGGCTGTGCATCTGGCCGAGCACTCGATAACAGGTGTCGGAATCATTGACGATCACGCGGAAGGCGTAGATATCCATGATCGAGTGAAAACGCTGCTCTTTGAGCACCATTTTGCAGTAAATCGAATAAAGATGCTTTTCGCGACCACTGACGCGGCACGGTATTCCCGCTTCCTGCAAACGCCCTTCGATTTCCGAGAGGATTTTTTGGATCATCTCTTTACGGTTGCCGCGCGCGGCTTTCACCACTTCTTTAATTACGCGATAACGGTTGGGATACAGCGCTTCAAAACCCAACTCTTCGAGTTCGGTTTTAATGTGGTGGATACCTAAACGGTGTGCCAGCGGGCTGTAGATCTCGAGGGTTTCACGGGCGATGCGGCGACGTTTATCCGGGCGAAGTGAGCCCAGCGTGCGCATGTTGTGGGTACGGTCTGCGAGTTTGATGAGGATGACGCGGATATCCTGCACCATCGCCATAATCATCTTGCGAAAGTTTTCGGCCTGCGCCTCTTTCTTATCGCGGAACTTGAGTTTATCAAGTTTCGACACCCCCTCTACCAGTTCGGCGACGCTTTTGCCAAAAAGCTGTTCCATGTCCTGGTAGGTGGCAGGGGTATCTTCAATCACGTCATGCAGCAGTGCTGCCATTAGTGTTTCATGGTCGAGCTTCATCTCGGCCAGAATACAGGCAACCGCGACGGGATGCGTGATATAGGGTTCACCGCTTGAACGTGTCTGGCCCTCGTGAGCGTCACGTGCAACGAGGTACGCCTGCCGCAGACGTTTGATTTGATCTTCCGGCAGGTAGTTTTGAATCAGCTGATTCAGGCTTTCAAACAGATACAAGGGCGACCCGCTCTGTAATTAACGACGACCTTCAGCAATAGCGGTAACGGCCTGTAATTCAGCGGCTTCCTGCTCTTGCTGTTCCTGGCGCTCGCGCACGTCGAGGATCTGGTTGTTGATCAGACCTTCTTCGATTTCGCGCAGTGCGATTACTGTGGTTTTATCGTTTTCTTCCGGTACCAGCGGATCCTTTCCGCCTACCTGCATCTGACGAGCGCGACGCGCGGCGACCAGTACCAGGTCAAAACGGTTACCAATTTTCTCTACAGCGTCCTGAACAGTTACGCGTGCCATACTTTAATGCTCCACAGGTGAAGAAATGACTGGGCATGATACTGAAAGTGGGTTCAGTCTGCCAATAGTTTGCTGATTAAAGCGTCATGTCGCTGCTTTTGGCGGCTCATGCGCAGACGTTCAGCACGGATAATCGTTTTCAGATCGCCTAAAGCGGTATCGAAATCGTCGTTCACGATCAGGTAATCATATTCCGCGTAATGGCTCATTTCTGCAACTGCCTGCGCCATTCGTTTGGTGATCACCTCTTCGCTGTCCTGGCCGCGGCCACGCAGGCGGCGATCCAGTTCAATTTTGGACGGCGGCAGGATAAAGATACTGCGCGCGTGCGGCATTTTAGTACGAATTTGCTGCGCGCCCTGCCAGTCGATATCAAGGAAAACATCGACGCCCGTTGCCAGCACTTGCTCAATGGTTTCACGCGAGGTGCCGTAGTAATTACCGAACACTTCCGCATGTTCAAGAAACGCGTCTCTGCCAATCATGGTTTTGAATTCGTCATGATTCACAAAGTAATAATGTTCACCGTGCACTTCACCCGGACGCGGCGCGCGCGTGGTATGCGAAACAGAAACCTGAGTGTCGTATAACGGTTGGGTTTTCAATAAAGCCTGAATCAGGCTGGATTTACCTGCGCCACTGGGGGCAGAAACAATATAAAGCGTGCCTTGAGCCATGAGTATTTGTGTATGTTGCCAGCAATGAAGTTCTACATACGGGCTTATTATACACGTCGGCGCATCGTGACGTAGTCTTTGTCACACTTTTTGCGCTGCTTTCTTTCATTTTGCGTGTCACTTTCCTGATTTCCTTACCTGTTGCTGCAACAAATCAATTTCCCTGGAAGCCTCCTCGGGGATTTCGCATCAGGCGTTCGCAATCTTTTTCGCCGGGCGGTAAAACACCGCTACAGCGCAAATGGAGGGGCGAAAGTGAAAAGGATACTACTGCTGTTCATCGCGACCGTAACGGGGGCTCAGGCAACTTGCCCTGCCTGGGCTCCCGCACGAGCGGAACGGGAAATTACACAGCTCACGGCACAAATCGCACGCTGGAACGACGAATACTGGCGGCAGGGCGCGAGCGAAGTGAACGATGGTGTTTACGATCAGCTCTCAGCGCGACTGGCGCAGTGGCAGCGCTGTTTTGGTTATGCTGAGAGCGGCGAGAGTGCGCCGCCGCGCCTGGCTTCCGGCGTTATGCATCCGGTCGCCCATACGGGTGTGCAGAAGCTGGCGGATGCGCGGGCGGTGAGTCAGTGGATGGCGGGCAAACGTCATCTCTGGGTGCAGCCTAAGGTGGATGGTGTCGCGGTGACGCTGGTTTATCACCAGGGGCGCTTGCAGCAGGCCATCAGCCGTGGCGATGGCCTGAAAGGGGAGGACTGGACTGAGAAAGCGCGGCACATTCCGGCTATCCCCAAAACGGTAACGGGCAGGCTGGCGGAAAGCGTGCTGCAGGGGGAAATATTCCTGCAACGCAGCGACCATATTCAAAAGCAGATGGGCGGCATGAACGCCCGTGCTAAGGTTGCTGGCGCCCTGATGCAACAGGGCGAAAGCAAAACGCTGGCGAACCTGGGTGCGTTTATCTGGGCGTGGCCCGATGGGCCACAACCTATGGAAGAGCGACTGACCTTGCTGAGCCAGGCTGGGTTTTCGTTAGTGCAGCGCTATTCGAAAGCCGTGACGCGGGTTGACGATATCGCAAGCTGGCGCGATCGCTGGTTTACCACGCCGCTGCCGTTTGTGACCGATGGCGTAGTGATTCGCTCAGCCGATGAGCCAGAAGGCAAACACTGGCTGCCCACGCAGGGGAGTTGGGTTGCCGCCTGGAAATATGTTCCGGCGGAGCAGGTGGCTGAGGTCAAAACCGTAAGTTTCACGGTGGGGCGCACAGGAAATATTGCCGTCGTCGCGCAGCTTTTTCCGGTGAAGCTGGATGATAAACAGGTTCAGCGGGTGAATATCGGTTCAGTCGCCCGCTGGCAAACGCTGGATATCGCCGAGGGCGATCAGGTGCTGGTCAGCCTGGCCGGGCAGGGGATCCCCCGCATCGATCGCGTGGTCTGGCGCAGTACGCAGCGTATCAAGCCCACGCCGCCTGCGCAGAAATACAATGCACTCACCTGCTTTTATGCCACGACGGGCTGCGAAGAACAGTTTATGGCGCGGCTGGAATGGCTGAGTTCAAAGGCGGTTTTTGACATTGATGGCCTGGGCCGCGCGGGCTGGAAGACGCTGCACCAGGCACAGCCTCTGGATCATCTTTTCTCGTGGCTGGAGCTGACGCCGGAGCAGCTACGCGGCACGCCTGGGTTCACGCCGTCTCGCGCGACTCAGCTGTGGCATCAGTTCAATCTGGTACGTCAGCAGCCGTTTAAGCGTTGGGTGACGGCGTTCGGTTTACCGCTGAGCAGAGCTGCGCTGGATGCGCTGGCGGATAACCGCTGGGAGACGTTGGTGTCGAGAAGTGCTCAGGACTGGCAACGCCTGCCGGGGATGGGAAACCTGCGTGCGCAGCGGATGGTGGAGGCGGTGCATCATCCGGATATTTCCCGGCTGGCGCAGTGGCTCACCAGCCAGAAAATTCCCGGATTTTAATCTCAGTGTGCGTTGTGTTTGTAATAAAACACCGGTAGACCCAGCTTCAGACGCAGTGCCAGCAGGCGGGCCGTGAAGCCAAACAGCAGGGTGGCGATCACCACGATATCCTGGTTGCTGACATAGTGTTGCAACGCAACATAGAGCACGGCGGCGGAAAACGACACGCCCGCGTAAAGCTCTTTCTGGAACACCAGAGGAATGCGTTTGCAGAACATATCGCGCAGCACACCGCCAAATACGCCGGTGACGACGGCAGCGATGGTCGCAATAACCGGGCCTTCGCCCATATCCAGCGCGATTTGCGCACCGATGATAGAGAACACCACCAGACCGAGTGCATCCAGTACCAGAAACAGTTTACGCAAATAGGGCATTACCGGGGCCACGATGGTAGTCAAAACTGCCGCTGTCGCCACGATAATCACGTATTCCGGGTGCTTTACCCAGCCCAGCGGATAATGACCTAACAGGATATCGCGCACCGAACCGCCGCCCAGCGCGGTGGCCGTCGCGATAATAATGACGCCAAAGGTATCCATGCGTCGACGCCCTGCGGCTAAAGCGCCGGTCATGGCTTCGGCGGTAATGCCGATAAGGTAAAGAACGTGCAATAACATATGAGCCCCCGAAATCGATGGCGGAAGGGTAGCGATTTGTGCGCGACGTCACGATTGAGATTTTCTAAGGTGAAGGGCTTTGGCTTAGAAAAAGTAATGGGAAAAACATGTTGAGTTGAGGTTTAACGGGGTTGTATCGATGTAATGCGGGTGTATTGGCTTAGAAAAACTAAAGTGGCCCACATGCTGTGGGCCGACTGAGCATTTATTACTCAATGTTGAATCTGTTTATTGAGTAGATGGTTTAAAGCTGCTTGTTTGCTGGTTTTTTGGTAATGCGTTTTTTTATTAGGTACACCCTTGTGTACACCGTAAAGTGATGTGCTTAAAGGCGCGTCTATTTTTTATCCAGCTTCTTGGCGGCAGATTCTAATTGTTTGATGCTTTTTTCCGGTGCGGGCAGATTCTCTGGCATTGTCCCGCCTAGCTCTTGGATTGTTTGCCTAACTTTCCGGCCGACCTCGAAGTGAGTTTCATTAGCTTTTTGCTTCGATTTAACATTATCTCTGCGGAGCTTTTCTTCTGCCTGAGTCGCTCGGAACAGGTTGGCAGCCAATTCGGTAGAACCCATGTGATCGAGTATCTTTTGGCTCTTTTTAAGCCCTTTTCGCTGATGGATAGCCTTTTGGTCTAACCCGCCATAAAGCCCCTTGTATCCGTGATTCTGGAAGATTGCAAAGTCCAGTGTTGTTTCAACACCAGCTTGCTGTGCTGCCTCGACCAATTGTTTATTGTGCTCTTTTAGTTCGTTCCTGAGAAAAAGGCGTTTCTCATCTTCGCGGAGTCGCTTGAACGTCTCATCGTCAGCTAGTTCCTGCCGCCTGGTCTGTATTGCAAAGTACGTTTGTCCCGCTGCTATAACGGGTTTGGTGGGGTCTCCGTTTTGAACGACTAAGTAGCTAGCGTACCGGGACAGTCTTATATCCTTTAGCTCCCTTTGCGCACCTGAACCAATTTTGACCATACCGAGGACATCCTCGAAATGGTCGTCAACATTGTGCCCACTGTTAAGGCACGCTTCTTTTGCTCGTTCTAAAACAGGAGTGAAATGACGATACTCTGAGTAATCCAGCAACTTTGCTAGCTCTCGTGCTGACCAATATTCCGATCCTTCGTCATCAACCTGCTTGATCTCTTCGAAAGGCTGGTGGTGCTCGTTCATTGCTCACTCCATGTATTAGCTTGATGTTTAAGGATGGCGGCTATCATTGCCGCTAATGGTAACGGCAAGACTCAATATCTCACATCCTGATTAATGTATGATAGAGGTATCCCACAATAAGGAACCTGCCAGCCATGAGAATGACCAGCCGCAAAAAAGAGATACTCAGTTACTTTGAGCCGGATAACCTCGAGTGGGTATCGGGTGAGATCGGCGCTCCGCCACTCGATGTGTCGGGCGTGGCCTACCTGCTTCACGGCATGGGATCGTTCGATAAACGACACCAGCTCGAATCAACCCGCCGCACGCTCGAAAGCATGGTTGCCGGTGGACTGCTTGAGCGAATGACAGTGTATGAATCGCGGCAGGTACGGCGCGGCGGTGAAACCAACGCAACGGTCGTGCGTTACGGTTTACCCGGTCAGTGCGCTGTTATGCGCGATACTGGCGGCGCTGATAACGCAATATCAGGCGAATATATGCGGGTCAGTTAAGAGCCTGCAATCTATCGTTGATGCTGCTCAGGTCGTAAACCCGGCGCTCAATATCCAGCATCAGGAAATTGTGGATCTCGGCCTGTTGAGGATTATCAGAATCTCTGGCCTGTAAGAGCAATTCATTGTATCCATGCAAACCACCTGAGTTTTCCGCCGGGGTGGTGCCTTTCCCGCGCAGACAGCCAATGGGCTGCTTACTAGTATCGTGTGTTCGCTTCTCCAGCACAACGAGGCAATCCCACCAGTCGCCAAAGTCATACGTGTAAACCAGCCTGTCCCCCTCATTCTGGAGCGCCGCCCATAGTGGCGTGATTGCCGCGTTACCCATGCTTTCATCCTCACCCCATACGCGATACTCGCTACCGGGATCACCTTTACGACCTTTCTCGAACATATACAGATGTTCGTCATTCCAGCCAAAAGCCAACTGGATCACCGCGTGAAGTTCACTAAAGGGGATTTGCTCTGGAACCAGCACACGCCGCCATATTGGTGGTTTGCTGTCTCGGATGGTTATCTTTAGCTGGTACATGCAAATCCTGAATAAATGCGAATCGGAAGGATAACGATACTGACGCACTCACAATTCTGTAAAGGTGAATAAAGGTAATTTGCTTAATACGCATAAGTTACATGCGGAATAATCCCGTATCTACCTGCGCGGCGCTGGCTTCCTCCACTGGTAGGCGGGTGATCGCATCATTTCGCGGAATTTGTCACGCCGGGCTATATCGGCATTAACTGAGCGTTCTATCTCCCGTTGATCTGCCGGGGTTAGCTGGTGGCCTTCGTGCTCCAGTTTGGCGGTGGTCAATAAAGCTATTTCGCGTGGTGTCATACGTCATACCCATCTGGAAGGATGAAACACGCCCGGATTAAATTTTATTTTTCGCGGGTATAAACATTCGATGAGGCGGGCAGTCCTTAAGGCTCAGGGTTGCAGAGATTTGGCCTCCCCCTCCCGGTGATAGTTTATTGCTTGATGTGGACGGCTTGCTATATTGGCGGCGAATGCAAATTGTCGCAGAAGTCTATCCCGTTCCTTGACGCCCCGTGCGGGCGTTTTGCTTTTACAAAGTCAGGCCAATGCCTCTGGCTGCTTTCCCCGTCTTACGCTCAATCACGCCCGTGATTCTATCTACTACCGGACTGAATGCCTGCCAGTAAGCCATCTCCATTGCTGACAACTCTGCCCGCTTCCTGTCAAACGTAGCCCAGCGCATCCCCTTTGGCTTCGGGAACATGCGAATGTCATTAAACAGATTATTGGTAAGGTCATTGTTGCCCCATATCGCGCATCGCTGCTGGCGTATCTTCATTCGCATCCTGTCCAGTCTGTCAGCGCTCTGGCTTTTGTAGTGGAGCTTCCAGCATTCCCGGCAGCCAATATCTTTTTTACCGATATACAGCTTTGCAGCCCGCTTCATACAGTGGGGGCAAACGTACCATTCCCGCACGCCATATCCGGCCTGCGTGGTTGTAGTGCGAATCGCCCGCGTCACGCCGTTGATTGTCATGGCGTAGCTGTCGGCTTGCCGGAAGGCATACAACGTTCCGCTTTCGGTCTGGGTATAAAGCTGTGTACCCGGTTCGGCGTCCGTCAGCCTGCGACGCATGTTCGTAAGGAATGGCAACCCTATGCGGGGCAGGTCGGTGGTATAGCTGCGTGTTCTGTCTCTCACTTTCCGATCCCTCCTCTGCGCAACGTTAGGAAATGTTAGGATTTGCGCTGCGCACTGCGCAAAATGAATACGAAATAATATGCGTATTTTACTGTAAATTGCGCACCACTTTTGTAATTTCAAATCAATAAAGCCAGTAACCGCGCGGGGTTGAGGATGGTTTGCGCATTGGTATCCGTTTCGTTTTGCGCAGATTTTTGGTGAACTGCGCAATTCGCAATTTACTGCGCCCAAAACCTTAGCAAAACTTAACATATCCGTGGTGCTACCAACTGCGAATGGACTAATCTGCGCCAGTAATATCAGTCCTCTCCGCTATTTTGCGAATTCGCATTTCGTTCTGCGCAATTTACGACGAATTCGCAATGCCGCCGTTAGAATTCGTCAGATGGTACGCACGCTGAATGCGCAGTTTTGCTGCGTACCTGACTGCGTACTGCGAACCAATGGCGCGAACCAGAATATTTTTGACAACCTAAATCACGTTCTGGCTTCCAGCCCGCGACTGGCGCGGGTTTAGCGCTACTAGGGTTTAAAATCTGTCAAGAACAGTCCAGAATTTACAGCCGTTCTGGTGCAAACCTTACTGCGAACTGTCGCACCCTTTAACACGACACAGAGTACCTCCTTCTAAATATCAGCAATCATGCCGCTGACTCTCGAGACTCTTAAGGATAGCGATAAAAAACCCGCGAAGCGGGTTTCGAATATGATCCAATATGTTAGCTAAAGAGAGCTTTTTTTCGCGCCTTCAATCTCGGCTTTGCAAATATCGTTATTAGTGAAGTTATACTGTAGAAAAATATACCCCTTCTCGGAACCGTCCGCTCTAGCTTCGATAGATACGGAGATCAGGTTATTTTTCAGTGGTTTTTCTTTAGTTCCTTTCCATTCCGCTGACAAAAACCGCTCCTTTTTATCCAAGGACATCATCCAGTATTTAGGCTCTTTCCAGATTGAACCTGATATCAAGAAATCATTTTTATCAGCTTTACCATAGATAGAGGATAGTGAGTCGCTAAGTTCCTCATATTTGGATTTTAAAGCAATGCCAAAACTATCAGTATCAATGCTTTTCCCCACTGCCCTTATTTGACATAGGCCAGCATCTGGGGAGATTAAAAGCCCATAAGCCTCAAATTCAGCATTCTTTTTCGGCAACGATGCGGATGTGTAAAGGTCAGCACTATTTGCCACAGGTTTAAGATCTTCGCCGGTCATATCCTCAATATTCTTTTTAGATAAACCAACATCTAAACCAAACGGTCCTTCGCCCGGGGGTAACAATGGTGCGTTAGTGGCTGCTGCCGATGGTTGTGGTGTTTGTTTTGCAGCAGCAACCGTATTAGCCTGCTCAGTGGGAACTTTGACCTCAGCCAATCCATACATCGCCGAAAGGTACCGCTGTTGTAGCATCGCCATTGTCTGTTCCTGAGTCGCAACAGTCGACAGTTTCAGCGCCTGGACAAGACCACCGCTGTATTGGCTTGCTTCCTTTTTGGCATCGCTGATTTGGACAGCAAGCTTATCAATTTCAGTTTTTAAAACCGCCGCCGCCTCTGGGTCTGGTTTAACACCGCTAATGGCTAAATCAATCTTAGCGCCCGACTCGATAGCGTTGATACGTTGTTCTAAAAGAGCTTTATTAGTTCCCAGCACTTCAAGCCTGGCCGTCGTGAGATTTTTGATTAATCCACCCGTGAACTGCCCCTGCTGCTCTGTTGCTGCGGCTATTTCTTTTTCCGTCTGCGAAAGCTCGCTCTTGAGATTGCTCACTTCCTGCTTTTGCTCAGGGGTTAATTCCTTTGGACCACACCCGGTTAGAAGAGTGGCAGCAATAACGCACGCTAAAATTGTTCTTTTCATGTCCCTATTCCCATTAGTGATATTCGGATAAATCCTAGCACGCAGCTAGTTACCCGTCAGTAGCCTAAGATCAAAACTGACTCAATGCTTCTATATAAGTAAAAATGTGTTGGTTCAGTTGGTTCAGTTGGTTCACTGCCCGCCAGCACGCACCAGCACTGGGTTTTGCTGAACCAACATCGGCGATTTTGTGTTGGTTCAGCGGGGCTTTCTGTTGGTTCACTGCCTGCCAGAGTGAATACCCCTATCAAAGCATGTTGGTTCAAAACGGGCATTTGTTGGTTCAGTGTTGGTTCAAAACGAAAATTAAATCCTTTATAAAACAAAAATCTTTACATATTGAACCAACTGAACTGACTGAACCAACACCCTTTTTACGCATGTGAGAAGTGCTATTCCTCTGATGGAGCGTAATCCTCTGGTTGGAAGGTCAGGACGTAAACGTTAATCTGTCGCCCGTCGATACGCGGTGATTTACGCTGATAACCACGCCCGCTGGCTGGCGGTTTCAGCATCCCGGCATTTTTCAGAACTTCGGCGAACTGCGTCGGGTTAAAGTTCTGCGCGATCTCCTTTTCGAATGCGCCGCGAAAGGTGTAGAAGATTACAGGGTCGCTATCGTGGTTCCCCTTCTGACGATACCCCGCCAGATCCTTAACGGGCATGTCGGCAGAACTGTAGGGGAACGGCGCGAAACGGCTGAACCCATACGCATTAAGAAACGCTTCCGTTTGCTCAATAATCTGCTGGTGCTCTTTGTTCCCCGTACCGAATTCACGCAACCACGCGTTGTAGCTGTGCTGTATCGCATCACGGCATGTCTGAGCATCCCATCCGGTGACAACTTCACCCAGCAACAAAGCAGCCTCCAGAATGGCAAAGCGTGCAGCCACGCGGTGAACCTGCTCGCCATAGTCGGCAGGAATAAGACTGCGCCAGCGGGCTTCACACTCACGCACGGTATCAATGGCCTGCTGCTGGTGGTCTGCCAGCCACCTGATCCACTCCCGCCCGGCAGTGCCGTGATGGTGCTGGTAAGCATCTTTCAGCGCGTCGGCGTGCTGTTTACCGTTCTGGTGTTCGTGGAAACGTACTGCCTTACTCAGCGGAATATTCAGCAGGCGCACCAGTTGCCCGGCTTTGGTCTTGCGTCCGGCGGTGGCGATGAAGGTTTCCAAGTCCATTTCACCAGTGCTGATCGCCACGGTTCGCCAGCGTTTTAAATCGCGGTTGCCACCCTCTTTTGCGCCCTGCAATTTCCCCACGCCGTTAAACAGCGCATAGGCAGACTGTGACACGCTTATCGGGTCTGCCCCCTGTCCAACTTCATCCAGGGGCATCAGCCCGTCATTGTGTGCGGCGGCTTCGTTCGCCAGCCCCAGCGCCGTGCCGTACCACGTCAGGCGCAGTAAGTCCGGGTTGCCGTATAAACTGCTCGCCACGTTCGCCGTGGTGGTTTTACCCGCGCTCGACTGTTCATAGAAGTGAATGCCGAAACCGTCAGCGCCAGCCAGCCCGATTAACGGTGCTGCCAGTGCGGCGGCAATGCCCGTCATCATCGCGTAGTTACCGTATGCCAGCCGCGCAACACTGTTACGCCAGCTCTCTGAGGTTCCCGCTACGCTGTACCCGGCGGCGGCAGAACTGCGTCCACTGAATAAAACGGGTTGCGCAGGTGCGCCGATAATTTCCCCATCCGGCATAATGTATGCCCCGCACTGCCAGCCACTAGCGTGAGCAACGCGCCACAATTCACGCGAGCCGCTACGCTGTAGCCAGTCAGCCAGAATCGCCCGCAAGCTGCTCTTGGTGGTGACGTTAACCCCGCCCGCTTTCAGGGTGCGCCATCCCTCGCGCTCGCCAATGTCAGCCAGGGGGATAGCCGCTGTTGTCGGTATGCCTGCGCCAAAGGCCAGCCAGCGCAATATCAGGTACTGATCCTTATCGTCCCGCCCGGTGCCGATAACGTCCATCGATGAGGCCAGCCAGCTTTCATTGTTGATAATCTCGCCGCTTTCCTTGTCCACCTTAGGCGTGATCCAGTAAACGCCATCTTTGCGGCTCTCAATGCGGGGTTTTAGCGGGTCTTTCTCTGGCTGGTCAGTTTTACCGCCCTCAATGGCCTGTAGTTGTGGTTTCACGCATTCTCCCTGCGGCTGGTACATCGAATCATTAAACGCAGCCGTAGCGACTTCCAGCCCGTGTTGATGGTGGTAGTCGTTCCAGTCAGCTTTGTAGTCTGTCGGCGGCACGGCAACATAGCCCGCCACGGCAGAAGCGGCTTTCTCCGCCCGTTCAGTGCCAGTATTGGGCTTGTCATCCAGTCGGTCGTTATCAGCGGCAATGATGATCTGCGCCTGTGGGTACTGCTGGCGCATAAACTCCGCCACTGGCAGCAGGTTGCCCGCATCAATGGCGCACACTGTCAGTGCGTCAGGCCGCATCAGGTGAGTAGATAAAGTCGTTGCCAGCCCTTCGGCAATGATCACCTTCTGCGGCTGTCCCGGTGCGTTAACGGCGTGATATGCCCCACGCTTTGCTGAACCTGTCAGGAGTCGTTTTTCACCCTGCGGGGTGATGGTCTGCGCCGCCACCACTGCGCCTGATTCATCCACCAGCGGCAGGAGTAACGAACCATCGGACATAACCGGGTAATTGAACCCGGTCAGCCCTTTTGATTGCAGGTAATCAGATTCGCCCTGTGTGACGTTCTGGCGCATTCCGGCATACAGACGGGTAAACGTTGCCCTTCGCTGCTCTGCGTCCTCTGCTGCCTGTTGCTGGCGCTCCTGCTCACGCTGCTGGCGGTCAGCCTCCAGTTGCTCCCTTCTCTGGCTCGCTGCCGTCTGGTCGGTTTGTGCTGCCCGGTAATCAATACCCAGCACATCAGCGGCAAGGTGCGCCGCCTCTGTTGTGTCGCAATTGTTCACCCGCTTGATTAAATCCAGCCCGTCGCCCGCGCCGCACTGATTGCAGATAAAGCTGCCGCGCCCGTTGTCGTCGAACCGGAAGCGATCCGTACCGCCACATGCAGGGCAGGGGGCATGACGGCGTGATGAATCAGGCACGTCGATAGACAGGCCAGCCAGCACATAAGGCCAGTTACCAGCGGCGGCGGTGGTCACTTCGCGGATAAGGTCGATATTACGCATTGTGTCGCTCCCTCAGTGCGCCGCTGGCATTTCAGGCCAGCCGTTTTCATCCAGATCAGCAATGAAGTGATCGTGTAGCTCTGCCAGCGTTTCACGTCCGAACGGGGTCAGCTCTCCGCGTTCCGCATCCAGCATGGCGCGGTAGAACACAATGGCGTTCTCTGTTCCTTGCTCAACGCCGTAGCGCTCAATCATTGCGCCCTCGATGTTGTTCGCCATCGCCAGCCGTTCAGCAAACGGGTAAATCACCATGCCCGCATTACCATTGGAGTAAATCGCCACCTGCGATGTTGTGCCGTCAGCCTCCGTGACGTAGGTTGTGCCGTTTTCGCGCTTCATCTCAGAAATGAACGTGGCAGCAATCAGCCAGCGCCACATAGTCAGGTTATGCTGCGCGGTGAAGTCGAACCAGCCACGCGCCCCGCCGTCAGCCACTGCAAAATGCAGGGCAAATCCTTCATCGGGTATTTCGTCATACCTGCCGCTATCGAGATGAGTTACCGCGTCTGAATAGGGAACAAGGCAAACATGCTCATACATCCCGGCATCATTGCGGGTCATGATGTTTACGCCGTCCGGTGTGGCTTCTGCGTGGAACAGGTCGGGATTTCCCGGTTTAATGGTCAGTATATTGCTCATGCTTTGCCCTCCCGTTCTGCCAATTCTTCAATCAGCCATGCGGCAACATCACCGGAAAGGCGCTTTAACAGAGTGGCGATTGCGGATACTTCGCTATCGGCAAGGTGGTGGGGGAAGTCTTCAACCAGACGGGCAATTATTTCAGTCTGGTGCGCGCGTTCTGCGACCTGCTCTAAGGTGAGTTCACGGCTCATGCTGCTACCTCCAGACGGATACGGCCTGCAAAGAAACAGACGTGATCCTGCGCCAGCGTGCGGCGGGCTTCGCGCTCAGTTTCAGCAGCAATGTGATGGATTTTGGCGGCTATTGTCGGCATATCGCGGCGAACGGCAGCGATTAACCAGATGAAATGCGGATTTTGGGTAGGGGTAGTAGCCATGATGGCAGCCTCTATACAGTGAATTTTGAATTCACCACCAAGAGACGCCAATCTCAGACTGGTGGTGAGCTGAACAAGGTTGGCGTAACCGGCCTGTATAGACACCGGCCTTCCTTTCGGAAGCCTCATCCAGCCCACCATAATTTGGGTGCGCAGGAATTTTGCCGACAAAAAAACACGCTTAGTGCGTGTCGGCACTATACAGGTTATCGGGACGCCAATCCCGACACCAGATTTTGCTGGTGCGCTATAACCATAAACCGGGTTGGCGATAGTCGGCAAGCCCTTTTTTATGGACTCCAGAAACTCACCTTCGCGCACGCGCGTACTGGTCTCGAAACTCTCCTCGTCACCACGACGAGAAAATGAGGAGCTGGCATTAGCTGGCACTGTTATGCCAGCTTTACCCTCATGCGTGTGCGCGATCCCGCGCAAGGTACACATCAGGCCAGCCAGGGGAAAGGCTTTATTCTGGACGGCGGCATTAAGCATGATTAGCCCCCAGATGTTTAGCTAACCAGCGCTGAGAGAGGCGGATTAGCTCGGCTTTACGCAGGTCATATCCCATACCCATATCAATCAGCGTAATGTTGGTACTCTCCAGGTAGGTGAGGTGTTCCAGTTGCCCGGCGTTCATGCTGTCGCGTGGTTCGCCAGTAATGCTATTCGCCTGCGCCCACTGCTTCGCTGTCATGCCACCCAAAACAATGCGGGCGATCATATTACTCTCGTTGCTGTAGTGGCGAGCCTGCGTCTGTTTACCCTGTTCTGCGCGGGCGCTTTCCAGTGCTACGCACATCGGTTTAAACAGGTTGGCGGCACCGATACGGGCTTTGAGCTGGCGGCGATACTGAGCGGCAATCTCTGGCACGCTGCGCTGTAGGGCTTCTTCACACTGAATAAAGTAACGGCGAACGGCGCGACCTTGTTCGTTTCGCTCAACCATTGCCAGTTCTTTAGCCATTCCCAGAGAAAGGCCATAATCTTTACTGCGACGGTCGCCGCCACGCTTTGTCACCCATCCGGGGCTACCCTGTTCAAAATTTGAACTTTGATTCCTGAAATCTGAGGAATCAAAAACCACGTAATCAGCACTCAGGCTAAAGCCATATTCATCAATGCGTAGTTTGATCCAGGTTGAAAAGTCGTTACCTACTCCGAGCGCTTTATGCAGTGCCTTAGCGCTAACAATACTGGCCTCACGCCCGCCAATTTGACCGGAAATAACGGGAACAATCGCGGCAAAGTCATTATTGCTATGTTCGCCCTGGCAAGTGTTGGATTGTGGGGCGGCCTCCGAATGGAATCGGCTTTTTTCGATAGTCATGTTTTCGGCTCCGTTATGCGGCGTTAAACGCGTCCGGGTAGAGGTTCAGAATGTCGGAAATATCCTGCTGAGATAACCCGTGATGTTCATTAATGGCGGCGTTATGGTTCACAAGCTGGATCACCTTGAGAACATCGCCACGGCAGGAAAAGCGGTAGCGCAGGTGTGCGCCGATACCATCCGGGTTTTTCTCGTCGATACGCTCCAGTTGAATATCAAGCTGGCGCTCCAGTTCAGACGCATAATTACGCCCGGATGAAAGACGGCAGTAGCGCAGAATATCATTTTCTGTCCATCCCTCTACGCCAGTGCGCAGCATATAGACTCGGGCGCGGTGTTTCTTTGGGGTTCGCTTAGGTACTTGTACCGGGCTGGTGGTCGGCGTAATATCAGACGTGCGAATATCTGAGTTAGCCGCCTGCTGTACGGGGCGGTTTTTCTTTTCCATTACGCCACCTTTCCCCGGCGCTCAGCCAGCCAGTTATTAATCTCTACCGCATCAAAGGCGGTCACGTTATCGGTGAGTTTTACCGGGCGCGGCAGAGTACCGTTCTTAACCCAGCGGTCAATAGTTGGCATGGAAACACCCAAAAGTTCCGGCATACGAAAACGGCGGATGTATCCAGTAGTGGGAAGTGCTGATTGTGCGGCTTGAGAGGCTGTCATATGTCCCGTAACTCCTGTGATAGCTGGTGATGGAAAGGCTATCAATAGCAGTTCACAATCTCGCCGAGTTTTAGAAAATTCCTCCGAGTTATGAGATTGTTTGCTTGAAGCTAACGGCACATCTTCATTGGCGAAAACTAACCATAATTACCTATAACCGGCTTTTTCCAACCAATCCCGTAAAGAGTCATCCGTTACGTCAGGAAATTTAACCTCATTTGCCATATGGCTTAATCTATCCATAATATTTTTGATGGAAAGCGTTTTTAGTTCGTCTTGCGTCACGCCTAGAGCATTTATTAGATAGGCAATAAATCTAGATTGCTTTGCCGTTTCCCTAATTTTTGGCTTAGCCTTAATTGATTCAGATACGGTCAATCTATCTTCTGGTAAATCTATACCTTGGACTCCACAATTGTAAATTAGCTCTATATCCTCCCTGCTTAGATAAACATCATTCATACTCAAAACAATTGGCTGAGCATCGTAGCAATACGCATAAACAGGTCTAATTAAAATATCATCTACCGACAGCACCGGGCGGTCTTCACCAACATATGGAGCGCCTAGTTTTGCAATAGGAATCGCGCAGAACAAATCTTGCGGAAAGACCATTAGCTCATCATTTTCAATTAAATACATCCCTTCCAAAACGGATGCCATACCATCAAAGTAGCCCACAAAATCCAGTGTTTTTTTATTTTTATCGATGATGAATGCGGTATCTATCATTGGCGAAGTTGGATTCAATCCGCCTCGTGAGGCTACAGGTATAAGGTCAATATATTCTTTTGAAATATCCCCATATTCATATGGGTTATCATAGTTATTCAATGTAACCGTCAGAGTACCTTCCACTGAACTTTGTTTAAATTCAATCATAGGATTCAGATGATTCATCCATGCTGAGAAGTCTGATAATTCGCACTTCAATAGTGTTGCTGCTCTGTTTAGTGAGCACCACGGTAATGGAGGGATGGAATTTTTTTCCCAGATATTACTTAATTTGCCATGTGCCATAACGTTACCTTTTACGTCATGCCTTTAAAGTGATTGAGCCAGGCGGTAAGGCTTCCCGCTTTTCACCCCGTCGGGCTAGGCTCAACCAGTTCAGTTAGTTTGCCTTTCTAATAGGCATCACGTTGTAATCCTCGCCACGTTCCAGCGCCACCAGCAGATCACACCACAACGTAAGTGCTGCTTTGCGTTCATCGAAATACTGGTAGCGGTTATAAATCCCCTCAACGCCCTTAATACGGTGATTCAGGCAGCGTTCAGCTACCACGGGATCCACACCTAACGCCGCAAGATGGGTGCGGGCAGTGCGCCGGAAGTCATGAATGGTGTAATTCGGTACGTCTGGCATTTCAGCGCGAACCTTTGCCAGCGCAACGGGTAGGGTGCTTTCCTGAATATGGGGAATCATCCGGCTTTGCATCTTTCTGGCTGGCAGCACCCATGCTGTATTACATGAGAATGTGTGAAGCTCACGTAGCCATGCTACGGCTGGTGGGGGGAGTGGTATGTCGATAGCATCGCCGTTTTTGCTGCGTTCTTCGGGTAAGTGCCAGATAGCCCCGTCTAAGTCGAACTCCTCCCAGCGGGCGGCGCATAACTCCATCTTACGCACACACAACGTCAGCAGTAGCTTGAAGGTAAGCTCGTTCTGACGGCTGAATCCCTTAGCCATACGCATAGCCTGAAACAGTCGGATTAGTTCATCACGAGTTAACCAGCGGTCACGGGCAACCTCTTTCCCCCCAGCGTCTGACACCTCAAAAGCTGAACAGGGGTTAATCTCCAGTGCGTGCCGTTTGATGCCGTAATCGAATATGCGGCGCGTCCAGCGTAGAACGTCTGTAGCGATGGTTGGCGCTCCACGGTCAACAATGCCTTTCAGCATGTCGTCAATGTGGCGGGGCTTCACGTCCTCCACCTTCATGTTACCAATGCAGGGGTTTATATCTTTGTCGATACGGCGGCGCAGAATGTCGGGGTGCTTCCAGCGCGGCAGTATCTGACGCTCAAAGTATTCAGCCGCCAGATCTGAAACGCGCATAGCGTTCATCTCTGCTTCCATCTTCGCCAGTGCTTCGGTTTTGCGCTCCTGCTTCTCTCCGGCAACGTCATAGCCCAGCGATACACGCGCCGATAATTCTTTGGCGGATTCTCTGGCTTTGGCTAATGACAGTTCAGCATAAGAGCCAATTAGCATAGCGCGGGACTTCCCGGCAAGTTTATAGCGGAATCTCCATGTAGGGATTTTGTCGGCCGCACGGTAACGCAGGTATAAACCGTTCCCATCTGCCCGCCCCTCGAATCGCTCCCCGCTCTTAATCCATGCACGGATCTGCATATCAGTCAGTTTTGGCATTTTGCGAATATCCAAACTTTGAATAGGGGGTGTACCCAAAGTGATGTACACAAACCTCATTGGGTACACCTTTGTGTACACTCTAATCATGCGCTTTGTTGCGTCGTTATGATAGCCCATGATAACAAAAAAGCCCGCTGGGTTGCGGGCTTGTTGTGATCTATGCGTCGTCTTGAATCTTGCTGATAGTTTACTCGATATTCTGAATCTGCTCGCGCATCTGCTCGATCAGAACTTTAAGCTCAATTGCAGAATTCGTTACTTCCGCATTGATGGATTTCGACGCCAGGGTATTCGACTCGCGGTTAAATTCCTGCATCATAAAGTCGAGACGACGGCCCACGGCCTCTTTCTTCTTCAGGATGTTATAGGTTTCTTTAACGTGCGCTTCCAGACGGTCGAGCTCTTCGGCAACGTCGATGCGCTGCGCCATCAGCACCAGTTCTTGCTCGAGGCGGTTATTTTCCAGCTGAACTTCGGCATCTTCCAGTTTGGCGACCAGGCGTTCACGCTGCCATTGCAGAATTTCCGGCATGTGGGCGCGCACTTTGGCGACTTCATTGCTGACGCCTTCCAGTCGCTGCTCGATCAGCGCTTTCAGCGCCTGACCTTCCGTTTCACGGGCGATGATAAAGGAATCGAGGGCTTTATCCAGCGCCGAAAGAATTTCAGTGGTAATGGCGTCCAGATCCTGTTCCTGTGCTGCCATCACGCCTGGCCAGCGCAGAATATCGACCGGGTTAATCTCGCCTTCATCGCTCTGCATTTTGACCCAGTTTGCCGCGTTAACCAGCTGTTTAGCCAGTTTCTCGTTGAGGATCAGCTCGCCCTGCGCGCTGGCGTCAGGCTCAAAACGCAGGGTGCATTCGACTTTACCGCGCGTCAGACGCGTGCGCAGACGTTCGCGGACCACCGGTTCCAGGCTGCGGAACTGTTCCGGCAGACGGAAATAGGTTTCAAGATAACGCTGGTTCACTGAGCGCAGTTCCCAGGCGGCGCTGCCCCACTGGCCCTTGATTTCATGGCGGGCGTAGGCGGTCATACTGCGGATCATAGACGTTCCTGTTTTTAAAGGAGTGATGGAGGGATTATAGCTATCCCTCACCTGCCAGGATAGGAATAACCGCCGGAAGTCCGTATAATGCGCAGCCACATTCGTTTCAAGCCGGAGATTTTATCATGCGTCCAGCAGGCCGTAGCGCTAACCAGGTGCGTCCCGTCACCCTGACCCGTAATTACACAAAACACGCTGAAGGCTCCGTGCTCGTCGAATTCGGTGAAACCAAAGTCCTGTGCACCGCCTCTGTTGAAGAGAGCGTGCCACGTTTCCTGAAAGGTCAGGGCCAGGGTTGGATCACCGCAGAATATGGCATGCTGCCGCGCGCCACGCACACCCGTAACGCGCGTGAAGCGGCGAAGGGCAAGCAGGGCGGCCGTACCATGGAAATTCAGCGTCTGATCGCGCGAGCGCTGCGTGCGGCGGTTGATCTGAAAGCACTGGGCGAGTTCACCATTACCCTCGACTGCGACGTAATCCAGGCCGATGGCGGCACCCGTACTGCGTCTATCACCGGCGCTTGTGTGGCACTGGCCGATGCGCTGAACAAGCTGGTCGCTGCCGGTAAACTGAAAACCAACCCAATGAAAGGGATGGTGGCCGCGGTTTCCGTCGGGATTGTTGGTGGTGAAGCAGTATGCGACCTTGAATATGTTGAAGACTCGGCAGCAGAAACCGACATGAACGTGGTAATGATGGAAGATGGCCGCATGATTGAGGTGCAGGGCACCGCAGAAGGCGAACCGTTCAGCCACGAAGAGCTACTTACCTTGCTGGCGTTGGCCCGAGGGGGTATCGAATCCATTGTAGCGACGCAGAAGGCGGCGCTGGAAAATTGATTATTAAGGCGACTGATGAGTCGCCTTTTTTTTGTCCGTAGAAAAGTAAGTAAGGAGCGAATCCATGAAACCGTATCAGCGCCAGTTTATTGAATTTGCGCTTAGCAAGCAGGTACTGAAGTTTGGCGAATTTACGCTGAAATCCGGGCGCAAGAGCCCCTATTTCTTCAACGCCGGGCTGTTTAATACCGGGCGCGATCTGGCGTTGTTAGGCCGCTTCTATGCCGAAGCGTTGGTCGATTCCGCGATTGATTTCGACCTGCTGTTTGGCCCGGCCTACAAAGGTATTCCAATTGCCACCACCACCGCGGTTGCGCTGGCGGAACATCACGACCGCGATCTGCCGTACTGCTTTAACCGCAAAGAAGCGAAAGATCACGGCGAGGGCGGCAGCCTGGTAGGTAGCCCGCTCCAGGGGCGTGTGATGCTGGTGGATGATGTGATCACCGCCGGAACGGCGATCCGTGAATCAATGGAAATCATTCAGGCCAACGGCGCAACGCTTGCTGGTGTGCTGATCTCTCTCGATCGTCAGGAACGTGGCCGTGGCGAGATTTCGGCGATTCAGGAAGTGGAGCGCGACTACGGTTGCAAAGTTATCTCCATCATCACCCTGAAAGACCTGATTGCGTATCTGGAAGAAAAACCAGAAATGGCGGAGCATCTTGCCGCCGTTCGCGCCTATCGCGAAGCGTACGGCGTCTGATCCATCACGCTGCGGGTATCCGCCCGCAGCGTGATGTGCCGAATAGTTTTCCCCGCAATGCCCATGCTATGCTTTCTGTGCCAGCAGTGGCGATAGCGTTTCTGGAGTTATCCAGAAGGGTCGGCGAGTCGCCGACTTAACGCCCGCAGTTCACTCATATACCCAAAGTCGTTCCATTGTACCTCGGCACGTTTCACGTGCGCGCGCTGTCGCGCGAAGTACATTTCCACGCCTTCGGGATGGTTTTCGAGTATCGCCGCTGTTGGCACCCACTTTTCTCAGCGATGTGGAGCGTTGAATGGATGCGACCCGGGTTTGCCTTCTGGCGCTGGACTTATTTAGCTCTCCGGGCTGGAGCGCGAACGAGGAGATACGCAGGCTGTATGCACTCAGCAACAGCACGTCGAAGCATTACCGGGCTATCATGTTGTCAAAGCGCGACGGTGGCGAGCGGCAGATCCTGGCGCCCGATTATTTGTTGAAAACGGTGCAGCGTAATATCCTGAAGAACGTCCTCGCGCATTTCCCGGTTTCACCCTTTGCAACGGCTTATCGTTCCGGCAGTACTGTGGCGCACAACGCGCGGCCTCATCTTTCTCAACCACAGATCCTGAAGCTTGATATTGAAGGCTTTTTTGACAATATCAGTTGGCTACAGGTATGGCGAGTTTTCCGGCAGACCACATTACCCAACGCGGTGGTGACGATGCTGACCCACCTTTGTTGTTATCGCGATGCGTTACCGCAGGGGGCGGCCACCTCGCCGGCGATCTCGAACCTGGTCATGCGGAGTTTTGATGAACGGATGGGTCGCTGGTGCCAGGAGCGCCACATTGCCTACACGCGTTACTGCGACGATATGACCTTTTCCGGCGAGTTTTCCGCCCGGCAGGTGCGCATTAAAGTCGCTGCGCTGTTGGCTGAAAGGGGGTTACGGCTGAATCAACGCAAAACAGCGCAGATACCCGCGCATAAACAACAGACGGTGACGGGTATCGTGGTGAACGAAAAGCTGCAACTTTCCCGCGAACAGCGGCGATTGTTGCGTCAGGAAGTGCATTTCTGCCGGAAATTTGGTGTTGCGTCGCACCTTAGCCGCAGCGGACAGCCGACAGAATCGGCGCTGCGTTACCTTCAGCGTTTGCAGGGGAAAATAGCCTGGCTGCTACAGATTAACCCGGACGATCGCGCGTTCAGGCAGGCGCTACATGATGTGCAGCAAATGATAAGGCAGATTGCTCTGCCTGAGACACGTTAGCGAAGCTGCGTGGCCATGAGCGGCCAGCGGGCGTCAAAATCGTCGGTGGGGCGATATTTGAATTCGCTGCGGACAAAGCGAGAGAGCATTCCTTCACAGAAGGCGAGCAGCTGGCTTGCCAGCAGGGTTTCATCCGTCTCGTAGCCTTCACCTTCACGCATTTTTCGCTCGCGCAGCACCTGACGCAGCTGGGCTTCAATGCGTTCAAAAAGCTGATTGATGCGCCCCTGCAGGCGGTCCTGCTCGAACATCAACGCGTGTCCGGTGAGAATTCGAGTCAGGCCAGGATTACGCTCACCAAACCCGAGGATCAGCAGAACAATCAGGCGCAGACGCGCGGTGGTGTCCTTTTCATCTTTTAAAATCAGGTTGATGCGGGTAATCAGGCTATCTTCGATAAACTCGATAAGGCTATCGAACATGCGTGTTTTGCTGGGAAAGTGACGATAGAGCGCCGCTTCGGAAACGCCAACTGAAGCTGCCAGTTTTGCCGTGGTAATGCGTTGGCTACCATCACTGGATTCAAGCATCAGCGCCAGAGATTGAAGTATTTCTTCGCGACGATTCCGTTTCGCAGTTTGCTTTTCTGCCATGTTCTAAAATACCCCTGAAAATAAATGCTCGTCAGGCAGACATCCACACAGTGACCGCAAATCCGAATTTGCAGTGATGTTATTGCATTATGACGCTGCGGGATGCGTTTAAATGTCTCTGCCCCGCATGAAGCCGGACAGAGACAGGACCGGTTACTGACGCCCGGAGTGGCCGAAGCCGCCTTCGCCACGTTCGGTGGCATCGAAATCTTCAACCAGATTAAACTCGGCCTGCACGACCGGGACAATAATCATTTGTGCGACGCGTTCACCAGGTTCGATGGTGAAGGTGGTTTGCCCACGGTTCCAGATAGAGACCATCAGTTGCCCCTGATAATCAGAATCGATAAGGCCGACCAGGTTGCCCAGAACGATACCGTGTTTATGGCCCAGACCCGAGCGCGGCAGCATCATCGCCGCCAGAGACGGATCGGCGATGTGAATCGCCAGACCGGTCGGCAGCAGTGTCGTTTGACCCGGTTCCAGCACGATTGCGCTATCAAGGCAGGCGCGCAGATCAAGCCCGGCAGAGCCAGGGGTTGCATAGGTCGGCAGCGGGAATTCCTGACCAATACGCGGGTCCAGAATCTTAACGTCGATTTTTTTCATCATAACGGGTAACGATCTCGTTCAGTAAAAGTTGGCCCAGCAGCGCTTTGC
Organism: Pseudocitrobacter sp. 2023LY-00077; assembly: GCF_055796175.1. NCBI lineage: Bacteria > Pseudomonadati > Pseudomonadota > Gammaproteobacteria > Enterobacterales > Enterobacteriaceae > Pseudocitrobacter > Pseudocitrobacter sp. 2023LY-00077. The sequence continues at coordinate 296,635 of NZ_JBSPEI010000003.1, read as the reverse complement.
TGCTTAACGGTAAGCGTTTATCGCCGTCCTGCCAGAAAAGGTGTAATGCATTGTTATCGCTATTAAAGCCTTGATTTGCCTGTGATACATCGTTAGCGCAGATCAGATCGAGGTTTTTACGGGCGCGTTTTTGCCGCGCATATTCTTCCACATTATTCGTTTCGGCGGCAAATCCGACGACGTAAGGGCGGTGCGTTTTCAGCGCTGCAACGCCTGCCACGATGTCCGGGTTTTTCACCATTTTGATAATAAATTCATCGCCCTGCGTGTCCTGCTTTTTAATTTTTTCATCGGCAATGATGGCGGCGCGATAATCTGCGACGGCGGCACAGCCAATGAAAATATGCTGCTTTTGCGCGCCAGCCTGCACGGCTGCGTCCATTTCCTGCGCGGTTGTCACGTCAATGCGCTGCACAAAGGCGGGCGTTGCGAGCGACACAGGGCCGCTCACCAGGGTGACATTCGCGCCGCGCTGTGCGGCTGCCTCCGCAATAGCAAAGCCCATCTTGCCGGAGCTGTGATTGCTGATATAGCGAACGGGATCTAACGGCTCGCGGGTGGGGCCCGCCGTAATCATGATGTTCAGATGTTGCAGATCTTTGACAGGCGAAAAATGCGCCGCAGCCATATCGACGATGGTTAACGGGTCGAGCATGCGGCCTGGACCGATATCGCCACAGGCCTGGCTTCCGCTGTCCGGGCCCCAGATAAGCAGGTCACGAGATGCCAGAACTGACAGGTTATGCTGCGTGGCTGCCGCACGATACATCTGTTGATTCATCGCGGGCACTACGGCAACAGACGATGGCGTCGCCAGGCAAATGGTGGAAACCAGGTCGTTAGCCATACCGGCCGCTACGCGAGCGATGAGATCCGCCGTGGCGGGGGCGAGAATCACGAGATCCGCCCATTTTCCCAGCTCAATGTGGCCCATTGCCGCTTCTGCCGCCGGGTCGAGCAGGCTGTCGGATACCGGATAACCGGAGACGGCTTGCAGGCTTAGCGGGGTGATGAAAGCTTTCGCCGCCTCGGTCATGGCAACGCGCACTTCGGCGCCACGGTCGCGCAAACGGCGCACCAGTTCGGGGGCTTTATAGGCCGCGATACCGCCGCTCACGCCGAGAACAATTTTTTTTCCGGCCAGGCTCATCATGATTCTTTCCTGTCGAGTTCATCTGAAAGTGGGATTTTATCACAATATTTTCGGGGTCGTGCGGTTAGGGAGTATCCACTTTGCGAGGGGCTACGCAAGAGTAAAAAGTGACCCGCGCAGGCCGCGCTTTGCTGTGGCAGGATGGCGAACATTGTCAGGGAGGAGGAGATATGGATAGCTCAGATACGCTGATGCCGCGCGAAAAAATGCAGAAAATGGGCATCGAATCACTGTCCGATGTGGAGTTGCTGGCGCTGTTTTTGCGCACCGGCACGCGGGACAAAGACGTCATGACCTGGTCGCGTGATTTACTGCATCATTTTGGCTCGCTGTATGAGCTGCTTTCGGCTTCGGAGCAGGAAATCACCGAACAATACGGTATGGGGCTGGCGAAGTGTGCGCAGCTAAAAGGCATTGCTGAGCTGGCGCGGCGCTATTTTAGCCTGCGGGTACTGGCGAAGAATGCGTTACTCAGCCCGGAGATGACGCGTGAATTTTTGCAAAGTCAGCTCAGCGACGAAATGCGCGAGATCTTTATCGTGATCTTTCTCGACAACCAGAATCGGGTGCTGAAACACAGCCGACTTTTTGCCGGCACACTCAGCCACGTGGAAGTGCATCCGCGCGAAATTGTACGAGAAGCCATCAAAGTGAACGCTGCGGCGGTGATCCTGGCGCATAATCATCCTTCAGGAAGTGCTGAACCCAGTAAATCAGACAGACTTATCACCGAAAGGGTGGTAAAATCATGCCAATTCATGGATATACGCGTCCTTGACCACCTCGTTATTGGGCGTGGTGAGTATGTCTCTTTTGCCGAACGCGGCTGGATTTAGCCGATTATTACGCGATCCACCGGGATCTTTGTCTGTTCGGGACTTGAGCATAACGCCGGGTCAGCGTATACTACGCCACCTTTGAGAATCTCGGGTTTGGCATTTGGGCCTGGCAATCGAGAGTTCACTTAGAACTATGCGATGACCGGGCTGTAAAGCCTGACGAGGCGCCGATACCCCATACGAAGCTCGAGCTAATTTGATTTTTGGAGAATAGACATGTCCCGAGTCTGCCAAGTTACTGGCAAGCGTCCGGTGACCGGTAACAACCGTTCCCACGCACTGAACGCGACTAAACGCCGTTTCCTGCCGAACCTGCACTCTCACCGTTTCTGGGTTGAGAGCGAGAAGCGTTTTGTCACCCTGCGCGTATCTGCTAAAGGTATGCGTGTAATCGATAAAAAAGGCATCGATACAGTTCTTTCTGAACTGCGTGCCCGTGGCGAAAAGTACTAAGTACTTAGAGGAAATAAATCATGGCTAAAGGTATTCGTGAGAAAATCAAGCTGGTTTCTTCTGCTGGTACTGGTCACTTCTATACCACCACGAAGAACAAACGTACTAAACCGGAAAAACTGGAACTGAAAAAATTCGATCCAGTTGTCCGTCAGCACGTTCTGTACAAAGAAGCTAAAATCAAATAATTTTAGATTCGATGTCACGAAAAACCTCGCCTCGGCGGGGTTTTTTGTTTTCTGGCCGTCCCCATATTGAAGACATCAGTTAAACAGTCGGAGACGTTATGCCTGAATTACCCGAAGTTGAAACCAGCCGCCGCGGCATTGAACCGCATCTGGTTGGCGCAACCATCCAGTATGCGATTATCCGCAACGGACGCCTGCGCTGGCCCGTCTCCGATGAAATTCACCGCCTGAGCGACAAACCCGTTCTCAGCGTCCAGCGTCGCGCCAAATATCTGCTGCTGGAGCTGCCGGATGGCTGGATTATCATCCACCTTGGTATGTCGGGTAGCCTGCGCATATTGACGGAAGAACTCCCGGCAGAGAAACACGACCACGTTGACCTGGTGATGAGCAACGGCAAAGTGCTGCGATATACGGACCCACGCCGCTTTGGCGCCTGGTTATGGACCAAAGAGCTGGAAGGGCACAACGTACTGGCGCATCTCGGTCCTGAGCCGCTGAGCGACGAATTCAACGCAGAGTACCTGCAACAGAAGTGCGCGAAGAAGAAAACGGCGATTAAGCCCTGGCTGATGGATAACAAGCTGGTGGTCGGGGTAGGGAATATCTATGCCAGCGAATCGCTGTTTGCGGCGGGGATTCATCCTGATCGACTCGCCTCGTCGCTGTCGCCGCAGGAGTGCGCGCTGCTGGTAAGCACCATTAAGGCGGTCTTGTTGCGTTCGATTGAACAGGGCGGAACCACCCTGAAAGATTTCCTGCAAAGCGACGGTAAGCCGGGCTACTTTGCCCAGGAGTTACAGGTGTACGGTCGCAAGGGTGAGCCGTGTCGGGTTTGCGGAACGCCGATTATCGCCACCAAACACGCACAGCGCGCGACATTTTATTGTCGTCAGTGTCAGAAATGAGTGGGTTGCGAGCCGGATGACGTCATCCGGCAAACGGCTATTTGAGTTTTTCCATTAACGCCTGATGGACGTTAGGCGGCAGAAAGTCGGTGACATCACCCTGATGACGCGCCACCTCTTTGACTAAAGAAGAGGAGATAAACGACCACTCTTTTGACGGCATCAAAAACACGCTTTCCAGTTCCGGCATCAGATGGCGGTTCATGTGCGCCAGCTGCATTTCATATTCAAAATCCGCCACTGCACGCAGGCCGCGAATCAAAATAGTGGCCTGCCGATCGCGAGCAAAGTTGGCCATCAAATCGCTGAAACCGACAACTTCTACGTTATCCAGATGCGCAATCGCCTGTTGTGCCAGCGCGACGCGTTCATTGAGATCAAACATCGGTTTCTTGCTGGGGCTGGCGGCAATTGCCAGAATCACCCGATCGAACATTTTGCTCGCGCGGGTAATGATATCGATATGTCCGTTAGTGATGGGATCGAACGTGCCTGGATAAATCGCCCGTTTTTGCATGACAGCCTCAGTGCGCTCTGGGTGGCAGATAAGGTTCCAGCAGTTGCAGCATGCGCTGTAACGCGCCCTGGTTTTGGTAGAGCACTTCAACTGCGTGTCGACCGTAGAAGTTACGATAATCTTCGTCGGTCAGTAAAGAGGAAATCTCTTTCGCCAGCGACGCGGCGTCGGTCACCGTGATCAGACCGCTGGCCTGATCGAGACGCGCGCAGATGTCTTTAAAGTTGAACGTGTGTGGCCCCATGAGCACCGGAATGGCGTGCGCCGCCGCTTCCAGTGGGTTATGACCACCACGCTCAACCAGCGATCCGCCCACAAAAGCGAGGTCTGCAATACCGTAAAGCAGCATCAGTTCGCCCATCGTGTCGCCCACCACAACCTGGGTGCCCGCCGAAGGAACTTCGCCAGAGGAGCGAGTGATAAAGCTTAAACCTGCCTGGCGCACCAGATTGATGGTGTCCGGGAAACGTTCCGGATGGCGCGGGACCAGAATCAACAGCAGGTCGGGGAAGGTTTTCAGCAGTTGCTGATGCGCTTCCAGCATGATGCTCTCTTCGCCTTCGTGCGTGCTGGTGGCAATCCATACCGGCCGATGCGGCGCCCACTGGCGGCGCAGGGTAATGGCTTTCGTCGCCAGCTGTGGCGTCACGGAGATATCAAACTTCAGGCTGCCGGTGACCGAGAGCTGATTGCGTTTCGCACCCAGCGCAATAAACCGTTCGCCGTCTTCTTCGTTTTGCGCGGCAATGAGCGTTATACGGCGCAACAGCGTCTGCACAAACTTGCCGAGTTTGGCATAACCCGCCGCAGAGCGCGCAGACAGGCGTGCGTTGGCAATCACCAGCGGGATTTTACGTTTATGCAGTGCGGCAATCAGGTTCGGCCACAGCTCGGTCTCCATGATCAGCACCAGCTTGGGGTCGACTTTATCGAGAAAACGGCTGATGGCGTCCGGGAGATCGTAAGGAAGATAAACGTGCTGTACGTCGCTGCCGAAGGCGGAAAGGACGCGCTCAGAGCCGGTTGGCGTCATAGTGGTCACGGTAATCGGCAGGTCGGGATAGCGATGGCGCAGTGCGCGCACCAGCGGAATGGCGGCCAGCGTTTCGCCGACGGAAACCGAGTGCAGCATAATACCGCCCGGCGTCAGCGGCTTACGATAAAAACCGTAGCGCTCGCCCCAACGTTTGCGGTATGCCGGCGCTTTACGTCCACGCACCCAAAGCCGTATCCAGATCAAAGGCTGAATAAGGTAGAGGAGTGATGTGTAGAGCAATTGGAGCATAGTACGCAGCTGGCTTAGGAATGTGCTGAGGATTCTAAGTATTTAGCCCAACCTTTACCATCATTTTTGCCGATTTGAGCTGATTTAGCGGGAAAAATGGCTTTGCGCCATTAAACGTTAAACTATATTTGTTTTTTTATATGATTAATTGATGTTGTTCCGGTGTGACCCAACGGTCTTGCCCTTAAACAAAACCACTTATGCAATCATATTACTCCTTGTTTTAACAGAGAATATACTTAAGCAAGGTTAAAAAATATTCAATTCGGTTTGCTTAGGAATAAGTGATACACTAAGCCGCAATTAGAGCACGACGTCAGTATTCAGGTAACTGTGAGCCTGGGGCGGTAGCGTGCCTTTTTTTCAATTCCGACTGGTTATTATCATCATAAAGAGCCGCTTGTGGAAAAAACGTTCACCCGAATTCTGGTTATTAAAATGCGTTTTCATGGGGATATGTTGCTGACTACGCCAGTTATCAGCACGCTGAAACGTAATTACCCTGATGCGAAAATCGATATGCTGCTGTATCAGGATACGATCCCCATTATTTCGGAAAATCCGGAAATCAATGCGTTATATGGCATCAGCAATAAAGGCACAGCGGCAACCGCGAAAATAGCGAATTTTTACGGATTGGTGAAAACCCTGCGAGCGAATCAGTATGACCTGATTGTCAATCTGACCGATCAATGGATGATTGCGGTGCTGGTGCGTTTGTTGAACGCCAATGTCAAAATCTCCCAGGATTTCGCCCATCGCCAGTCGGCATTCTGGAAAAAAAGCTTTACCCATCTTGCGCCGTTTCAGGGCGAACACTGCGTGCTACGCAACCTTTCTGCGCTGGCACCGCTGGGGTTAACCCAAACCTGTCAGGAAACATCCATGCCCTATGCGCCGGAACATTGGGAGCGTATGCGACAGCAACTGGATGCTTTCGGAGTGGGTGACAACTATGTCGTCATTCAGCCGACCGCGCGCCAGCCGTTCAAGTGCTGGGATAACGATAAATTCGCGCAAGTCATCGATTCGCTCCAGCAGCGTGGTTATCAGGTGGTGCTGACCTCCGGGCCCGGCGCGGAAGACCTCGCCTGTGTAGAAGATATCGCGGCACAGTGTGCATCTCGCCCGGTGACGGGCCTTGCGGGTAAAACGCGCTTTCCCGAACTGGGCGCGTTAATCGACCATGCCGTACTGTTTATTGGTGTCGATTCGGCACCCGGTCACATTGCCGCTGCGGTAAAAACGCCGGTGATTTGTCTGTTTGGCGCGACCGACCATGTTTTCTGGCGTCCGTGGACCGAAGACATTATTCAGTTCTGGGCCGGGAATTATCAGGCGATGCCGCCGCGCTCGCAGCTCGATCGCAATAAAAAGTATATGTCCGTTATTCCTGCTGCCGATGTGATTGCGGCAACGGAGAAAATGTTGCCGTCGGGAGAGGCGCTATGATTGTCGCCTTCTGTCTCTATAAATATTTTCCGTTCGGTGGCCTGCAGCGCGATTTTTTGCGCATTGCTCAAACCGTGGCGGCGCGCGGTCATCACGTACGCGTTTATACGCAATCCTGGCAGGGCGACTGTCCGGCTGAGTTTGAACTGATCACCGTTCCGGTGAAATCGCGGACCAACCACGGGCGCAACGCTGAGTATTACGCGTGGGTTCAGGCGCATCTGAAGGCGCATCCGGCGGATCGTATTATTGGTTTCAATAAAATGCCGGGTCTGGATGTGTATTACGCCGCCGACGTTTGTTATGCCGAGAAAGTGGCGCAGGAGAAAGGCTTTTTCTATCGCCTTACCGCCCGCTATCGTCACTATGCGGCGTTTGAACGCGCCACCTTTGAGAAAGGCGAACCAACGCAACTATTGATGCTGACGAATAAGCAAATCGCCGATTTCCAGAAGCATTATCAAACCGAACCTGAGCGCTTTCATATTTTGCCGCCGGGGATTTACCCGGATCGTAAATATAGTCAGCAAATTCCCGACGCCCGCGCGGTTTATCGTGCGAAAAACGGTATTGGTGAACACGATTTCCTGTTGCTTCAGGTCGGTTCCGATTTCAGCCGAAAAGGCGTGGATCGCTCGATTGAAGCACTGGCGGCGTTACCGGATGCCCTTCGCTGCAAAACCACGCTGTATGTTGTGGGTCAGGATAAACCCGGTCGATTTGAAGCGCTGGCAACAAAGCGCGGCGTGCGTGAGAACGTCCACTTTTTCTCGGGGCGTAACGACGTCTCTGAACTGATGGCCGCCGCCGATGTTTTACTGCATCCGGCCTATCAGGAAGCGGCCGGGATTGTGCTGCTCGAGGCGATTACCGGCGGGCTGCCGGTGCTGGTAAGTGAAGTTTGCGGCTACGCGCACTACATCGCGGCAGCAAACTGCGGCGAGGTACTGGGCGAGCCCTGGAAGCAGTCGGCGCTAAATGATGCGCTACGCAATGCATTGACGAATCCGCAACTCCGTCAGGCGTGGGCTGAAAATGCCCGCCATTACGCGGATACGCAGGATCTCTACAGCCTGCCTGAGAAGGCGGCTGATATCATAATTGGTGATGTTCATGGTTGAGTTGAAAGAACCTCTTGCGACCCTCTGGCGCGGAAAAGATCCGTTTGAAGAGGTGAAAAAATTGCAGGGGGAAGTTTTCAGAGAGCTGGAAACGCGCCGTACGCTGCGTTTTGAACTGGCCGGGAAAAGCTACTTCCTGAAGTGGCACCGCGGCACCGCGATGAAAGAAGTGGTGAAAAACCTGCTTTCCCTGCGTATGCCGGTGCTCGGCGCAGACAGAGAGTGGAACGCGATTCATAAATTGCGCGATGTCGGCGTGGATACCATGTGCGGTGTGGGTTATGGCGAAAAAGGTCTGAACCCGGTGCGCAAAGTGTCGTTTATCATCACCGAAGATCTGACCCCGACCATCAGTCTGGAAGATTACTGTGCAGATTGGGTCAACAATCCGCCGCAGCCGCGCGTAAAACGGATGATCATCAACCGTGTCGCGACGATGGTGAGAAAGATGCACCTGGCGGGGATTAACCATCGCGACTGTTACATCTGTCACTTTCTGCTGCATCTGCCGTTTGATGGCCACGAAGAGAACCTGAAGATTTCGGTTATCGACCTGCATCGCGCACAAATGCGCAGCCATGTGCCGCTGCGTTGGCGCGATAAGGACCTGATTGGGCTCTATTTTTCTTCGATGAATATCGGTTTGACCCAGAGAGATATCTTCCGCTTTATGAAGGTTTATTTTGCTAAGCCGCTGCGGGAGATTCTTATCCAGGAAAAAGATCTGATCAGTCGCGCTGAGAAAAAAGCTGAATATATTCGTGAGCGGACAATAAGAAAATCACTTTAAAGATAGCCATTCAAGAAATTAATGATGAACCAAGAAATTAATACTGCAGCCTATCGTAATAACTTTGTCTCTCATCAGGAAGCACTATTTAGCAATGACAGTGAAATGGACAAGACATTGCATATCGCGCTATGTTTTGACCATAACTTTGCAATGCCTGCCGGTGTGGCTATATTTTCAATTATAGAAAATAACAAGAACACGAACTTACATTTTCATCTTATTACTACAGGCATTACTGATGCCGATGTAGATTCTTTTAAAAAGTTAAAAGTAAGTAATGTATCAATAACTGTTTATTATATTGATGATAATTTCAACATCAATTCTGATACATTAGTCTTAGGTATTCCATTATCAACATGCTTACGATTTTTAATTCCCGAGGTAATCGATAAAGAAATAGAATCGATTCTTTATCTTGATTGTGATGTGATTTGTCATGGTGATATATCGGGACTTATGCATGTTGATTTTGGCAATGCCATCGCCGCGGTGATTTCCGACTCACAGGAAATGAAAGATAGAGTCGAACAGCTCGGTTATAATGTTAACTTTCATTGTTACTTTAATGCCGGCGTTATGCTCATCAATACTGAAGCCTGGAGGGGTAGTGATATCACCGGGCAAGCGCTAACAATGATTAATAGCGGAAAGGTTTTTCGATATGCAGATCAGGATGTATTAAATATTCTATTAAATGACAAACTGCTTTACCTCGATGCAAAATATAATAATAAAGTAACGTTGAGTGTTAACGAAGATGTTGAGCAGAAAAATATAGATGGCACTCTGATTATGCATTATGTGACCCCAAGTAAACCATGGTATAAGATATTTCAAGCTAAACGCTTTGATTCCTATTTTAACAACTCTCCATGGTCTTTATGTAAACGATATCTATCACCTTCATACAGTGTGATTAGATTGAAAGCAAAGCATGAAGTATCTCAAGGGAACTATTTCGAAGGTCTGAAGTATTATATTTTATATATTGTCTCTAAGTTATCGAAACGTAAATTATAGAATTGCTCCGATGATAATTTTTATGTCAATAGATGATATTTCCACAGAATTGAATGAGTAATTAATGAGAACAACTTACTTCAATGAGAAAGACGTTATATTGTCAGTAAATGATTATAATTATTTATCTGATAATATTAGCGAAACTTTCAATATATCCTACGGGATTGATAAGAATTTTCTCTATGGTTGTGGTATTTCAATCGCATCTATCCTTGTAGCGAATCAGGGAACTAGTTTAACTTTTCATGTGTTCACTGATTTTTTGACAGAAGATGTTCGTAATAAATTCTCGAAACTTGCACAGAAATACTGTGCGCGCATAGTTATTTATCTGGTCAACTGTGATGCCCTGAAATCACTTCCGAGTACCAGGAACTGGACTTATGCGACTTATTTTCGCTTCATTATTGCTGACTATTTTGCAGGGAAAGCTAAAAAAGTCTTATATCTGGATGCGGATATCGGCTGCAAAGGAAGTATTAAAGAGCTTATCGATTTGCAGTTTACTGAAAATGAGATCGCGGCTGTAGTCATGGAAGGGAACACCGCCTGGTGGGGTAAGAGAGCGGAAACTCTGCATACACCAGGCCTGGCAGAAGGTTACTTCAATGCCGGTTTCCTGCTCATTAATATCGCAGCCTGGAATGCCGAAGAGATATCGAAGAAAGCCATTGAAATGCTGCGGGACCCGGAAGTTACCAGCAAGATAACGCACCTCGATCAGGATGTCCTGAACATGCTGTTGGTGGGTAAAGCGCGCTTTATCGATCCGAAGTTTAATACGCAGTACAGTCTCAACTATGAACTGAAAAAATCCGTTGTCAGGCCGGTGAATGATAAAACGGTGTTTATCCATTACATCGGCCCCACGAAACCGTGGCATCTCTGGGGAGACTATCCGGTTTCAGCCTGCTTCCTGAATGCAAAAGATCATTCACCGTGGAAGGATGATGCGCTGCTGGCACCGAAAACGGCGGCCCAATACCGATACTGTGCCAAACATCAGCTGCATCAGAAGCAATTCGTTAAAGGTATTTTGAGTTACGTTCTTTATTTTAAAAAGAAAATCACAAAATAAAATATATATAGGTGATGCTGTGAACTCACTTCCCGTAATTGAAATATCAGAATATAAAGTCTTTGATGATAGACCTCATAGTGGTACTGATATTGATGCATTGAATATTGCTTATGGTGTAGACAGGAATTACCTCGACTGGGTGGGAATATCCATCACGTCAGTAGTCATTAATAACAGTATTGATATTAATTATCATATTGTGGCTGATGAATACAATGCCTCTTTCCTGGAAAATATTGAAGCCTTAGCAAAGAAATACAAACTAAAAATTAGTTTATATTTAATTAATGCCGATCGGCTGGACTGTTTACCAAGAACAAAAGTCTGGTCTCGCGCCATGTACTTCCGGCTGTTTGCGTTCCAACTCTTTAGCAACAAACTGGATAAACTGCTCTATCTGGACGCCGATGTCTTTTGCAAAGGGCGTCTGGATGAGCTGGCCGCGTGCGACCTGAATGGAACGATTGCAGCAGTCGTGAAAGATGTCGACTCGATGCAGAAAAAAGTGGTCGATCGGTTGAAAGACCCTGAACTTCAGGGAAACTATTTTAACTCCGGTGTGGTTTATGCCAACTTGCAGGAGTGGGTGAAAAACGATTTAACTCACCGAATTCTGGCAATGCTGACGCATGAAAATCATGACAATATTGTCTATAAATACCCTGATCAGGATGTATTAAATATTTTGCTCAAAGGGAAAATAAAATTCCTGCCGAGGAAGTTTAATACTATTTATACAATAAAAAGTGAGCTAAAAGACAGAACACATCAAAAATATAAAGACACCATTTTTGATGAAACGGTACTTATCCATTATACCGGTGTCACCAAGCCGTGGCATAAATGGGCTGTTTATCCATCTGTTCGTTATTACTTGCAGGCGCTGGCAGTGTCACCGTGGAAAGACCAGCCCCCTCGTGATGCACAGACTATTGTTGAATTGAAAAAACGCTATAAACACCTGCTTGTTCAACACAAATATTACTCCGGATTTGTTGCTGGCGTTTCCTATTTACTGAGAAAGCATTCCATTCGCTGAATATTTTATTAACTTTTGGTTTATTATGAGTATTAAACATCACATTAACGATTATGTCGTTTTCACGAAATCAGATGGTGAAAAATACATCGATGTGTTTAACGATTTTTTATCCTACAATATTAAGATTGTAAAAGTCTTCCGTAATATTGAGGATACTAAGGTTTTGTTGATCGATACCCAGTACGGGAAAATGATCTTAAAAATCTTTGCACCAAAAGTTAAGCAGAATGAACGTTTCCTCAAAGCGATGGTGAAGGGCGATTACTACGAGAAACTGTTCGAACAAACCGAGCGTGTCAGGAAAGAAGGCCTCGACTCAGTTAACGATTTCTATCTCCTGGCGGAGAAGAAAACGTTACGCTTTGCGCATTACTACATCATGCTGATTGAGTATATCGAAGGTGTTGAACTGGTTGATATTCCTGAAATAGACGATGAACTTAAACAAAAAATCAAAGCGTCAATTTCCGGGTTACATCAGCACGGTATGGTTTCTGGCGATCCACATAAAGGCAACTTTATCATTGAAGATGGCGTTGTCAGAATTATCGACTTATCGGGTAAATCGCCTTCGTCTATGCGCATGGCCAAGGACCGAATCGATCTTGAACGTCATTATGGTATTGTTAATGAGGTTAAAGATGCAGGTTACTATCGTCTGATTTTTAAAAAGAAATTTCGTAATTTTATTAGAAGACTTAAAGGGAAAGAAGTCCGGTAAAGTCTTTACTTTTTATATGTGTCATCAATGATTTTAGAAATATACATACTGACAAATTATTAATGATACGGATATATATTCAACTGTGGACAAATCCTGGTTTTAATTGTATATGCTTTATACGTTTTTGTGGAGTTCATCGTAGTTTAAAGCTTGCTGCATTTGCCGGCGAAAAGTAGCCTATCTCTACAGGTTTTTTATGAAACACATTAAATATATTACACATGCTGATGTTCAGAGCCTGATTGAGCAGAAAACATCGGACGATGCGATCATTTTTCTGTCAGGCCCAACATCAAAGAAGACGCCACTTTCTATACTGGAAAGTAAAGATGTCATCACGGTAAATGGATCTGCAGACTATTTACTCAGTCACAATATTGCGCCATTCATCTACATTTTGACGGATGCGCGTTTTTTGCATCAACGCCGTGACGATTTCTATCGTTTCAGCCGCGGTAGCCGCTTTACAATCGTAAATACGGATGTTTATGAAGAGGCCTCAGAAGAGGATAAAAAATATCTGCGTGAAAATTGCCATATCCTCAAAGCATTTTATAAGCGGGAGAAAGGCGGATTTGCCAAAAAAGTAAAGCTCGCGGTGCTGAGGCGTTTGTACCGCAATTTACTGATTAAGGTACCCTTTTCGAAGAGAGGACGTCTCGTCGGCTTTTGTAAGGATATTGCGATTGGCTACTGCTCGTGCCATACCGTAGCTTATACGGCGATTCAGATTGCTTACTCATTGTGCTATTCGCGGATTGTATGTTCCGGACTCGATCTTACCGGTACCTGTCAGCGTTTTTACGATGAAAGCAATAATCCGATGCCTTCTGAACTGAGTAAAGATCTGCATAAGATATTGCCGTTCTTTAAGTTTATGAGCCGTAATGTGCCTGATATGCGGATCTATAATCTGTCTGATGACACAGCAATCAGTTACGACATTATCCCTTTTCTTGAAGTTTCAGAACTGGCCGATACTACGCCAAAAAAGATCGTGGATACTAAAAAAAAATTCACATCTGATGATGCGCGTGTTCACGCGTAAAAGCCATATCGAATAGTTTGATTAATTAGACCATGTGCTGGTAAAAAAGATGCGCCTTGGAACATTTCACAAGAAAAAAAGATTATTAATTAATAAAATTAAAATCAACTTTCTCTCTTTTCTTTTTAACCATAAAGGTGTGAATCTTTTACCTGCAGACTCTATCAAAAGCTGTTTGCTGATTCATGATAATAGTAAGCTTGGTGATCTGATTGTCTTAAGTGCCTTATATCGGGCGCTGGCTGAGCGAGGCATTAAGCTGTCTATTATCTCTTGTGGTGTCGGGCATGCATTTTTGAAAGCCAACCCAGGCATTACCCACTTCTTTATCAAAGATTCAAATAGTATCCCAGACGTTCTGAAGCTGCGCAGAGAGCTTGCAGGGCATCAATTCGATGTTGTGCTGGACCCTTTTGAAACGCTGCCCAGCTTCGGCCATGCGCTGCTTCTGTCAGGGCTAAGAAATCATTATATCCTTGGCTTTGATAAGTGGTACAAGCGCTACTACTCCAGTTATCATCCGCATGATGAGCAGTTAACAGAGCACATGGCCACGCGGACGCGCGTTATCTGTGAGCATCTTTTTGGCGAAGGCGTTCAATACGATGAGCGTTATGATTTGCCGCTTCCCGCTGATGTGGAACAGCAGTTACAAGACTTTGTCGGCGATTCAAAGGTGGTGATTGTTAATCCCATCGGGGCAAAGAAAATTTGCCGAATGTCGACTCAGCAAATTCAGCTCATCGATAGCTGGTTAAAAGAGAATCATCCGGAGCTGCGAATTATTTATACGGGGCACCCAAAAGATCTCCCGCTGATCCCGATTAAGGATTTCGAGACGCTGCCGTTTAAAGATTTCATCCATGCCGTCGCACTGACTAAATATTGTCAGTACGTTATCTCCGTTGATACCGCCCTGGTCCATATTGCTTCTGCTTATGACCGGCCAACGCTGGCCTTCTACCCGAAAGCAAGGCATGAAGATTATCCGTCGCCGATCATTTGGGCACCGAATAATCTACGGGCGCAGCAGGTGATATCGCCGACCTGTAGCGCATACGATATCAAAGAGACGGTCTTGTTGGATGCTTTAAAACGGTTGTTCCAATAAAAAAGTGAGCCATTATGGCTCACTTTTTTTTGGCGATTTTATACTTCTGGTCTGGCGGGTAATTCACGCTGGCTCTGGAAGAAGAGCAGTACCGTGGTACCGCAGATAATAATTATTGGTATGCTTCGCGACCAGATCAGGACATCGCTTAATCCCAGGCCAATAATGGCCAGGGTAAATGCAAACAGACCGAGCGAACGGTAGTAGTAGACGGCATAGAATAACCCAGCATAGAACAGTAGCGTAGATAACACTCCCGCCAGCCCTTTTAACGATCCCGCCTCAATGAATTCATTATGTAAATGTACATTGAGGAAGGGCATTACACCCATCAGCGATTTATCCCTGGCAACTAACCCCTTCGCGCTCTGCGCACGTTCTTCAGCGCTTCGCCAGGCCAGCGGCGCATCTTCAAAAATATCAAACCCAACCTGATACATCGCCAGACGAGCGCCTAACGAAGACTGGCTGTTGTTTTTGGTCTGGTATTTCTCAATATCGTGCATTGCACTTTCATAGCGTTGAGAAATCGGCTTACTGAAGATAAAGCTCAGGACAACGAGTAAAGTGAGGAACGTTATCACCGATAAAAAGAGCTTTTTGGGTGCCTTACTCAAGTAAAGCACCAGCGTGATGGCGCATATAACCGGGAACAGCAGCACCGCAGAGCGAGTTTGCGTGAAGATCAGCGCAGTGAAGATTGCGGCAGTATTAAGCAGAAATAGCAGAGGATGGCTTTTCTCTACATAGAGAATAGATATCGCGCTGACAATGCCAATCAGCATGATGGAGTAGGCCGCACCCGTTGCCGTGCCGATACCGAAATCGATTCGCGCCATACCGGCATTAAATTTCAGCCAGGCGGCATAGCCAAAAATAATAAATGACACCGCGTAAAAGAGATAAAGCAGCGCATTTTTCTTAACTTTAAATTTTGATGTCGATGCCAGCAGAACAATAAATGTCCCGAACAGAAAGATTTTCGCGGTGTTCAGATAGCTGTGATACGTGGCCCGAAAGGGTGAGTTATCCATCTTGAACATGGAATACCAGATAACATCTACGATACCGATCAGTAAGATAGCGGCCGGAAGAATGCAGGCTTTGCCTGTTAGCGTGGCCGCTTTTCCCCTTGCGATTAACGTCAGTATGGCCAGAACCCCGGTAATATTAAATAACTTCATACTTAAGTTATTATTAATTAGCGCGGTAAGTAATGTCACAGCACAGAGTGTAAATGTGATGATTTCCAGGACAGAAGCGGTTTTTTGGGTATAACCCTTCCAGCCTGGTACGGTTGTAGAGGCTAACATACAGGTCCTTTATTTAAGGGCTGAGATCTCATGCCATACGGCATTTGCAGTCAGATGCGCTAAATCACGATCGGTAGAGCGGCACGCTACCTGGTTCTTCCCATAACCACCAATTAACCCAGGGTCCGTTGGGCCATACAACGTAATATTCGGTCGGTCCAGCGCCGCCGTTAAATGGCTAAGCCCGGTGTCCACCGAGACAACGTAGTTTGCGCCAGCCAGCACATGTGCGATGGCTTCGAGGCTCAGACGCGGCAGTACTTCGACATAATCAAATCCTTCCGCTAACCGCTTTGCCCGCGCTTCTTCGTGCGGTGCGCCCCACGGCAATTTCACCTTCAGCCCGCTCTCTTTCAGCAAGCCAATTAACTCTCGCCAGTGCGTTTCCGGCCAGTGTTTGTCATCACGCGTGGTGGCATGCAGGAATACGACGTAAGGCTCGGTCGCGGTTTGCGTCAGGAAGTGACGCGCAATCGCATAATCACCCTGGGTTTGCGGTTTTGCATATCCCAGACTTTTGGCAAACAGTTCGCGTGTGCGTTCAACGGCATGCTGCTGTTTGGCGATATGGTGGCGACGGTTGTAGAACAGGCTTGCCAGCGGTTCGCGGGCGGTCTGCCAGTCCATGCCGTGCTTGATGCCGTGCGCCAACCGTGTGACGAGCGCGGCGCTTTTTACCAGCCCCTGCGCATCAATCACCGCATCGTATTTCACGGCCTGAAGCGCCTCGCGAAA
The DNA here is from genome assembly GCF_055796175.1 of Pseudocitrobacter sp. 2023LY-00077. Lineage (NCBI taxonomy): Bacteria > Pseudomonadati > Pseudomonadota > Gammaproteobacteria > Enterobacterales > Enterobacteriaceae > Pseudocitrobacter > Pseudocitrobacter sp. 2023LY-00077. The sequence goes on along the minus strand of NZ_JBSPEI010000003.1, from coordinate 279,846 downwards.
CGCTTTACGCTCGGCTTTAATCGGCGCGGAGAACCACGCTTTGCGCCAGCGGCGAATGGCCACCGGGATAACGCGCTCGACGGCTTCGTGCCACGAAGGGATCTGCGCGAACCCCTCTTCGACCACCCAGTCGAAGCGAATGCCCGGAAATGCCTGCATGGCGTCAGTCAGTGCGGGCAATGTATGCAATACGTCGCCCATCGAGGAGGTTTTTACGATCAGTACCCGCATCCGTCAGGCTTCCTCGTCCAGCAGTAGGGCGTTCAGCTCTTCCAGCACACGGGCTGGCGTGATGTCGATCAGGCTTTGATGGTAGCCTTCTGCGGCATCGCCTTTGCGAACTTTGTGGTAGCCGGTAATCAGACGAATGACGCGTGCTTTGTTCGACAGCGGCGGGGTGAAATCCGGGCTGCTGGGGCCGTAAAGGGCAACCAGCGGGCGGTTCAGGGCCGCGGCGACGTGCATTAAACCGGAGTCATTAGTGACTACCGCTTTGCAGGCGGCAATCAGGACCACAGCCTGCTCCAGCTGGGTTTCTCCGGCCAGGTTGCGGCACCACGCCTGTTGTTCCGAACTCAGCGCGGCGAGAATTTCGTTGCCGGCTTCATGATCTTTCGCAGAGCCAAACAACGCGATTTGATAGCCTTCGTCGATCAGCTGTTTCGCCAGTTCGGCGTAATGGTAGTGCGGCCAGCGCTTTGCCGGGCCGAACTCTGCGCCAGGGCAGAAGCCAATTATCGGGCGTTCAGAGGAGATAGTGAAGGTGTTGCACATTTGCGATTTCTCGCCTTCGGCCACATGCAGCTGCGGCCACAGCAGCGGCTGCGGTAAATCTTTTGCGCAGCGCATTACGCCTTTATCAAAGGCCAGCGCCACATAGCGTTCGACCATCAGCGGCCAGGCGTTTTTATCCAGCACGCGGGCGTCGTTGAGCAAGCCGTAGCGCATTTCGCCACGCCAGCCTGTACGCAGCGGAATACCGGCAAAGAAGGGAACCAGTGCCGATTTAAACGAATTAGGTAGCACGTACGCGCGATCGTAACGGCGGTTACGCAGGCTGTGACCCAGCCTGCGACGTTCGCCCAACTCCAGCGCTCCGTGCCCAAGCGGCATCGGGATCGCGTCGTTGACTTCCGGCATACGTGCTAAAAGCGGACGGCACCACGCGGGTGCCATCACGTCAATGATAGCCTGGGGATAGCGCGCCTTGAGCGTGCGATAGAGACTTTGCGACATCATCATGTCGCCTACCCATGACGGGCCAATCACCAAAATATTCATTGTTAAGCGTCGCGGTTCAACCAGGCCATATATTCCGCCACACCTTCAGCGACGGTTTTGAACGGCTTGTCGTAGCCAGCAGCACGCAGGTTTGTCAGGTCAGCCTGAGTAAATGCCTGGTAGCGACCTTTCAGTTTTTCCGGGAACGGAATGTATTCCAGCGTCCCTTTTTTGTGATACGCCAGCGCAGCATCCGCTACGGCCTGGAAGGATTCTGCGCGACCGGTCCCCAGGTTGTAGATGCCGGATACGCGGTTTTCCCAGAACCACAGGTTCACATCTGCCACGTCGCCCACGTAGACGAAATCGCGTTTGAAGCCATCGCTGCCTTCGAACAGTTTCGGGCTTTCGCCGTTGTTCAGTTGGGTGTTGAGGTGGAAGGCCACGCTCGCCATGCTGCCTTTATGGCCTTCGCGCGGGCCGTAAACGTTGAAGTAGCGGAAGCCGACAATCGGCGAGTTTGCTTCTGGCAGGATCTGACGGACATATTCGTCGAACAGGAATTTGGAGTAGCCGTAAACGTTCAGCGGTTTCTCATATTCGCGGGATTCGATGAAGTCGCTGGTGCGACCGCCGTAGGTGGCTGCGGAGGAGGCGTACAGGAACGGAATTTCGCGCTCCAGGCAGTAGTGCAGCAGCTCTTTAGAGTACTGATAGTTGTTATCCATCATGTACTTGCCGTCCCACTCGGTGGTGGAGGAGCAGGCGCCTTCGTGGAAGATAGCTTCGATTTCACCGAACTCTTCACCCGCCATAATCTGGATCAGAAAGTCTTCTTTATCCATGTAGTCGGCGATATTCAGGTCGACCAGGTTTACGAACTTGGTGCCGTCTTTCAGGTTATCTACCACCAGAATGTCGGTGATGCCTTTGTCATTGAGCGCTTTAACGATGTTGCTGCCGATAAAGCCAGCGCCGCCGGTAACGATGATCATAACTGTAACCTTTGAAATGTGAGTACCCTGGACAATCCAGGGCGCTAATGACTCTTATCATAACATCACATCGACCCGCCTTCAGCCTTTCGCCATCAAAGCCCCGTGTGACGCGTGATTTATGCTACAAAAAATGTAACTGGTGCTGCGTCATCTCGTACATACGTATAGCTTTAGGTAATATGTGCCGACATTTGCCGAATCTGGAGAGTTGCAATGCGTGGTGATTTTTACAAACAGTTAGCCGGTGACCTGGATACCGCCCGCGCGGAAGGGTTGTTTAAAGAAGAGCGTATTATCACGTCAGCTCAGCAGGCGGATATCACCGTGGGCGATGGCAGCCACGTGATTAACTTCTGCGCCAATAACTATCTTGGCCTGGCGAACCATCCGGCGCTGATTGCCGCCGCGAAAGCGGGTCTCGACAGCCACGGTTTTGGTATGGCGTCTGTGCGCTTTATCTGCGGCACCCAGGATAACCACAAAGTGCTGGAGCAGAAACTGGCGGAATTCCTTGGTATGGAAGACGCAATTCTCTATTCCTCCTGTTTTGACGCCAACGGCGGTCTGTTTGAAACGCTGCTGGGGCCGGAAGATGCGATTATCTCCGACGCCCTGAACCACGCCTCCATCATTGACGGTGTGCGTCTGTGTAAAGCGAAGCGTTTCCGCTACGCCAACAACGACATGCAAGAACTGGAAGCGCGTCTGAAAGAGGCGCGTGACGCCGGGGCACGCCACGTACTGATCGCCACCGACGGCGTGTTCTCGATGGACGGCGTGATTGCCAACCTGAAAGGCGTCTGCGACCTGGCCGATAAGTACGATGCGCTGGTGATGGTCGATGACTCCCACGCCGTCGGTTTTGTCGGTGAAAACGGCCGTGGTTCCCATGAATATTGCGACGTGATGGGCCGCGTGGACATTATCACCGGCACGCTGGGCAAAGCGCTCGGCGGCGCATCCGGTGGTTACACTGCGGCACGCAAAGAAGTGGTTGAGTGGCTGCGCCAGCGCTCCCGCCCGTATCTGTTCTCCAACTCGCTGGCCCCGGCGATTGTCTCGGCTTCTATCAAAGTGCTGGAAATGGTTGCTTCCGGCGCTGAACTGCGCGATCGCCTGTGGTCTAACGCCCGCCTGTTCCGTGAAAAAATGAGCGCCGCAGGGTTTACTCTGGCGGGTGCCGATCACGCCATTATCCCGGTGATGCTGGGCGATGCGGTTGTGGCGCAGGATTTCGCCCGTCTGCTGCAAAAAGAGGGGATCTACGTGACCGGTTTCTTCTATCCGGTGGTGCCGAAAGGTCAGGCGCGCATTCGCACCCAGATGTCGGCGGCACACTCCCCTGAACAAATCGAACGTGCGGTGGAAGCCTTTATCCGCATTGGTAAACAACTGAGCGTGATTGCCTGAGGAAGCCAGATGAAAGCGTTGTCGAAACTGAAAGCGGAAGAGGGGATCTGGATGACCGACGTGCCGAAACCGGACGTGGGCCATAACGATCTGCTGATTAAAATCCGTAAAACGGCGATTTGCGGTACGGATGTGCACATTTATAACTGGGATGAATGGTCGCAGAAAACCATCCCGGTTCCGATGGTGGTCGGTCATGAATATGTCGGCGAAGTGGTCGGCATTGGTCAGGAAGTGAAAGGCTTTAAAATTGGCGACCGCGTTTCCGGTGAAGGCCATATTACCTGCGGCCACTGCCGTAACTGCCGTGGCGGCCGCACGCACCTGTGCCGCAACACCATTGGCGTGGGCGTGAATCGTCCGGGCTGTTTCGCGGAATATCTGGTGATCCCGGCGTTTAACGCCTTCAAAATTCCGGATAACATTTCCGATGATTTAGCCTCTATTTTTGACCCGTTCGGCAACGCGGTACACACGGCGCTCTCTTTCGACCTGGTCGGCGAAGATGTGCTGGTGTCTGGCGCAGGCCCGATTGGCGTGATGGCGGCGGCGGTCGCGAAACACGTCGGCGCGCGCAATGTTGTTATCACCGATGTGAATGAATACCGTCTCGATCTGGCGCGTAAAATGGGCGTCACTCGCGCGGTAAACGTCTCCAAAGAGAGCCTGACCGACGTGATGGCTGAACTCGGTATGACTGAAGGCTTTGATGTCGGCCTGGAAATGTCTGGCGCGCCAGCGGCCTTCCGCACCATGCTCGACACCATGAACCACGGCGGGCGTATTGCGATGCTGGGTATTCCGCCGTCTGATATGTCGATCGACTGGACCAAAGTCATCTTCAAGGGGCTGTTTATCAAAGGGATTTATGGCCGCGAAATGTTCGAAACCTGGTACAAGATGGCGGCACTCATTCAGTCTGGCCTGGATTTAACGCCGATTATCACCCACCACTACGGCATTGATGATTTCCAGAAAGGCTTCGACGCAATGCGTTCCGGCCAGTCTGGTAAAGTCATTCTGAGCTGGGAATAAGGCTCATCGCCTCATGTCTCTTCAGGCATGAGGCGTATTTCCTGAAGTTAATCTTAAAATCGCCTGATATATGTAAAACTTTGTCATTGTCATAAATGTTTCGTATTCTGGCGTTAGTCTTATTTCATTACAAATCCCTCTGTTGCACGCTAATTTCTGTTTATAAAAATAAACTTCGCCGGATCGAAGGAATGACGCCGAAATATCTTTCGCACTTAATTAATTCTTAAGGTGAGAAGGGTACAACGTAACCTACACGTTAAGGTGATCAGGTAATGAAAAAGATGAATAGCCCAGGGACACTCAGTGTCATCATCCCACTTTATAACGCAGGCGATGCATTTAAAGCCTGTATGGAATCGCTGCTGGCGCAAACCTGGACGGCGCTGGAAATTATCATTGTGAATGACGGCTCTACGGATAATTCTGTCGATATCGCAACGTATTATGCCGAGAATTACCCACAGGTTCGTTTGGTTCATCAGGCCAACGCCGGGGCATCGGTTGCCCGAAATCGGGGTCTGGAGCTGGCCCACGGTGAGTACATCGCGTTTGTGGATGCCGATGATATTACCTATCCACAACTGTATGAAACGCTGATGACCATGGCGTTGCAGGATAATCTCGATGTCGCTCAGTGCAATGCCGACTGGTGTGAACGCGAGACGGGCAAAACCTGGCAATCCATCCCGCAGGAACGCATCCGCTCAACCGGCGTGATGAGCGGCCCGGAGTGGCTGCGTATGGCGTTAGCCAGCCGTCGCTGGACGCACGTGGTCTGGATGGGCGTTTATCGTCATGAATTAATTAAGCAATGTAATCTAAAATTTGTACCGGGATTACACCACCAGGATATTCTCTGGTCTACGGAGTTTATGTATAACGCCACGCGCGCGCGATATACCGAAGAATCATTATATAAATATTTCCTGCATGATGTTTCGGTGAGCCGTAAAAAACGTACCGGGCGTAAAAACCTTTCCTATCAACGTCATTACATTAAAATTACCCGCCTGCTGGATAAATTAAATCGTGATTATGCGGATAAAATTAAGATGTATCCCGAGTTTTATCAGCAAATAACCTATGAAGCATTACGTGTTTGTCATGCGGTGCGTAAAGAGCACGATTCAATTACGCGTAAAATGATGATTGCTGAGATATTTGCGTCCGGAATGTATAAACGGATGGTGGCTAACGTACGTAGCCCGAAGATGGCGTATCAGGTGCTGCTGTGGTCGGTGCGGTTATACAGCTGGCAGGATCGCGGTCTGGCGAGCCGCAGGCTGGCACGTAAGGCGCTTAGCCTGCGTTAATGTTCAGCGAGATCATTAGGCCCGGTAAGCGCAGCGCCACCGGGCATTTCGCAGGTTACGGCTTATCCCAACCCTGCCACTGTAGCCGCAGGTACTGCATCACGGTACTGTTGCTGATGCTGTCCGCCATCACGGTAAAGAACTGGGTGGCATAAACCGGTTCCGGCGCTTTCTTCGTTTTACACAGCTTCACGCCGCGGAACGGATTGCGCGGTGCGTCTGGCGTTGTGCCTTTCGGTGGCGTCAGATTTGGCGTGGAGGTGTCCACCTGTGGTTCGTTAAGCAGATCGCTCGGGCGTACCAGGGTGATATCCGACGGCAATGTGGGCAGCATCTGCTGCAATACACGTACGGTCGACGGATGCGGGTGACCAATCGCAATCGCCGAACCATTACGGCGTGCCACTTCTACCGCCCGGTTAAACTGACGACGAATATCGGCTTCGTTCTGCGTATCGTCGAGGAACACTTTGCGTTTAATTACCTTCACGCCCGTGCCGCTGGCGGCGCGCATCGCCTGGCTGTTGCCAATGGTCATGCTATCGAGGAAATAAAGGTTATAGCGGCTCAGCGCCTGCATCACTTTCTGCATGCCGAACAGGCTCGAGGTCATCGCGCTGCCCATATGGTTATTCAATCCCACGGCATACGGCACTTTGTTTACCGCTTCGCGAATGATGCGTTCGATTTCATCACTGCTCATTTCCGGGCGCAGCGTGTCTCTTTCCAGCGGCTGCTTGCTGAGCGGCGCCATCGGCAGATGAATGAGCACTTCATGCCCGCTGTTATGCGCTTTGGTGGCCATTTCATGGGCATACGGCGCATTGGGGAGAACGGCGACGGAGACGGCTGACGGCATCGCCAGCACCTGATTTTCGTTGTGCGGACGATAGCCAAAATCATCAATGACAATCGCCAGCTTCCCCGCAAAGACTGGCGCCGCTAAGGTGAGGGCGCCAAGAAGAAGGATCCTGCGAAATTGAAGCAAACTTATCTTCCCAACCACGGTAGTGGATTGACCGCCTGACCCTGGCGGCGAATTTCGAAATAGAGCGACGGTCGGCCCTGACCTCCGCTGTTACCAACCAGCGCAATCGGCTGTCCGGCGCGAACCTGCGTACCTACGCTGACCAGCGCACTCTGATTATAGCCGTAAAGACTCATATCGCCTTTCCCGTGCTCAACCACCACGACCAAACCGTAGCCCTGCAACCAGTCGGCGAGGATCACGCGGCCATCGGCGATGGCTTTAACCTCAGTACCTTCCGAGGCGCTAATGACCATCCCTTTCCAGCGAAGCTCACCCTGCAACTGTTCGCCATAGCGGTGCAGCGTAGAGCCGCGAACCGGCCAGTAGGCCTGACCGCGCGGTGCGCCGAGGCCACCGGTACGCGACATCAGCGAGCGTTCGCTTTCGGTAGGTTTGTAGGTTTTGCCTTTGCTGGTGGCTTCTTTCTGACGGTCGCGAACCGCATCGGCTTCACGGGCTTCACGTTCGGCGCGCGCTTTGGCAGCCGCCGCCGCGCGGGCGATGCTGTTACGCAGACGGGATTCGTTCGCACGCAGTTCGCTTAACTGCTGCTGGCCCTGCTGGATGGAAGACTCCAGCCCGGCGATGGTTTTCTGTCGTTCGCTGCGCGCCTGCTCAAGCTTCGCCTGCTGCGCTTTTTGTTCATACAGCAGGGTTTGCTGTTGGCTTTGTTTCTCTTCCAGCTCGGCTTTCTGCGCGGTGACCTGCTCGCGCGTCTGTTTCAGCTCGGCGATGGTCTCCTGGCGCGCCTGGTTGAGGTAGCCGAAGTAAGCCTGTAAGCGCTGGCCGCGCTGGCTCTCTTCGCCGCTGAGAATGAGCTGAATACCGGTGTGTTCACCCTGGCGGAACGCGGCATCGAGCTGAGCGGCAAGATTGCGCTCCTGCGTGGCGCGCTGCGCTTCCAGCTTCGCAATCGAGGCGTTCATTTCGTCGATTTGCTTATTGAGCTGCGTCAGCGTAGCTTGCGTTTCGCGAAGCTGACGCGCGGCGGCGGCGATGGCCTGATCCTGCGCTTTCAACTGGGCGAGCAGAGAGGAACGTTGCTGTTGTTGCTGGCGTACTGCGCGCTCTTTAGCGGCAATATCGGCCTGAATAGATTGCAGCTGTGTGCGATCGTCGGCGTGGGCAGATGACGCGCACAGCAATACGCCAGCGCTGAGTGCGCTGGCGTATAACGTGGACCGCAGCGTAACCACGGCCCCTTTAAGTACAAAAATCGCCTTTCCCCTCATGGGGAGGGATTATTCCACGATGAACAGCGGCTTACCAGTCATCTCTTGCGGGATTTCCATGCCCATCAGCGTCAGCATGGTCGGCGCGATATCGGAAAGCTTGCCGCCATCGACAGCTTTCAGATTTTTCTCGCCAACGTAGATCAGCGGAACCGGCAGGTTGGTGTGCGCGGTGTGTGCCTGACCGGTAGACGGGTCACGCATCTGTTCAGCGTTACCGTGGTCTGCGGTGATCAGCAGCTGGCCGCCAACGGATTCAACCGCTTTGGTGACCTGATCCACACAATTATCCAGTGCTTCAACGGCTTTGATTGCCGCATCCATCACGCCGGTGTGGCCGACCATGTCGCCGTTCGGGTAGTTACAGATGATGGTGTCGTATTTACCGCTCTTGATTGCCGCGACCAGTTTTTCGGTCAGCTCTTCGGAGCTCATTTCCGGCTGCAGATCGTAGGTCGCCACTTTCGGCGAGTTGATCAGAATGCGGTCTTCACCTTTGAACGGTTCTTCTACACCGCCGTTAAAGAAGAAGGTGACGTGTGCGTATTTCTCGGTTTCGGAGATGCGCAGCTGGGTTTTGTCGTTTTTCGCCATCCACTCGCCGAAGGTATTTGCCAGAGACGCCGGCGGGTAAGCGCACGGTGCTTTGATGTCGGCAGCGTATTCGGTCAGCTGGATGAAGTCGCCCAGTTTCACTTCTTTCTGACGTTTGAAACCGTCGAAATCAGCGTTTACGAAGGCGCGGGTGATTTCACGCGCACGGTCAGCACGGAAGTTCATGAAAATCAGCGCATCGCCGTCTTCCATTGCGGCATCGGCCTGGCCTGCGGCACGGATAACGGTCGCTTTCACGAATTCATCGTTTTCATCACGCGCGTAGGCAGCCTGCAGGCCTTCTACTGCGGTGTCGAACTGGAACTCGCCTTTGGCCTGGGTCATCAGGTTGTAAGCTTGTTCAACGCGATCCCAACGGTTGTCGCGGTCCATGGCGTAGTAACGGCCAATGATGGACGCCACGCGGCCTTTGCCCAGCGCCGCAAATTTGTCTTCAAATTTTTTCAGTGAACCTTCAGCGCTGCGCGGCGGCGTATCGCGGCCATCCAGGAAAGCGTGCAGATAGATTTTTTCCGCACCGCGTTCAGCGGCCAGTTCAACCATCGCCAGGATGTGATCTTCGTGGCTGTGAACGCCGCCCGCAGAGAGCAGCCCCATGATGTGCACGGCTTTGCCTGCTTTCGCGGCTTTATCGACTGCGCCGCACAGAACCGGGTTAGCGAAGAAGGTGCGTTCTTTAATTTCCACGTCGAGACGGGTCAGGTCCTGATACACGATACGGCCTGCGCCCAGGTTAACGTGACCGACTTCGGAGTTGCCCATCTGGCGATCCGGCAGGCCAACTTCCAGACCGGATGCGTCGATCAGGGTGTGAGGACGTTTGGCCCACAGGGCGTCCATGACAGGGGTTTTTGCGCTGAAGATAGCGTTATCCTGGCTTTCTTCGCGATAGCCGTAGCCATCAAGGATTACCAGTACCATAGGTTTTTTAGAAACCGACATTGCGACAACCTCATGCTCGAAGGAGATAAAAAATTTTGCGTAATTTTACTACAGCTGAATCGATCAAACAGCCACTGAAGATCAAAAAAAGAGGAAGGATTAAGCAATGAAAGGGCGCTTTTGTGGCATTTTTTCCGGAGTACGCCGCAGAAAATGCATTACATCGCGCGGCCTGGCTGTATTTGCTCCACTGCACAGGTATACTCCTTCCCTGGTTTTTTAATCATTAAGTCGGGAGTCGTTACCCCCCATGCAAGAAATTATGCAATTTGTTAGCCGTCACCCTGTGCTGAGCATCGCATGGATCGCCTTACTGGTGGCCGTTCTGTTCACCACCTTCAAAGGCCTGGCGTCTAAAGTTAAAGTGATTACCCGTGGTGAAGCTACACGTCTTATCAACAAAGAAGACGCGGTGGTTGTCGACCTGCGTCAGCGCGATGATTTCCGTAAAGGCCACATCGCAGGCTCTATCAACCTGCTGCCGGCGGAAGTGAAAGCCAACAACGTGGGTGAGTTAGACAAGCACAAGAATAAGCCGGTGATCGTCACCGATGCTTCTGGCATGCAGGCTCAGGAATCAGCAAACGCGCTGCTCAAAGCGGGCTTTGAGCAGGTTTATGTGCTGAAAGAAGGCATTGCAGGCTGGAGCGGCGAAAATCTTCCTTTAGTTCGCGGTAAGTAAGGATAATTGTCATGGCTACTATCGAAATCTATACCAAAGCGACCTGCCCGTTCTGCCATCGCGCAAAAGCATTGCTGAGCAGCAAAGGCGTGACCTTCCAGGAGCTGCCGATCGATGGCGACGCGGAAAAACGCGAAGAGATGATTAAGCGCAGTGGCCGCACGACGGTTCCGCAGATTTTTATTGATGCACAGCACATTGGCGGCTGTGATGACTTGTATGCGCTTGATGCACGTGGTGGACTTGATCCCCTGCTGTGATAACGCATTTGCGTGAGCGTCACGCCGACACGTATCGGCCTGAAGAATAACGCGTATTTTAAGGACAACACGAAAGGGTTTTTACACATGTCTGAGCAAAACAATACTGAAATGAATTTCCAGATCCAGCGTATCTACACCAAGGACGTATCTTTCGAAGCGCCAAATGCGCCGCACGTTTTCCAGAAAGATTGGCAACCAGAGGTTAAACTTGATCTTGATACGGCTTCCAACCAACTGGCGGAAGGCGTGTTTGAAGTGGTGCTGCGTGTCACCGTAACGGCGACGCTGGGCGAAGAAACGGGCTTCCTGTGTGAAGTTCAGCAGGGCGGTATTTTCTCCATCGAAGGTATCGAAGGTACTCAGATGGCGCACTGCCTGGGTGCATACTGCCCGAACATCCTGTTCCCGTATGCGCGTGAATGCATCACCAGCCTGGTTTCCCGTGGGACTTTCCCGCAGCTGAACCTTGCGCCGGTTAACTTTGATGCGCTGTTCATGAACTATTTGCAGCAGCAGTCCGGCGAAGGTGCAGAACAACATCAGGATGCCTGATGAACGCACTTAATGCTTCAATGACTGTGATCGGTGCCGGCTCGTACGGCACCGCTCTTGCCATCACACTGGCAAGAAACGGCCACCAGGTCGTACTCTGGGGCCACGATCCTGAACATATCGCGACCTTACAGCGTGACCGCTGCAACGTGGCGTTTCTTCCCGATGTTCCCTTCCCGGATTCTCTGCACCTCGAAAGCGATCTCGCGACGGCGCTGGCCGCCAGCCGCAATGTGCTGGTGGTGGTGCCGAGTCACGTCTTCGGCCTGGTGCTGCGCCAGATGAAACCGCTGATGCGCAGCGATGCGCGCGTGGTGTGGGCGACGAAAGGGCTGGAAGCGGAAACGGGGCGTCTGTTGCAGGATGTGGCGCGAGAAGCCCTTGGCGATGATATCCCGCTGGCGGTTATCTCCGGGCCGACGTTTGCCAAAGAGCTGGCGGCAGGCTTGCCGACCGCGATCTCCCTGGCATCAACCGACCCGGTCTTTGCCGACGATTTACAGCAACTGCTGCACTGCGGCAAAAGCTTCCGCGTTTACAGCAACCCTGATTTTATCGGCGTGCAGCTGGGCGGCGCGGTGAAGAACGTCATTGCCATTGGCGCGGGTATCTCCGACGGTATCGGTTTTGGCGCAAATGCCCGTACGGCGCTGATCACCCGTGGCCTGACCGAAATGTCACGTCTGGGGGCGGCACTGGGCGCCGATCCGGTCACCTTTATGGGGATGGCGGGGCTGGGCGATCTGGTGCTGACCTGTACTGACAACCAGTCGCGTAACCGACGTTTCGGCATGGCGCTCGGCCAGGGTGCAGACGTTCAGGATGCGCAGGATAAAATCGGCCAGGTGGTCGAAGGTTACCGTAATACCAAAGAAGTTCGCGAATTGGCGCACCGTGTGGGTGTCGAAATGCCAATAACCGAGGAAATTTATCAGGTATTATATTGCGGAAAAAGCGCGCGCGAGGCAGCATTGACGTTATTAGGTCGTGCTCGCAAGGACGAACGCAGCGGCAAGTAAATACAGGAAACCTTTGTCACCTCAAATGACCCGGCTGGCACAGAACTGGCCGGTCATTCATCATCGTCTGGAGTATGCAATGTCGTGTGAAGAACTGGAGATTGTCTGGAACAACATTAAAGCTGAAGCCCGGGCACTGGCCGATTGTGAGCCGATGCTGGCCAGCTTTTATCACGCGACGCTACTCAAGCATGAAAATCTCGGCAGCGCCCTCAGCTACATGTTAGCCAATAAACTGGCGTCGCCGATTATGCCTGCTATCGCCATTCGCGAAGTGGTTGAAGAAGCCTACGCGGCTGACCCGGAAATGATCGCCTCTGCGGCCTGTGATATTCAGGCGGTGCGTACGCGCGACCCGGCGGTAGATAAATACTCGACGCCGCTGCTTTATCTGAAAGGTTTTCATGCGTTGCAGGCCTACCGTATCGGCCACTGGCTGTGGTTGCAGGGGCGTCGCGCTTTGGCGATTTTCCTGCAAAATCAGGTCTCTGTGACGTTCCAGGTCGATATCCACCCGGCCGCGAAAATCGGCCGTGGTATCATGCTCGACCACGCCACCGGGATCGTCGTGGGTGAAACGGCGGTGATTGAGAACGACGTCTCGATTCTGCAATCGGTCACCCTGGGCGGTACCGGGAAAACCAGCGGCGATCGTCATCCGAAAATCCGCGAAGGCGTGATGATTGGCGCGGGCGCGAAAATCCTCGGCAATATTGAAGTCGGGCGCGGCGCGAAAATTGGCGCAGGCTCTGTGGTTCTGCAACCTGTGCCACCGCACACGACCGCCGCAGGCGTACCGGCACGTATTGTCGGTAAGCCAGACAGCGATAAGCCGTCGATGGATATGGACCAGCACTTCAACGGCATTCACCATACGTTTGAGTATGGCGACGGGATTTAATTTAACCTCGTAAAATGGCGCCCGGATATCCCAGTTGGCGCCACGCTTCATACACCACCACCGACACCGCATTTGACAGGTTCATGCTGCGACTGTCCGGCATCATGGGAATCCGAATTTTTTGTTCCGGCGGCAGGGCATCCAGAATAGACGCTGGCAGGCCGCGCGTTTCCGGGCCAAACATCAGATAGTCGCCATCCTGATAGCTTACCGCACTGTGTGCAGGCGTGCCTTTGGTGGTCAGAGCAAACAGTCGCTGGGGTTTCTCTGCCTCAAAAAACACGTCGTAGTTTTGATAACGCGTGACGGCGGTAAATTCGTGATAATCCAGCCCCGCGCGGCGCAGACGCTTATCGTCCCAGGTAAAACCCATCGGTTCGATGATATGCAGACGAAAGCCGGTATTGGCGCAAAGGCGGATGATATTGCCGGTATTTGGCGGGATTTCTGGTTCGAATAAAACGATGTTAAGCATGCTGCCCCCTTAAGTGCGGGGGCAGCATAGCAGAAAATAACGTCACCCTCACCCTAACCCTCTCCCTGAGGGAGAGGGGACAGATAGTGCAGGGTGAGGGTTTTCTCCCTCTCCCTGTGGGAGAGGGCCGGGGTGAGGGGCCTACGCCGCATTCCCCTTCGCCAGTGGCGCCAGCGCCGCAGGCAAGGTTTTACCCAACTCCTGCACCAGGGAATCGCGGCTGATTTCACTAATCGTTTTCGCACCCGTCAGCGTCATCGCCACCTTCATCTCTTTTTCAATCAGGCTCAGCAGATTCGCCACGCCCGCCTGGCCCGCCGTTGCCAGCGCATAAAGATAGGCGCGGCCCAGCAGTACGGTATCTGCGCCCAGCGCAATCATACGCACCACGTCCAGCCCATTACGAATGCCGCTATCCGCCAGAATCGCGATATCGCCTTTTACGGCATCGGCAATCGCTGGCAGCGCGCGGGCAGAAGAAAGCACGCCATCCAGCTGGCGGCCACCGTGGTTGGAGACCACAATCCCGTCCGCGCCAAAGCGTACCGCATCGCGCGCATCTTCCGGATCGAGGATCCCTTTGATCACCATCGGGCCATCCCAGAATTCACGGATCCATTCCAGGTCTTTCCACGAAATCGACGGATCGAAGTTATTCGCCAGCCAGCCGATGTAATCCTCCAGCCCGGTTGGTTTGCCGAGGTAGGCGGAGATGTTACCCAGATCGTGCGGACGCCCGTTCAGGCCGACATCCCATGCCCATTGCGGATGGGTTACCGCCTGCCAGTAGCGACGCATCGCGGCATTCGGGCCGCTCATGCCCGAGTGGGCATCGCGGTAACGCGCGCCCGGCGTCGGCATATCAACCGTAAACACCAGCGTGGAGCAACCCGCCGCCTTTGCGCGTTCCAGCGCGTTACGCATAAAACCCCGGTCGCGCAGCACGTACAGCTGGAACCACATTGGGCGCTTGATGGTTGGCGCGACCTCTTCAATGGGGCAAACGGACACGGTAGAGAGCGTAAACGGAATACCGTGAGCATCGGCAGCTGCCGCAGCCTGTACTTCGCCGCGACGTGCGTACATGCCGCACAGGCCCACCGGCGCAAGGGCGACCGGCATGGAGAGTTTTTCCTTAAACAGCGTGGTTTCCAGGCTGAGGTCGGCCATGTTCTTCAGCACGCGCTGGCGCAGGGCAACCTGAGATAAATCTTCCACGTTGCGGCGCAGGGTATATTCCGCATACGCGCCGCCGTCGATGTAGTGGAACAGGAACGGCGGCAGAATGCGCTCGGCGGCGGCACGGTAGTCACTCGCGGCTGAAATAATCATGCTTTTTTCTCCCTGGAATTTTCAGCGTGGTCGTCGGGCAGGCGGGTGATGCGTGCCTGGCGAGCCAGATCTTCATCAAAACGTTTAATGGTGGTGTGAACGAAACCTAAATGGGCCATCATCGCCTGGCGTGCGCCTTCGGCGTCACCGGCCACAATGGCATCAAGAATGGCCTGATGTTGTTCGGTCAGGCGGGCAAAGACCGGCGGCACCAGATACATGCGCTGACGGCTCTGTTTGACTGAGGATTGCAGCAAATCGAAGAATCCGCGCATGGTTTGCAGCAGCACGACGTTGTGCGAGGCTTCGGCAATCGCCAGATGAAAACGGACGTCGGCCTGCGAGGCGAGGTCCGGGTCTTCACTGAGCGTCGCTTCAAAGCAAAGGGCGATTTTCTCTTTATCGGCATCCGTTGCACGCATGGCGGCGTGCCAGGCAGTGCTGCCCTCAATGGCGTGGCGCGCTTCCAGAATATCGAAGCTGTAATCCGGGTCATCGGCCAGCAGCGTTTTCAGCGGCTGAACGATGTTTTGCTCTGACCACGCTTCATGTGGCCAGCGCACAAACGTGCCGCCGCCGCGACGGCTGAGCAGCACGCCTTCACTGACCAGCGTTGCCAGCGCTTCGCGCAGAGAATTGCGCGACACGCCGAGCTGGGCTGCCAGCTGGCGTTCGGCGGGCAATTTCATGCCCGCTTCCAGCTGTTGTTCTTCAATCAGCGCCCGCACGCGAGAAGCAATCTCGTCGGACAGGCGTCTGGGCATCACTATCATGGGATCATCCAGGTTAAGACATAGGCCTGAAGCGTAGTAATTACGCCCACCATGCAGGTGAATATCAGGCTGTGTTTCACGGTAAAGCGGAACAGATCAGACTCTTTGCCGACCAGACCTACCGCCGCACAGGCAATGGCGATGGACTGCGGTGAAATCATCTTGCCGGTGACGCCGCCGGTGGTATTGGCGGCAACCAGCAGCACGTCAGAGACGCCAATCTGCTGCGCGGCGGTGGCCTGCAATGCGGCAAACAGCGCGTTTGATGAGGTATCTGAACCGGTCAGGAATACGCCCAGCCAGCCAAGGAATGGCGAGAAGAAGGTAAACGCATGACCGGTATGCGCTAATGCCAGTGCCAGCGTTGAAGAGAGGCCGGAGTAGTTCGAGATAAACGCGAACGCCAGCACCATCCCGATAGAGTAAATCGGCAGCGCCAGTTCTTTCAGCGTGGTACCGAAAGTGCTGATAGCGTCTTTCGGCTTCATGCGCAGCCAGACGATAGAGAGCAGCGCCGCAAACAGAATGGCGGTACCTGTAGCCGACAGCCAGTCGAACTTATAGACCGCCGCGTAGGCCGTGGCTTCGCTCACAACAGGCGGCATACGGGCCACCAGTTTGTCGAGGAACGGAACCGGAATATTAATCACAAACTCATACATCGCACCGCCCGGCGCGAACAGCGCTTTAAACGGCGGAATACTCCACAGCGTAACGGTGGCGGTCAGGAACAGGAACGGCGACCAGGCGCGAACAATCTGCCCGGCAGTGTAGTTGGTACGCGCCAGCGTCTGATCGACCTGCGATGCGCCCATATCGCCAAAGCGGAAAATACGTACCGGCTGCCAGCGTTTCAGGAACAGCGTCAGGCACACCAGAGAAACCAGCGAAGAGATAATGTCCGGCAGCTCCGGGCCAATAAAGTTAGAGCTCAGATACTGGGCAATGGCGAATGAACCACCTGCGACCATTACCGCAGGCCAGGTTTCTTTGACACCGCGCCAGCCGTCCATAATCGCCATGATCCAGAACAGCACGATAATGGTCAGGAACGGCAGCTGGCGGCCAACCATCTGGCCAATCTCAAAGCTATCCAGACCGGTGACCTGCCCGGCGACCAGAATCGGAATCCCCATCGCGCCAAAGGCCACGGGTGCGGTGTTGACGATCAGGCACAGGCCCGCGGCATACAGCGGGTTGAAGCCTAAACCGACCAACAGCGCTGCGGTAATCGCCACCGGTGCGCCAAAGCCCGCGGCCCCTTCCAAAAAGGCGCCGAAGGAGAAGCCGACGATCAGCATCTGCAAACGCTGGTCGGGCGTAATCGACAGTATTGATGATCGGATGATGTCGAACTGCCCGGTTTTCACCGAAATTTTGTAGACGAAAACGGCGGCGATGATGATCCAGGCAATTGGCCACAGGCCGTAGAAAAAGCCATACACTACCGATGCCAGGGCGTTATCCACCGGCATTTTGTAGAACAGCAGAGCGACGGCGAGCGCGATAGCGACGGTCCAGCTGGCGGCGACGTAGCCTTTCAGCTTGAGCTTAATCAGCGCAAAGAAGAAAAAGAGGATCGGTAGCGATGCGATCAGGCTCGACAGCCAGATGTTATTGGCCGGGTCATAGTTTTGTTGCCAGAGGCTCATTGTGCAGGTCTCCTGGGGGCCCATAACCTGCTTTGCGGTGAGTCTGTGCTCATCTCGGCGTCACATGTTATGTAAAAGTGGCCCTTCCAATATGATGGTGTAGGGATAATGACAATGAATGGTTAACTAATTGTTATGTTCTAGCAACGGTATTGTATGAATAAATAGCGAAATTGTGAACCACTGGAAGGAAAGAGAGGAATTGGTTGGGCCAATTGGGTAGGGAGAAAAGAATTGCCGGATGGCATTCCGCTGATTCAATCTACGGGAATGCCATATCAGCCAGGCCCGGTAAGCGAAATGCTACCGGGCGCTATCTGTATCGATCAGAACTCAGTCTTCGCGTAACCGGTCATCACCTCGAGGCCCATCTCACGGCCTAACGCGGTCATTGGGTGAACCACCACCAGTCCGCGCACGCTTTTCTTCAGCTTGCCCATATCAGCCTGTTCTTTCTTGGTGATTGGACGGCTGAACGCCATTTTGGTGAGTTTTTGGGCTTCTTTGCTGAGCTTCTGGGTATGAACTTCACGCAGACGCGCGATTTCCACTTCCAGCTTCTCTTTCTCGCTTTCCAGCTCGGCGTACTTCTCGGCGTTTTCAACCAGCGACAGTTCAGCCTGCTGGTGACGGATAGCGTCCAGACGGTCGCTCAGGCGTTTGATTTCGTTTTTTTCGATTTCTTTCATTTTGCGTATATCTGATAAAAAAATGACGTAATAGCGCATAGTATGCGCGACAGCGATCGTAACCGATAGCGAATTATACAAAATAGTCTGATTAGGTCTGCACTTATTTACCTGCGCACTATTAGTAATGCTATGAATTAATAGCATTTTATGGAAAATGGTTAAGCAGATCTCTTTTTTGACACGTCGTCACATGGAATCGCACATTTTCCCCAAACGCACCGCCCTAAATTGTCCATTCTGAAGGCAGGAATCATGAGGAGGACTACGTTATGGGCAAACTTGGCGAAAACGTACCACTTGTCATCGACAAAGCCGTAGATTTTATGGCGTCCAGTCAGGCATTTATGGAGTACCTGAAGAAATCGCCTCGCCTGAGTCACGTGCCGGAAGAGATCCCGGAAGAGAAAGCGGCGATGTTTCTGGAGCGATTAGAGCACTACCGCAAACTTTATCAGCCGGTCGAAAACCAGGCGAATGAAGTTTGAGGGCGTTATTTCTGGAAGGCTTTTTTCAAGCTGATTCGGGAAATCAGCTCGGTCAGAGAAAGTACCATCGTTGAGCGAACGACCTGTTGATAACGCTGTTTTTGCATTGCCAGCAGGTCGGCATCGCTATCGTCAAAGAGCGGCGCTGGCGGAAGGGCAGAGACGCAGTGCAGTTCACCCAGCGGCCCGAGAATCTCGTCATCGGTGAAGGCATATTCGCTGCCATCATGATTTAGTTCTTCACGCAGCGCCATCAGCAATTCCGCATCTTCATACTCCGGGCGACTGATTACGCCCAGCCCATAGATAAGCTTGAGCCGGACCGAAAGGTCGCCCAGCGGGCCGCTGCCGTCAAGCAACGGTTCGACGGCGTATTTCACCGCGTAATCGTCTTTGCGGAACACCTGAAGCACCAGAATATTGACCGCCTCGGTCAGCAACTCAACGGCGGCAATCAGGAAACTTCTGACGGTTTTGCCAGCATTCAGACGCTCAAGCACACGGTTTTCAAAAGCCTGTGTTTCTTCCATTATTGCCTGCATATCTGACAATCTACTGTTCAGGCGCAGGATAACCTGCGCCGGGTCTTGCATCATTTGCTGGCGTTATAGAGGGCGACGGCGGCTTTCACCACGTCGCTGTTCGCGTCCAGACCAGAGATCTGCGCCAGCGCGGCCTGCGGGCCTTTTTCATCAATCAGCGCGGCCAGTTCCTGCGCCTGTGGATCTTCTTCACTGCGAAAATGCATCGCAGCGGCGATACCTTTCACCAGGTTAACGTGCGGCAAACCGTATTCCAGCGTGCCCAGTAGCGGTTTAATCAGACGGTCGCCCGCGCTCAGTTTACGCAGCGGCTGACGGCCCACGCGCTCAACGTCATCTTTCAGATACGGGTTTTCAAAACGACCGAGGATTTTCTGAATGTATGCCGCATGTTTCTGCGCATCAAAACCGTAGCGTTTGATCAGCACCGCGCCGCTTTCTTCCATCGCGCCTTTTACCACCGCGCGGATTTTCTCATCGAGGATCGCGTCGCGGATAGTTTGATGCCCGGTCATTTTGCCGAGGTAGGCGGTTATAGCATGACCTGTGTTCAGCGTGAAGAGTTTACGTTCGACAAATGCCATCAGGTTATCGGTTAATTCCATGCCTGGAATGTTCGGCAGCGTGCCTTTGAACTGGGTTTTATCGACGATCCACTCGCTGAAGGTTTCAACGGTCACTTCCAGCGGGTCATTGGTTGCAGAAGCGGACGGTGGCACGATACGGTCAACGGCGGAATCGACGAAACCGACGTTCGCTTCCACCCAGGCTTTTTCGTCTTCGGCAACGGCGGCCATCACGTGGCCTTTCAGCTGGCTGGTGCCGCGCACCATGTTTTCGCAGGCAATAATGTTCAGCGGGGTATTTACGCCCTGCGCTTTGCGTTTCGCGAGACCTTTGGCGATAGCCGGTGCAATCCGTTCAAGTACAACCGGGCCCACGGCGGTGGTCACCAGGTCAACCTGGGCAATCAGCTCGACGACGTCGTCACCAATGCTGCTGACCGCGTTAACGCCAGAAACGGTATCAACCTGCTCATTTTCACCCACGACGTGAACCTGATAGCTATGACGGGCATTCAGGGCATCCAGAACGACCTGGTTTACATCGGCGAACGTCAATGTAATGCCCGCGTCGGCCAGCAGTTTGCCGATAAAGCCACGTCCGATATTACCTGCGCCAAAATGTAATGCTTTCATAGTATTAACCTTCATTAATGTTTTCGACCCGAGAGGGCTGGGGTGAGACTTTTCCCTCACCCTAACCCTCTCCCAATGGGAGAGGGAATAGTGTCTTACTTCTGCAACAGCGCCAGAACTTCTTCCACGCTGGTGGTGCTGGCCAGACGTTCGATAACGGATTCGTCATCCAGCGCGTTGGTCAGGCCGGTAATCACCTGGATGTGCTCGTTGTTACGCGCAGCGATACCAATCACCAGACGGGCAATGTCGTCCTCGTCTTCGCCGAAGCGCACGCCTTCCGGATACTGACAGAACACGATACCGGTTTTCAGCACGCGGTCTTTTGCTTCGATAGTGCCGTGCGGTACCGCGATGGACTCGCCCAGATAAGTTGGCGTCAGTTTTTCACGGTCCAGCATCGCCTGTACATACTCAGGCTCAACGTAACCACCTTTCACCAGTTGCTCACCGGCAAAGAGAATAGCTTCTTCTTTGGTGGCGGCTTTGCGGCCCAGGAAGATGTTCTCTGCGCCCAGTTTAAACAGGTTGGCACTGGAATCATCAAAGCTGTCTTTCAGGCTGTCTTTCACCTTCACTTCGTTGTCAGTGTGGCGCTGTGCGGCAACCAGACGCTCGGTCAGGTTGGTATACAGGCCGCTGTCGAGGAAGTTGGTCAGCGAAATATGCTGCGCCTGCGGTACCTGACGCATGGCACGTTCGGTCAGGTCGCGGTGGGTGATGACCAGGTCAACATCCGGCGGCAGGTTGTTAATCGCGCAGTTGGTGACCGAGATGTTGCTCAGGCCTGCATCCTGTACTTTCTTACGCAGTACGCCCGCACCCATTGCGCTGGAACCCATACCGGCGTCGCAGGCTACGATGATTTTACGCACGTGGCTCAGGTCGTTGGTGACGTCGCCAGCCGCCAGCGGGGTACCGCCTTTGGATTCAGCTTTCATGTCATTCATACGACGGGTTGCCGCTTCGATGTCATCTTCTTCTTTCACTTTGCTGGTTTTCAGCAGGATGGCAGAAACGATGAAGGAGACCGCCATTGCCGCAACGATAGCCGCGATGTTGGCGAAGTACGCGCCTTTTGGCGTCATCGCCAGTACGGCCAGGATGGAGCCAGGGGAAGCCGGAGATACCAGACCGCCGTTCAGCAGCGTCAGGGTGAACACGCCAGTCATACCACCCAGAATGACCGCCAGGATCAGACGTGGGTTCATCAGCACATACGGGAAGTAAATTTCGTGAATACCACCCAGGAAGTGGATGATTGCCGCGCCGCCCGCAGACTGTTTAGCACTGCCGCGACCGAAGAACAT
The DNA here is from genome assembly GCF_055796175.1 of Pseudocitrobacter sp. 2023LY-00077. Taxonomy (NCBI): domain Bacteria; kingdom Pseudomonadati; phylum Pseudomonadota; class Gammaproteobacteria; order Enterobacterales; family Enterobacteriaceae; genus Pseudocitrobacter; species Pseudocitrobacter sp. 2023LY-00077. The sequence continues at coordinate 258,170 of NZ_JBSPEI010000003.1, read as the reverse complement.
GTACGCCAGCAGAACGCCCATACCCGGGCCCGGGTTGGCTTCAATCAGGAAGAAGATAGATTTGCCGAGGTCATGAGACTGCTGAATACCCAGCGGCGAGAAGATACCGTGGTTAATCGCATTGTTCAGGAACAGGATCTTCGCCGGTTCTACAAAGACAGATGCCAGCGGCAGCATGTCGTGTACAACCATGAAGTTAACGCCAGCTGCCAGCAGCTTGGACAGGACTTCAACCGCCGGGCCGATGCCCATAAAGGCCAGAATGGCGAGGATCATACCAATGATGCCAGCGGAGAAGTTATTCACCAGCATCTCAAAACCGGATTTGATTTTACCGTCTACCCAAACGTCGAATTTTTTGATTGCCCAGCCGCCCAGCGGGCCTGCAATCATGGAACCCAGGAACATCGGCATATCTGCACCGACGATAACGCCCATGGTGGTAATCGCACCGACCACGCCGCCACGTTCGCCGCCAATCAGCTTACCACCGGTATAACCGATGAGCAGCGGCAGCAGGTAGGTGATCATCGGGCCAACCAGCTTCGCCAGCGTTTCGTTCGGCAACCACCCTGTTGGAATAAATAACGCGGTGATGATACCCCACGCGATAAACGCGCCGATATTTGGCATCACCATGTTGCTGAGGAAGCGACCAAAGCTTTGCACCTTGATCTTGATATCGGATGACATAAAACACCCCTTGTTTCTGTTTGCCCGCAGGTGGATCACCTGAAGTTTATTGTTAATTGGCGGCAGAGGTAGTAGCCGAACCCTGGTTGATGATGCGAAATCTGGCACTGAATCGTTAAGCTGTCCAGATAGCGGGTCTTCATGTGACTTAGATCACACAAATATAGGAGATACCTGATGATTTTGAGTGATCACCATCACAAAACCACTGTGTAAAAAAACAACACAGCAGGAAAAAGCATCGCAGAACACATGTAAATGTGATGTTAATCACATTTTACTCTTGATGGTTTGTTTGTTTTTTGTGATTGAGTTCACAAGATATTTTCAGGTCGCCAAAACAAGATGTGATCCGTGGCAAGTTCTGCCGCTGTGATGAGCGCCCTCTGTAACTGAGTAACATCACACTAAAAAGAATAATGAATGAGGAGTATGGCAGAACGATGAAATGCCGATTATGTTCAAAGTAGACGCCCGCTACGTGCTATTTCGTATAGCGGGCTCACTATCGACAGCGTGAATTCGAGGTTACGGCTATGTTCCTGAATTACTTTGCGCTTGGCATTCTGATCTTCGTTTTCCTGGTTATCTTTTACGGCATTATTATTATTCACGATATTCCCTACATGATTGCGAAGGCACGCAATCATCCCCACGCCGATGCGATTCACGTTGCAGGCTGGGTAAGTCTTTTTACATTACATGTTCTCTGGCCGTTCCTGTGGATTTGGGCGACGCTTTATCGCCCCGATCGCGGCTGGGGGATGCAGCATCCTCCTGCGTCTGAAGGCGAGGATGCGCTGCGACAACGCGTTGAAGAGCTTGAAAAACAACTGAAAAAAATGCAAACGCCTTCAGGGGAATAGCCATCATGGATCTGCTTATTATATTGACCTACGTCGCCCTGGCATGGGCGATTTTTAAGATATTCAGGATCCCGGTAAATAAATGGACGGTGCCCACCGCCGTATTAGGTGGGGTATTTATTGTCGGTGCGCTGATATTAGGGATGAACTATAACCACCCCTATACCTTTCAGGCACAGAAGGCGGTTATCTCTATTCCGATCACTCCACAGGTGACCGGTGTGGTGAGTGAGGTGACGAATAAACAAAACCAGCTGATTAAAAAGGGTGAGGTGTTGTTTAAGATTGACCCGACACGCTACCAGGCCCGCGTTGACCGGCTGGAGGCCGATTTAGTCACTGCCGTCCATAATACCCAAGTGCTGAAGGCGCAGCTGGATGAAGCGTTGGCAAATACCACGCGCGTCTCGGCAGAACGCGACCGCCTGTATAAAGATTATCAGCGCTATTTGCAGGGCAGTAAGGCGCGGGTGAATCCATTTTCGGAAAGCGATATCGATAACGCGCGGCAAAACTATCTGGCGCAGGACGCGCTGGTGAAAGCATCTATTGCCGATCAATCGCAAATTAAAAGCCAACTGGATAGCGTAGTGAACGGCGACCAGTCTCAGGTTGCCAGCCTGCGCGCGCAGCTTACGGAAGCCAAATTTAACCTCGATCAGACCATTATCCGCGCACCCAGCGACGGTTTTGCTACGCAGGTACTGATTCGCCCCGGCACCTATGCCGCCGCGCTACCGCTGCGCCCGGTAATGGTGTTCGTGCCGGAACAAAAACGCCAGATTGTGGCCCAGTTCCGCCAGAACTCACTGCTGCGCCTAAAACCTGGCGATGAAGCTGAAGTGGTGTTTAATGCGCTACCGGGGCAGATTTTCAGCGGCAAGCTCACCAGCATTTTGCCCGTTGTGCCCGGCGGTTCTTATCAGGCTCAGGGCACATTGCAGGCGCTGACGATTGTCCCCGGCACCGACGGCGTGATGGCCCTGATTGAACTTCAACCGAGTGAAGAGGTGGACTCGCTGCCGGATGGTATTTATGCGCAGGTCGCGGTCTATTCTGACCATTTTGAGCACCTGTCGATTATGCGTAAGGTACTGCTGCGAATGACGAGCTGGATGCATTATCTTTACCTTGATCATTGAGGGTAAAAGCATCTTTTTAGCCACAGCTGAGCCATACTTCTTTTTTTCGTTGGCAAAAAGGACATGGCATGAAACTCATCGGCAGCTATACCAGCCCTTTCGTACGTAAAATCTCTATCTTATTGCTGGAAAAGGGCATTTCATTCGAATTTATCAATGAACTGCCCTATAACCTGGAAAATGGCGTGGCGCAGTACAATCCGCTGGGCAAGGTCCCGGCATTGATGACCGACGACGGTGAATGTTGGTTTGATTCACCGATTATTGCCGAGTACATCGAACTGCTGAACGTCGAGCCGCAGATGCTGCCGTCTGACCCGCTGGCGCGTCTGAAAGTGCGTCAGCTGGAAGCGCTCGCCGACGGCATTATGGACGCCGGGCTGGTGGCGGTGCGTGAACTGGCCCGCCCGCCTGCACAACAATCGGAAGCAGAATGTTTGCGCCAGCGCGAGAAAATCAGCCGCAGCCTTGATGCGCTTGAAACCCATCTCAAAGAGGGCACGTTCAGTACCGATACGTTAAACCTGGCGACGATCGCCATCGCCTGTGCCATTAGCTATCTCAACTTTCGCCGCATCGCGCCGGGCTGGTGCGTTGACCGCCCCAATCTGGTCAAACTGGTGGAAACGTTGTTCCAGCGCGAGAGTTTTGCCCGCACAGAACCGCCAAAGGCTTGATTACGCGCTATAACACTTCATGGTCGTACGCTGTACAATCCCTCCTCACTATGGACTCCCTCTCCCGTCGGGAGGGGGGAAAATCGTTAACCGTCAGGCCAACTCATGACTACCGATACTCGCTCACTCTACAGCCAGCTTCCTGCGACCGACCGCTTACTGCGCGATGCTGCCTTTGCTTCCCTTCTGGAAAACCACGGTCATTCGCAGGTGGTGGAACAGATCCGCCAGCTTCAGGAGGAGGCCCGCCTGGCTATCCGCGATACCGGCGCGCTTCCGGGCTGGAGTGACGACTGGGCCGGGGAAGTCGCGCGTCGTTTTACCACGGATACACAAAGCGCCATCCGCCCGGTCATTAACCTGACCGGTACGGTGCTGCATACGAATCTTGGGCGAGCCCAGCAGGCGGAAGCCGCCATTGCGGCGGTGACGCAGGTGATGCGCGACCCGGTGACGCTGGAATATGACCTCGACGGTGCCGGGCGCGGCCATCGCGATCGCGCGCTGGCGGATTTACTTTGCCGCCTGACCGGCGCGGAAGATGCCTGCATTGTTAACAATAACGCTGCCGCCGTCCTGCTGATGCTGGCGGCAACGGCGAGCGGCAAAGAGGTTGTCGTCTCGCGCGGCGAGCTGGTGGAAATTGGCGGCGCGTTTCGCATCCCGGACGTGATGCGTCAGGCGGGATGCGAGCTGCATGAAGTCGGAACAACCAACCGCACCCACGCTGAAGATTATCGTCAGGCGGTGAATGACAATACGGGCCTGCTGATGAAGGTGCACACCAGCAACTACAGCATTGAAGGTTTCACCAAAACCGTAGAAGAAGCCGAGCTGGCCGAGATTGGCCGCGAGCTGGATATCCCGGTAGTGGCCGATTTAGGCAGCGGCTCGCTGGTCGATTTAAGCCAGTACGGCCTGCCGAAAGAGCCGATGCCGCAGGAGATGATCGCCGCAGGCGTCAGCCTGGTGAGTTTTTCCGGCGACAAACTGCTGGGTGGCCCGCAGGCGGGGATTATCGTCGGCAAGAAAGCGATGATCGCTCAGCTACAGCAGCATCCGCTCAAGCGCGCGCTGCGTGCCGATAAAATGACGCTGGCAGCGCTGGAGGCGACGCTGCGCCTTTATCTGCATCCTGAACGCCTGGCCGCTGACCTGCCGACGCTGCGTTTGCTTAACCGCCGCGCGGATGAAATCCGCGCGCAGGCTGAACGCTTGTGTGCCTCGCTGACGCAGCGCTACGGTGACGAATTTTCTGTTACGGTGATGGAATGTGCCTCACAAATCGGCAGTGGCTCCTTGCCCGTCGATCGCCTGCCGAGTGCCGCCATCACCTTTACCCCTAAAGACGGGCGAGGTAGTCGCCTTGACGCACTGGCTAACCGCTGGCGCAGCCTGCCGGTGCCGGTTATCGGGCGCATTTACGACGGGCGATTATGGCTCGACCTGCGCTGTCTTGAGGATGAATCACGTTTTCTGGAGATGTTGCTGAAATGATTATTGCCACCGCCGGGCACGTTGACCACGGCAAAACCACGCTGCTTCAGGCGATTACCGGCGTTAATGCCGACCGCCTGCCGGAAGAGAAATCACGCGGGATGACCATCGACCTGGGCTACGCCTACTGGCCGCAGCCCGATGGACGGGTGCTCGGGTTTATCGATGTGCCAGGGCACGAGAAATTTCTCTCTAACATGCTGGCGGGCGTGGGGGGGATCGATCATGCTCTGTTGGTGGTGGCCTGTGACGATGGTGTGATGGCGCAAACGCGCGAACATCTGGCGATTCTGCAACTGACCGGCAAACCGACGCTGACGGTGGCGCTGACTAAAACCGATCGCGTCGATGCGGCGCGCGTGGCGGAGGTGCGTCACGAGATAGACGCTGTACTGCGTGAATACGGTTTTGAAGACGCCACGCTGTTTGAAACCGCTGCCACGCAGGGGCGGGGTATCGATGAATTACGCGCGCATCTGCTGCAACTTCCGGAGCGTGTGAATCCGGAGAATCAGCGTTTTCGTCTGGCGATCGACCGCGCATTTACCGTGAAAGGCGCCGGGCTGGTGGTCACCGGTACTGCGCTTTCCGGCGATGTAAAAGTGGGAGACACGCTGTGGTTGACGGGCGTCGATAAACCGATGCGCGTGCGTGGTATCCACGCGCAAAACCAGGCGACCGAACAGGCGCACGGTGGGCAGCGTATTGCGCTGAATATCGTCGGCGATGCGCAGAAAGAAGAATTGAATCGCGGTGACTGGCTGCTATCGCAGCAACCGCCCGCGCCCGTCGAGCGGGTCATTGTCGCGCTGCATAACCACGTGCCGCTAACCCAATGGCAGCCGCTGCATATTCACCATGCCGCCAGCCACATTACCGGGCGCGTCTCGCTGCTGGAGAACAATCTGGCCGAGCTGGTGCTGGACACGCCGCTGTATCTGGCGGACAACGACCGCCTGGTGCTACGCGATATTTCAGCACGTCTTACTCTTGCCGGCGCGCGCGTGGTGACGCTCAATTCACCGCGTCGCGGAAAGCGTAAAGCCGAATATCTGGCGTGGATTGCCGAACTGGCTACCGCTGAAAACGATGCGCAGGCGCTCTCCATCCATCTGCAACGCGATGCGGTACAGCTCAGTGATTTCGCCTGGGCTCGCCAGCTGAGCGAGCAGGGTTTGCAACAGCTGATTTCCCGGCCGGGCTATATTCTGGCAGGCAACGCGCTGCTGGATGCGCCGCTCGCCGCGCGCTGGCAGTGTAAACTGCTGGATGCGCTGGCGACCTACCACGAGCAGCATAAAGATGAACCGGGGCCAGGCCGTGAACGCCTGCGTCGTATCGCGCTGCCGATGGAAGATGAAGCGCTGGTGCTGACGCTGATTGAGCAGATGCGTGAAAGCGGTGTCGTGGCCAGTCATCACGGTTGGTTGCATCTGCCGGATCACAAAGCCGGGTTTACCGACGAACAGGATGCGGTATGGCAAAAAGCGGCACCGTTGTTTGCTGATGAACCCTGGTGGGTGCGCGATTTAGCGCAGCAAACCGGAACCGATGAGCAACTGATGCGCGCGGTGCTTCGCCAGGCCGCGCAGCAGGGCATGATTACGGCGATCGTCAAAGATCGTTATTACCGTAACGATCGTATCGTCACCTTCGCGAGTATGATCCGCGAACTGGATCAGGAAAAGGGCTCAACCTGTGCCGCAGATTTCCGCGATAAACTCAACGTCGGGCGTAAGCTGGCGATTCAGATTCTGGAATATTTTAACCGTATTGGATTTACCCGCCGCCGGGGAAATGACCATTTATTACGCGATGCGTTACTTTTCCCGGACAATAAAAGTAACGATTAATTTAAATATTAAATGAATTAATACAAATTTTATATTGATTAATATTGGATGTGCAGAAATAACGCATCCAATATTTTTTAATTACAAAAATAGAATATGGATCATACTTTTTATTTTATCCATCCCGTACTCTTGCCGCCAATTTTTCATTAATTAAGGAACGATCATGGCAGCATCCACTTTTTATATTCCTTCAGTGAATGTTATTGGCGCTGACTCATTAAATGGCGCAATGGATACCATGCGCGACTACGGCTATCGTCGCGCATTAATTGTAACGGATGCGATTCTGAATAAATTGGGTATGGCGAGCGATGTGCAAAAAGGGCTGGCCGCACGCGATATTTTCAGCGTGATTTATGATGGCGTACAGCCGAACCCGACCACAGCGAACGTCAACGCGGGCCTGAAAATTCTCCAGGAAAATAATTGTGACTGCGTCATTTCTTTAGGCGGCGGTTCTCCGCACGACTGCGCGAAAGGTATTGCGCTGGTGGCTTCCAACGGTGGCAAAATTAGCGATTACGAAGGCGTTGACCGTTCGGCTAAACCACAGCTGCCGATGATTGCCATTAACACCACCGCAGGCACCGCGTCTGAAATGACTCGCTTCTGCATCATCACTGATGAGGCGCGTCATATTAAAATGGCGATTGTTGATAAACACGTGACGCCAATTCTGTCCGTGAATGACTCCTCCCTGATGACCGGCATGCCGAAATCGCTGACCGCTGCCACCGGGATGGATGCACTGACCCATGCTATCGAAGCCTATGTGTCTATCGCAGCTACTCCAATTACCGACACCTGCGCGCTGAAAGCGATCACCATGATTGCCGAAAACCTGAGCATTGCCGTAGCGGATGGCGCGAACGCGGAAGCACGCGAAGCAATGGCTTACGCGCAGTTCCTGGCGGGAATGGCGTTTAACAACGCGTCTCTCGGCTATGTTCACGCGATGGCGCACCAGCTGGGTGGTTTCTATGACCTGCCGCACGGTGTCTGCAACGCCGTCCTGCTGCCGCACGTGCAGGCATTCAACAGCAAAGTAGCCGCCGCGCGTCTGCGTGACTGCGCACAGGCAATGAACGTAAACGTTGCAGGTCTGAGCGATGAACAGGGCGCGAAAGCCTGCATCGACGCTATCTGCAAACTGGCGCGCGAAGTCAACATTCCGGCGGGCCTGCGTGATCTGAACGTGAAAGAAGAAGATATCCCGGTTCTGGCAACCAACGCCCTGAAAGATGCCTGCGGTTTCACTAACCCGATTCAGGCGACGCACGACGAAATTATGGCGATTTACCGCGCCGCAATGTAATTCGTGACCGTTGTCGTAAACCTATGAACGGCTGGCGAAAAAAACGCCAGCCGCGTCTACCCTTGTAAGACTACAACAGCAAGGAGAGACGGCGATGACTAACAATCCCCCTTCAGCCCGCATTCAACCGGGCGAATACGGTTTTCCCCTTAAGCTTAAACCTCGCTATGACAACTTTATCGGCGGCGATTGGGTTGCGCCCGTCGACGGCGAGTATTACCAGAATTTGACGCCGGTGACCGGGCAGCTGCTTTGTGAAGTGGCCTCATCCGGCAAGCGTGATATCGACCTGGCATTAGATGCTGCGCATAAAGCCAAAGATAAATGGGCGCAGATGTCCGTGCAGGATCGTGCGGGGATCTTGCTGAAAATTGCCGATCGTATGGAGCAAAACCTCGATCTGCTGGCGACAGCGGAAACCTGGGATAACGGTAAACCGATCCGCGAAACCAGCGCAGCCGATGTGCCGCTGGCGATTGACCATTTCCGCTACTTTGCCTCGTGCATCCGTGCACAAGAGGGCGGCATCAGTGAAGTGGATAAAGATACCGTGGCGTATCACTTCCATGAACCATTGGGCGTGGTCGCGCAAATTATCCCATGGAATTTCCCGCTGCTGATGGCGAGCTGGAAAATGGCCCCGGCGCTGGCCGCAGGCAACTGCATCGTGCTAAAACCGGCGCGATTGACCCCGCTTTCGGTGCTGCTGCTGATGGAAATCATCGGTGACTTACTGCCGCCTGGCGTCATCAACGTGGTGAACGGCGCGGGTGGGGAAATTGGCGAATATCTGGCGACCTCTAAACGCATCGCGAAAGTTGCCTTCACCGGCTCGACTGAAGTCGGCCAGCAAATCATGCAATACGCGACCCAAAACATCATTCCGGTGACGCTGGAGCTGGGCGGGAAATCGCCGAATATCTTCTTTGCCGATGTGATGGATGAAGAGGACGCGTTCTTTGATAAAGCGCTGGAAGGTTTTGCGCTCTTTGCGTTCAACCAGGGTGAAGTGTGTACCTGTCCAAGCCGTGCGCTGGTGCATGAATCGATCTACGATCGCTTTATGGAGCGGGCGATTCGCCGGGTGGAAAGCATCCGCAGCGGCAACCCACTGGACGCCGTGACGCAGATGGGCGCGCAGGTGTCGCACGGGCAGATGGAGACCATCCTCAACTACATCGACATCGGCAAGAAAGAGGGCGCGGACGTGCTGACCGGTGGGCGACGCAAACGCCTCGACGGCGAGCTTCACGACGGCTATTACCTGGAGCCGACGATTCTGTTTGGCCAGAACAGCATGCGTGTTTTCCAGGAGGAGATCTTCGGTCCGGTGCTGGCGGTCACCACCTTTAAAACCACCGAAGAAGCGCTGGCACTGGCTAACGATACTCAGTATGGCCTGGGCGCGGGCGTCTGGAGCCGCAACGGCAATCTGGCATACAAAATGGGGCGCGGTATTCAGGCCGGGCGCGTCTGGACCAACTGCTATCACGCCTATCCTGCGCACGCGGCATTTGGCGGCTATAAGCAGTCGGGCATTGGCCGCGAGACCCACAAGATGATGCTGGAGCATTATCAGCAAACCAAATGCCTGCTGGTAAGCTACTCGGACAAACCGCTCGGTCTGTTCTGATTATCCTGCGTTAACGGCCCGGCGGTACTTCACTGCCGGGTCTGTTGTATATGAAAACCCATATGGCATTATATAAATTAGATGTTTGCCTGATATCTAATAACTCCTCTACTATTTCCCATCCCCCGATTATTTATTTTAATCTCTGAGGATTTATGTTTCTTAATTATTTCGCACTGGGAGTGCTGATATTTGTATTCCTGGTAATTTTCTATGGGATTATCATCTTACATGATATTCCCTATTTGATTGCTAAAAAACGCAATCATCCCCACGCTGACGCCATTCATGTTGCGGGCTGGGTGAGTCTTTTTACGCTGCATGTTATCTGGCCTTTCCTGTGGATTTGGGCAACGTTATACCGTCCTGAACGCGGTTGGGGAATGCAAACCCCTGATTCGTCGCTTATCCAGCTTCAGGAGCGCGTGGCTGGGCTGGAGAAACAACTGGCTGAGGCGAAGGCTTCCTCAGCGGAGTAATAGTTATGGATTTATTGATCATCCTGACCTATGTGGCTTTCGCATGGGCGCTGTTTAAAATATTCAAAATTCCCGTTAATAAATGGACCATTCCGACGGCGGCATTGGGCGGTATATTTATTGTCAGCGGTTTAATTCTGCTTATGAATTATAACCATCCTTATACCTTTAAAGCGCAAAAAGCGGTGGTATCTATTCCCGTTGTTCCGCTGGTTACCGGTGTGGTAACGGAGGTCACGGACAAGAAAAATACCCTGATTAAAAAAGGTGAGGTGTTATTTAAGCTTGATCCGACTCGCTATCAGGCGCGCGTAGACCGCCTGAAGGCCGATATTGTGACGGCAGAGCACAAGCAACAGGCGCTGGTGGCGCAGCTCGATGAGATGATGGCCAACACCCAGCAGGCGAAAGCGACGCGTGACAAGCTGGCGAAAGATTATCAGCGCTATCTTCAGGGCAGCCAGGCCAAAGTAAACCCGTTCTCAGAACGCGATATTGACGCGGCGCGGCAAAACTATCTGGCGCAGGAAGCCTCAGTTAAGTCATCTGCGGCAGAGCAGAAACAGATCCAGAGCGAGCTGGATAGCATGGTGCTGGGCGAGCATTCTCAAATCGCCAGCCTGAAAGCACAGCTTGCGGAAGCACAGTTTAACCTGGATCAAACGGTTGTTCGCGCGCCCAGCGACGGTTACATCACGCAGGTTCTGATTCGACCGGGAACCTACGCCGCCGCGCTGCCGCTGCGCCCGGTGATGGTCTTTATTCCTGACCAAAAACGGCAGATTATTGCCCAGTTCCGCCAGAACTCTTTGCTGAGGCTGGAGCCAGGCGATGAGGCTGAAGTGGTGTTCAATGCGCTGCCGGGCCAGGTTTTCAGCGGCAAACTGGCGGCCATCAGCCCGGCGGTTCCCGGCGGAACGTATCAATCCACGGGCGTGTTGCAGTCGCTGAATACGACGCCGGGCTCGGAAGGGGTGATTGCGACGATTGAACTGGACGAAAATGCTGACCTCAGCGCGCTACCCGACGGTATTTACGCGCAGGCGGCGGTCTACTCCGACCATTTCAGTCATGTATCGGTGATGCGCAAAGTGCTGCTGCGAATGACCAGCTGGGTGCATTACCTCTATCTCGACCACTAATTATCGTTTGAAGGCACTTGCTGTGACGGCAACAGACGCGTCACAGCAAGCTGCTTACGTATTTCACTGAGCATGGCATCCAGAATAAACTGCACCCGCCACGGCTGATATTCGCGTTTGCGGAAGATAGCCACCAGATCCAACCACCACTCCTGCTGATCGGGGAAACAGGCTACCAGCGTACCCGCCTGCATATCATTTCTGACGCTCTCTTTGGGGGCAAATACAATACCAAGATCGTTACGCGCCAGCTCCAGCGCAGACTGCGTATTATCGCAAACGTAATTACCTTTCACCCGATAATCGACGGATGATTTATTTTCTCCGGCGCTGAATCGCCAGATATTTGACTCACCAATCATCATCGAATCAATCAAAATACACGAATGCTGCACCAGTTCTTCCGGGCCATGAATCGGATGTTTATTGAGATAATTGGGGCTGGCAAACGCGGTAACGGAATATTTTGTAATAAAACTGGCGACTAATGATTCATCTTTCGGTTGCGCGTAAGTAATTAAGACATCGCAATCGTCCGGGAACTCGACACCATCATAAAATGCTTTGGGTTCCAGATTGTACGTTTTAAGCGAAAAGGTAATATCACCAATATCCACAATATTTGCGATGACATTCTTTGCCAGATAAGCGACTATCCCGGTAGGGGCGTAAACAGTCACCCGACCACGTTTCTCATGCTTATAGTCAGCAATGAAATTGTTAAGCTGCTCGTGTCTATCGAGCATGTCATTGATGTAGGGAAGTAAGGCCGTACCGAAAGGTGTAAGGGTCAGTTTTCGGGGTGAACGGTCAAAAACTTTAAGCCCAACTTTTGATTCAAAATCAGCAAGATACTTACTGACGTTGGCCTGTGCAATGCCAAGAATTGTGGCGGCATGGCTGATATTTTCACTGGCCGCGATGACCGAGATAATCTTCAGCTCCCGGGGCTTAAGTTGTAAATTATTCATCGCTAAACCTAATATATATATGATTTTATATATTACTATATAAATATGAACATTGCATTGATGAATTTGTAAACATTATTATTCTCGCGCTTTATTTTCCTATTTTAAAATGGACAGCCGGGAATGTTAAATACACGCAATGTTACGGCGCTGATTGCTTTGTCGTTTATGGCAACTGCAACAGCGTCTGAATTATCTATTGGTGCGGGGGCGGTATATAATGAATCACCGTACCGTGGTTATAATGAAAATACCCATGTCGTGCCGCTAATCAGTTATGAGGGCGAATCCTTATATATTCGCCAGACAACCTTAGGTTACATCCTTTCAAAGAGTGAAAAGAACGAAATCAGCATCACTGCATCATGGATGCCGCTGGAATTTTCTCCATCGGATAACGACGATCATGCGATGAGCCGTCTGGATAAGCGTGACAGCACTGCGATGGCGGGCGCCGCGTGGTATCACCACGAAAAATGGGGCAGTCTGAAGGTCTCCGCCGCGACCGATATTCTGGATAACAGCGACGGCTGGGTAGCAGAGATGTCGCTCTTTCGCGTGATGCCGCTCGGTAAACTGACCCTCACGCCTTCTGCGGGTGTGCTCTATTACGATAAAAACTTTAACGACTACTACTACGGCATCTCATCGGGGGAATCGCACCGTAGCGGGCTCTCGTCATATTCTCCGGACGACAGCTGGACGCCATACATTGGCATCGGCGCGAAATATCCTTTAACGAAGAACATCATTTTGCAGGCGAGCGCGATGTACAGCGTGCTGCCGGATGACATTAAAAACAGCCCGATGGTCGATCGTGACGACAGTTTTACCTTCCTGACTGGCGCGAGCTGGCATTTCTGATAAGCGCATTAACCCGGCAGTATGTTGCCGGGTTAATACTGTGTTTTGCGAAGAGATTCGCATTCTTAGCTACCTATTACACGCTTCCCTGCTTTTCTTTTCGAGCCACTTTCCTGAAGCAAAATCTCCTGGCTGCATCACGTTTGGCGCTGCGATATTGTGATGGAGGACATAGGTATGGTGTGTATTGTGTGTATAATTAAAAAAGGGCAAGGATGTGAAGAGCGCGGAGGTTATTGCAATCCTGAAACAGCACGGCTGGGTACATGTTCGTACCCGGGGAAGCCATCAGCAGTTTCATCATCCCAGCCGAGCGGGGCTGGTCACTGTACCGCATCCTCGCAAAGATATTAAACCGGGAACCCTGGCCCAGATTTGCCGCCAGGCCGGGATAAAAATGTAAATCACCAGGAGTTTTTATGTTCTATCCGGCTTATATACACACCGACCCCGATGGCAGCAGCAGTGGTTTTTTCCCTGATGTACCGGGTTGTTATTTCGCGGGGGATTCTCTTGATGACACTTTTCAGGATGCGCGAGGGGCGTTGGTTGCGCATTTTGAAGCGCTTTGTGAGCTTAATAAAGAATTGCCCTTACCGGGTTCTGTGGAGACGCATTTGGCTTGTGATCCACAAAACTATACTGGCGGGCAATGGTTGCTCGTCGACATCAATATGAATCAGTTTGAGGGCAGAGCCGAGCGGATTAACATCACTATGCCGAAACGGCTTCTGCAAAAGATTGACTCGTTTGTTCGTAACAATCCTGACTATGCCAACAGAAGCGCGTTTCTGGCTGAAGCTGCACGGCGAGTGTTGCCGGGTTAATCCAGTGTTTTCACCTCAAGCGGGCGGAAACGGCTGTAGATCCACAGCCCCAGACAAGCGACGGAACCCAGGAATGCGGTAAAGAGAACAGTAACGAACAGGGCGCTAACTATCGCAGCCGGAAGCGCGAGAATGCCATGTACCGGCTGATTGTTCCATTTCACCATATCGGCGCCAAAGATCCCCATTACGCCGCACACCACCGCAAAGATTTGCAGCGGGATACCCAGACCTATCAGCATCAGCCGATAGATGGATGACGGTTTGATACGCTTCAGAGTGACGTCGGTGCTGCTGTCCTTGCTCATTTTTATTTTCTCATGGGAAGGTAAGGTGGCGTGATTATATCATGAGGAAATAAGCCTGACCCGGCAAACACCTGTCGTGCTGCCGGGTGGTTAATTAGTTACTGCCCGTAATACGCCTTCGCCCCATGCTTACGCAGATAATGCTTATCAAGCAGCGTATTTTGCATTTCCGGCAACTGTGGTGCGAGCTGGCGGGAGAACAGCCCCATATACGCACACTCTTCCAGCACCACGGCATTGTGTACCGCATCGGCGGCGTTTTTTCCCCAGGCAAACGGGCCGTGAGAATGTACCAGTACGGCCGGTACCTGCATTGGATTTAGCTCGCGCTCCTCGAAGGTTTTAATGATGACTTCACCGGTTTGATATTCGTATTCGCCGTTGATTTCAGCGTCGGTCATCAGCCGTGTACAGGGGATGGCACCGTAAAAATAGTCGGCATGCGTGGTGCCCCATGCCGGGAGATCCAGCCCGGCCTGTGACCAAATCGTGGCGTGGCGCGAGTGGGTATGCACAATACCGCCAATCTCTGCGTAACGACGGTAGAGCGCCAGATGCGTCGGCGTATCGGAAGAGGGTTTTTTGCTGCCTTCAACGACCTGACCCGTGGCGATATCCACCACCACCATATCCTGCGCACTCATCACGTCGTATTCAACGCCGGAGGGTTTAATCACCATCAGTTTACGCGTTTCATCCACCGCGCTGACGTTGCCCCATGTGAAGGTCACCAGTTGATGCGCAGGCAGCGCCAGATTTGCTGCCAGCACTTCGGCTTTCAGTTGTTCTAACATGTGAATCCTCCTTCCTGCATGCGTGCTTCAATCCAGCGGCGCGCCTGAATAATTTCCAGTACCGGCTCTTTGGCTTTTTCCGTCCACATCTCAATCAGGAAGGCGCCGCGATAGTTGAGTTTTTGTAAGGTGTTAAAGACGCCGACAAAATCCACGCACCCTTCGCCAAACGGCACATCGCGAAACTGGCCTGGGCTTTGCTCGGTAACCGGTTGAGTATCTTTCAGGTGAATCGCGGCGATGCGGTCAATGCCTAACGCCAGTTCAGCAGGCACGTCGTTGCCCCAGGCGCTCAGGTTGCCGACGTCCGGGTAGACGCTGAACCACGGGGAAGAGAGCATCTCATCCCATTTCTTCCACTTGCTGATGGAGTTCATAAACGCGGTGTCCATGATCTCCACCGCCAGCATCACTTGTGCGGCGGCGGCTTGCTCTACCGCCCACGCCAGCCCTTCGGCGAAGCGTTGCTGCGTACCTTCATCATGATCTTCGTAGTAAACGTCATAGCCCGCGAGCTGGATGGTGCGAATGCCGAGGTCGCGCGCCAGTTTGATGGCTTTGGTCATGATCTCGCGCGCACGCTCGCGCACATTTTCATCGCGGCTGCCAAATGGAAAACGACGATGCGCAGACAGGCACATTGATGGAATCGCGACGCCGGTTTCCAGCATCGCTTCTACCAGCGAGGCGCGTTGTGCGGTGCTCCAGTCGAGGCGGGATAAACGTTCATCGGTTTCATCGACGGACATCTCGACAAAATCAAAGCCGCAGCTTTTTGCCAGTACCAGCCTTTCTGGCCAGGTGAGATCTTTCGCCAGCGCTTTCTCATAAATACCTAACGGGTGACGACGCATTATTTCTCTCCCCAGATAGCGTGGATCTGCGCGTGGAATTCCGCCGCGACCTGTGCAGGATTCGCCGCGCCAGCCAGCGCTCGCCCGGCAATAAAGGCCTTGGCGTTGACCTCTTTAAACAGCGCCAGGTCAGCGGGTGTCACACCGCCGGTGATGGAGAGTTCCAGCCCGATATCGGAGAGCGCTTTCATACGTGACAGGTCTGCTTCGCCCCACTGTTGCCCGCTGGCCTGCGCATCGCGCCCGCGATGGTAGATGGCCTGACGGATACCGGCGGCGTACCAGGCGCGAGCGTCGTCCAGCGTCCAGTTGCCGAACAGCTCAATCTGAATTTCGGCATTGTGTTGCTGTGCCACTTCATGGCCTTTAATGACGGTCGCCAGCGGGGCGGCGCAAATAATGGTCATCCAGTTTGCACCCGCGTTGAATGCCTGCTGTGCCAGGGTTTCGCCGGCGTCCGCGACCTTCCAGTCGGCAACAATGATTTTATCGGGGCACTGTTCGCGCAGCGCGCGAACGGCGTTCAGGCCTTCGGTCAGGCAGAGAATGGTTCCGGCTTCGACGATATCCACATGGTCGCGCAGCAGCGCCACGTCGTGCTGGGCGGCCTGCAGGCTGGTGTGGTCGAGCGCCAGTTGTAACAGAGGGATGCTCATGCGTTGTACTCCTTGATGCGGGCATGGAAGCCCTGAAGGGCTTCAATAAGAAATTGATAGTGCTGATATTTTTTCTGATAGGCCGTGTGAGCTGCGGCGTCGGGCTTCAACGTGCGGATGGTTAGCTGACGGGCGTGTTGCGCGGCGTGGAAATCGACGAAAAGGCCTGTTCCCACCTGCGCGGCCAGCGCGGCGCCAAAACATCCTGTCTCTTCCACTTGCGGCAGTTCGACCGTCAGGCCGCTGACGTCGGCGAGCATTTGCATCCAGACATCGGAGTGGGCCGGGCCGCCGGTGACACGCAGGGCGTGAACATTGGTGAAGCGCTCGCGCATCCGGTTGAGATGGGTCATGTGGCAGAACACCACTCCTTCGTAAACGGCCTGAAGCAGATGCGCACGAGTGTGTAATGACTGCATCCCGTAAAAGCCGCTGGTCATCTCCAGCCCGGCGTTACTGCCGTAGAGGAAAGGCAGGAAAAAGAGGCCGCTTCCCGCTTTGGGCAGACTGGCGACGGACTGATTTATCTCATCAAAAGAGATATCGCCCCATTGCGCCGTCAGCCATTCCAGATTGCCGGATGACGTGGGGCTGGCTTCGTGAACGATGTATTCGCCGTTATTCACATAGCGGCCATAAACATAAGGGTGTGGTTCATGGTCGCGTAGCCCCTGGGTAATACCGCTGGTCACCGCCCAGGTGCCCATCACGGCGTTAAGCGTGTGTTCATCTTCAAGGCCCGCGCAGAGTGCGGTGGAAACCACGTCAAACAAACCGCCAACAACGGGTGTTCCCGCAGCCAGACCGGTAAGAGCGGCCGCCTGAGGCGTGATTTCCCCGCAAATTTCTGCTGAGCCGATGACAGGAGGCAGCGCGTTGTCAATTTCACTGATACCCAGCCAGCGCGTGAGCTGTGGGTCGTAACGCCCGCTGTTCATGTTGTAGAGGTTGGATTCAGAGATATTGCTCTCTTCCGCGCCTTTCACGCCGGTAAGGCACCAGCGCAGAAAATCGTGGCCCATCATCACGCAGCCGATTTGTGCATAACGCTGCGGCTCGTTCTCTTTTAGCCAGCGCAGCAGCGAAACGGGGTGCCCGGTCCATAAGGTCTGGCGGGTGTGCGGGTAGAGTTTTTCTGGGATGCCATCCTGCTGCCAGCGACGGACGATCTCCAGCGCCCGGCGGTCGGAAGACAGTATGGCGTTACCGAGCGGTTTATCGTTTTTATCAAGAGGAAACAGCCCCTTACCCTGAGCGGAAATGCCTACGCCTTGCACCTGATGGGGGCTAATACCACTGTTTTGTATTAGCCGACGAAGGGTGTCGGCGCAGGCCTGCCAGAGCGACGGCATATCCCGCTCGGCATAACCCGGTTTTGGGCTGAGCGTTTGAAGCGACTGGCGCTCCACGCGGAACTCCTCTCCCTGGCGGTTATACAACCCGGCTTTCAGATAAGTACCGCCACAATCGATACCCAGCCAGAAGGTTTCTTTATCACTCATCTTTCTTTCCCGTGTGCTGACGCGCCCGGTGAAAAGTGCTCACCGGGCGAATTTCTTATGCTGCGTGTTTGCGTGGTGTGACGGCTTTCGTTGGTGCTGCGCCGGCATCGCATTTCGCTGGCAGCAGCAGGGCCATAAGTGCCGCCAGTGCCAGAGATATCGCCAGGCAGTAAACGCCCGCGTCTTTGCTGTAGAGGGTAATCAGTACGCCGACTGCGTAAGGGCCGCAGAAGCCGCCGAGGTTACCGAGGGCGTTAATCACGCCGCGTGCGCCACCGGCCATTTCGGCGCTGAACAGGCGGGCCGGAATGGTCCAGAACACACCCGCTGCGGATTGCAGGAAGAAACCACAGCCAACCAGAGCGGCATAGGCCAGCCAGACGTTCTCTTTCAGGGCGACAGAAAGGAACATGCAGAGCGCGAAACCAATCAGCGGCAAAGAGACGAACAGCTTACGTTTGCCGGTTTTGTCCGACAGCGAGGAGAAAAGGAACATCCCGGCAATAGCGCCGACATAAGGCAGAATCGCCAGCATCCCCACCTGACCCATGCTGGAGTGGGTTAACTCTTTGAGAATGGTTGGCAGCCAGAGGGTGTAGCCGTAAATCCCGGTCTGATAGAAGAAGTTGAGCGCGATAAGTTGCCACATGGTTTTATCGGAAAGCACCGCGCTGAGTGAAGCATTACGCACTTCTGTGCCGGCGATAGCTTGTTGTTCTGCCGCCAGCGTTTTCACCAGCCAGTTTTTCTCGGCTTCGCTTATCCAGCGCGCTTCCTGCGGCCGGTCATAGACCGTCAGCGACCACAGCACCAGGACGACGATAGAGAGCAGGCCTTCAATGATAAACAGCCAGCGCCAGTCGAGCACCGTGATGATCCAACCTGACAGCGGGGCCGTGATAATTCCGGCGATAGGGACGAACATAATGACAATCGCGTTCGCACGCCCACGCTCGGCATCCGGGAACCAGTTGCTGATCATGGTGAGTACCACCGGCAGCATGCCGCCTTCTGCCACACCGAGTAAGAAGCGCAGAACCAGTAATTGATACTGGTTGGTGATCACGCCGGTGAGAACGGAAATAACAGCCCATGCCACCAGTGACCAGCCGATAAATTTCTTACCGCTACCGTGAACGGCAATTTTGCCGCCGGGAACCTGCAAAAAGAGATAACCAATAAAGAATATCCCGCCCGCCAGCCCTGCCATAGTGGCGGAAATACCAAGTTCTTCATCCATACCGCCTGGCATAGCAAAGGCGATATTGACGCGGTCCATATAGGAAATAATACAGGCAATCAGAATCGGTGGAATAATTCTGAGCCAGCGCTGGTGTGGTATTACTGTAGGTACAGATGATGAATTATTCATAATAATGTTCTCTTAAAGAGGATAAGTATTTTTATTATTAGATTTTCTGTAACTGGCTTATGCCGTCGCGCAGTATTTCTACGCGGTGATTAACGGAGGCATTAGCATTAATTTCCAGTAATTTGATACCGGAAAATTGTAAGGTTGCAGGCCCCGCCGCATTAAAGAGTGATTTGGCGTGTTCTGCGGTCATTAAACTGTCCGGGCAGAAGGGCGCAAACGGTGCGTGCAGATCCTGCCACTCGCCATATTCACCCTCAAGCGTGGTGCCGGAGAACATCAGCGCGCGCAGTTTCCCGGCCTGTTTGGCCATCACCGTATGCTCGAGCGGTAAAGCGGTATTGCGGCCTTCAATGGCGGAACGCGCCCAGTTGATGCAGACGCCAACGTCGCGGTCAGAGAGCACCTCCAGTACATTTTCCAGTGGAAGAAAGCCTTTGCGCGGTGCAGCGGAAGTCATCGCATCGCAATGTTCCAGCACCAGTTCGCACGGCCAGTCCCAGGCTGTAATCTCGTTGATTGAGCGGGCAAAAGCGTCTGTAGCCTGTTGGACGTTCCCGTTTCCTGCCTGCGGTGCAGCCTGCATTTCCAGCGCGATAACTTTGCCGGGGTGCGCCTTATTTACTGCCGTAATTTTATTGAGCAGATGGCGATAATACGCCACGCACTGCTGGCGCTGCTCTTCATCGGCAGAGGCCAGGCCAAAGGCACCATTTCCCCCACGACGGCGCATGGTTTCCATGACGGCAGTGACCACGATTTGCCACTCACCAGGCGTGTGTTTTAACAACCATTCATCGCCAAAAGGATGCAGATTTTCCAGGCACGGTTGTTCCAGCCCGCGAATATGCGGCGTGTCGACAAGCTGCTTCCAGAATTCAGCTTCCTGCTCTTCACTTTGCTGGTGGAATGACGGCGCGCAGGGATACGCGCCGATAATATAACCGGCGTTATGAGTATTCATTTTTCACTCCTGAAAATTGAGTTCGTTAATTCAGTGCCGACACCGCGACTTTAACCACAATTTTCCTGATTGGCGTTGCCCCGTTTTTATTACACGCCGGGCGATGGACGTCTTGCGGGAAAAATATAGCGTAGCTTCCGGGAACCATTTCAATAAACGATTCATTCTCGCTGTGGTGATAAAAAATAATGTCGCGCTGTTCAAGAAGTTCTTCGCTCACCTCATTATTACCGGTGTCGATGGCAATACCGATTTTCTCTTCTCCCCACGCCAGAAACTGAATATCCAGGTAGCGGCGATGTACTTCGGGGCGATTTTCATGTGGTTCGCGCGTGGTTAAATCGATGACCTGCGCGAAAATGGTCTTGCCATCGATTTCTACCACGCCCGGCGACAGCTGGCTGAAATCGGTCGTGCGCAGGAAATTGAGCGCTTTTTCAATCGCTGCCGGAAGCCGGCAGGGATTAGGTTGAGAAATATGACCAAAAATCATGGCGCATCTCCTTACAGGGCTTTAATTTTCGCCCACACGCTGTCGTCAACGGTAATGCCGTTGCGGCGGTTTTCTTCAAGAAGTCGGGTAAATTCATGGCCCGGCAGACGTATCGCGACGTTTTCATCCGCGCGTTCGGCGCTGGTGATGTAATCCATGATGCGTTGCAGTTTGGCGTCGCGCGTTTCGCCGTCGATCAGTTTGTCGACTTCAATAGCGATGAAAATCTGCGAGATACCGTATTCATCGCTGTTGTCTTCGGTGACTTCGGCAACGGATGCGCCGTTAGAGAGCAGGGTGGCAATCATATCCAGCACGATAGAGAGGCCGGAACCTTTCCAGTAACCCATCGGCAGAATGCGACGGTTTTTCTCAATCACGCCCGGTTCTTTGGTGAGATTGCCTTCATCGTCAAAGCCGCCATCGACCGGTAGCTGGCGACCCGCCAGACGATTCACTTCCAGCATGCCGTAAGAGAACATCGACATCGACATATCCACCATGGTGATCGGCGTGGAAGGAATCGCGACGATCAGCGGGTTGGTGCCGATGTTGCACTCTTTCGCGCCCCAGGAGGGCATCACCGCGATGGAGTTCGTCCAGCAAATGCCGATATAGCCTTTCTCCGCTGCCTGCCAGCCGTAGCTGCCGCCGCGCATCCAGTGATTAGCGTTGCGTACCGCAACCAGCCCAATACCGTGATCGGAAGCCAGGTCAATGGCGCGATCCATCATCTTTTTCGCCGTCAGGTTGCCGATGGATCGCTGCGCGTCCCACTGTTCAATTGCGCCAAGGCTGGTAATGCGCTCAGGTAAGGCATCGGGAATGATGTCGCCGTTTTCCAGTTGTTGGATAAAGCGCGGGAAGCGGTTGACGCCGTGTGAATAGACGCCTGACTCGGTGGTGCGGGCGAACATGTCGGCACAGGCTTCTGCCGTATCTGCCGCCACGCCACGCGCCAGCAGGACGCGGGTGAACTCATTTTTCAGGTCTGCAAAGCTAACTAACATACGTCATCTCCAGTACATCTTGCTCGATTTTTCATCAGCGCAAGCATCCGTTTGGAAGCTGTTTCTGGGTGCTTGTTGATCTGTATATTTCACATTGCGAAATCTGATTTCAAATATAGCGATCGTTTTTTAACAAAGCAATCTGTTCCATATTTTTCAAAACACCGTAAAATCAAGTGATTACAAATTTTCTGTCCAGATCGTGAACTGAGCCACACTTTGCGCTACCATCAGAGCGCGATAAAAACGGGAGCAGCGGCATGAGCGATAAAGAGAGTGAAATGACGTCGGAGAAAGAGCGGCCAGCAGGAAGCCAGAGCCTGTTTCGTGGGTTGATGCTGATTGAAATCTTAAGTAACTATCCCAACGGTTGCCCGCTGGCGCATTTGTCTGAGCTGGCTGGGTTAAACAAGAGTACCGTTCACCGCCTGCTGCAAGGTTTGCAATCGTGCGGTTATGTGACGCCCGCGCCTGCCGCCGGAAGCTATCGGCTGACCACTAAATTTATCGCCGTCGGGCAAAAAGCGCTCTCGTCGCTTAATATCATTCACGTTGCCGCGCCGCATCTTGAGGCGCTGAACCTCGCGACGGGTGAGACGGTGAACTTCTCCAGCCGTGAAGACGACCACGCGATTTTGATCTATAAGCTGGAACCGACTACCGGGATGCTGCGTACGCGTGCCTATATCGGCCAGCACATGCCGCTCTACTGCTCCGCGATGGGCAAAATTTACATGGCGTTTGGCCATGCGGATTACGTCGAAAGCTACTGGGAAAGCCACAAGGAACAAATCCAGCCGCTGACCCGCAATACCATTACCGGCCTGCCGGCGATGTACGATGAGCTGGCGCAAATTCGCGAAAGCAGCATGGCGATGGACCGGGAAGAGAATGAGTTAGGCGTATCCTGTATTGCGGTACCGGTGTTTGATATTCATGGTCGTGTTCCTTACGCCATCTCGATTTCGCTCTCGACGTCGCGCCTTAAACAGGTAGGCGAGAAAAACCTGCTGAAGCCGCTGCGTGAAACGGCGCTGGCTATTTCTAACGAACTCGGTTTTAGCGTTCGCAGCTAGCGTTTCAGGCATACCGCCAGATCCTCTCTGGCGTCTGACAAAAAACACGCCTTTCCCGCGCGGGATCAAGGCGTGCCTGCCATCCGCTCTGGCACTCTTAAGGCTGGAGCCCCGGATGGAGTGGAGAATGAACCCATTTATTGTTGCGGATGCGCAGAAGTGCATCGGTTGCCGTACCTGTGAAGTGGCCTGCGTGGTGTCGCATCAGGCGGAACAGGATTGCGCAGCCGTGTCGCGTGAAGCTTTCCTTCCCCGCATTCAGGTGGTGAAAGGCGATACGTTCTCGTCCGCCGTGGCGTGTCATCAGTGCGAAGATGCGCCGTGCATGAACGTGTGCCCAACGGGGGCGATTCGCCGTGAAAAAGAGTACATTTCCGTTGAACAGCAGCGTTGTATTGGCTGTAAAAGCTGTATGGTGGCGTGCCCGTTTGGCGCGATGCGTGTGGTGGTACAGAATGCGCGGCCCCAGGCGATTAAGTGCGATTTATGTCAGCATCGCGCGCAGGGGCCAGCGTGTGTGGAGGCGTGTCCGACATCGGCATTACGCTGTGTGGATACGAGTAAGATTGGCATCAAGGCTCTGTTTGCCTGAAGCGGTCAGATGCAGTTACTTTCCTGCCACGCGCGTTCCACTTCTTCCGCCAGAATTTTCACGCCCGCTTCAATTTTATCCGGCTCCGGCACGTAGTTCATACGCATGCACTGGTGTGTATGCGGCCACGGTTTTTCCAGACCCGGGAAGAAGTAGTCGCCCGGCACCATCAACACGCCGCGTTTTTTCAGGCGCTGGTACAGCAGTTCGGTGGTGATCGGCAAATCTTTAAACCACAGCCAGAGGAAAATCGCCCCTTCGGGTTTGTGAATTAAACAGCGTTCTTCCGGCAAATAGCGGCGAATGATCGCGATCGTCTCCTGAACACGCTGATAGTAGAACGGTTTAATCACCGTTTCTGAAAGCTTAAGCAGGTCGCGGCGTTTGATCATTTCGCACATCATCGCCGGGCCCATTCCGCCAGGCGCAAGGCTGATAATGCCGTTCATGTTGCTGATGGCGGTGATGATCTCTTCGTTGGCGATGATAATCCCGCAACGGCTGCCCGGCAGGCCGAGCTTGGAGAGGCTCATGCACAGCACAATGTTCGGGTTCCATAGCGGGCGCGCTTCGCTGAAGATAATGCCCGGGAACGGCAGGCCGTAGGCGTTATCAATCACCAGCGGAATGCCGTGTTGATTCGCCAGTGCATCCAGACGCAGCACTTCCTCATCGGTGATGACGTTGCCGGTCGGGTTGGTTGGGCGCGAGACGCAAATCATGCCCGTTTCGTCGTTGATCGGCAGGCGATCAAAATCGACGTGATATTTAAACTGGCCGTCTGGCAGCAGCTCGATATTGGGGCGCGTAGAGACGAACAGTTCATCTTCCAGGCCGGAATCGGCATAGCCGATATACTCCGGCGTCAGCGGGAACAGCACCTTGCGGGTGGTGCCATCGGCACGGCGACCGGCGAAGAGATTGAACAAGTAGAAAAACGCGCTCTGGCTGCCGTTTGTCAGTGCAATGTTCTGCGGTTCAATATCCCAACCTAATTCTTCGCGCAGCATTTCTGCCAGCGCCGCGAGTAGCTCACTTTTCCCCTGAGGACCGTCGTAATTACATAGCGCATCCGTGGCTTTACCGCTTTCAAGCATATCCGCCAACAGGTTTTTGAAGTACGTATTCATCTGGGGGATTTGCGCGGGGTTACCGCCGCCGAGCATGATTGCGCCGGGAGTGCGCAGGCCATCGTTCAGGTCTTCCATCAGGCGCGTAATGCCTGAATGGCGGGCGAATTTATCGCCGAAAAGTGAAAATTTCATCGCGGATCATCGACTGCTATTGCTGTAAAGAGGCTCACCATAACGCCACCGCCCGCGCGGTGCAAATGGCTTAATGACAGGTGCGTCGGAATAACCACCTGCGATTATCTACGTATGCGGAGCTTTATGTTGCGGTGGCCCGCTCTGCGTAGAACGGGCCAAATAGCGGATTTTTAGCGATTCCCGGCCCAGATAACCATCACGCTATCGTCACCGTTTTGCCGCACAAAACCATAGCCCTGTGGGAGCGTCAGCGTCGTCTGTTTGCCTGCGCCCACCGCCGGGTGGTGCGCGCGGAACTGGCCTAAACGCTGCCAGTGCGCGACGCTGGCGGCCGATTTCCCGCTGACATCCTGCCAGTTCATCTCTGAGCGCGTACCCTGAAGCGGGTCAGAGCCGGTTGGGCCAAACGGACGATTCGACTCGTCGCCATAGAAAATCTGCACTGCGCCGGGGGCCAGCAGCAGAAGCTCGGCGGCGTTGTTACCTTTCTCGCGGAACAGGCTGGTGTCGTGCGATGAAAGGTAGCTCAGCACGTTGAACGACTGTAATTTGTCGGCCATCTGTTGCCAGGTGAGATCGATATTCGCCAGGCAATCTGCCGCCTTCGCCGCCTGGTCCTGATAATCGAAGTTAATCATCGCGTCAAAGCCGTGACGGTAATAGTCGCTCTCCATCACGCCGTGGCCCCAGGCTTCGCCGGTCATCCAGAAGGGGGCGTTATCCAGCGCTTTGTCCGGGTTGGCTTTTTTCCACTCGGCCAGCGCCTGGCTGGATTGCGTCTTCAGTTGCTGCCAGCCCGCCATTTCTACATGTTTGGCGGTGTCCACGCGGAAACCGTCGATGCCGTAATCGCGCACCCATTGGCTCAGCCAGTGAGTGAGGTAATCGCGCGGCGTGAAGTCGGCCAGCGCTTTGGCCTGCGTATCGGGTTTATGGGCATAGAAATTGGGCAGGCCCACGGCGGCGGCGGATTCGGTTTTTAAATCTGGCAGGAAAGCCAGAGACATGGTGAGATCGTCAAAACCGGGGCTGTCGTAGTCGCCGATATCGGTGCGGATCCAGCCTTTCCCCCACCATTTTTCCCATGCGGCTTTATCGCTGAAGTTGATGTAATCGTTAAAGCTATGCCAGGTTTGACCTGGGCCCGGCGTCCAGTCTGTCCAGTTCTTCCCGAGCGTTTTTTCGATGTCGCTACCTTCCAGATAGAGCGCGCCAAACTGGAACTGCTGCATATCGGCGAGCGTGGCATAGCCCGTGTGGTTCATCACCACGTCAAACAGAATGCGCATGCCGCGCTGATGGGCGCCCTCAACCAGATTACGCAGGTCGTTTTCGTCGCCCATATTGGCGTCGAGTTTTGTCCAGTCCTGGGTGTAGTAGCCGTGATAGGCGTAGTGGGGGAAATCGCCCTTGGTACCGCCGCCGACCCAGCCGTGAATTTGCTCCAGCGGCGAGCTAATCCACAGCGCGTTAACGCCCAACTGTTGCAGGTAATCCAGCTTGCTGGTGAGCCCTTTCAGGTCACCGCCGTGGAAAGTGCCTATCTCCTGCATACCATCTTTGCGGCGGCCATAGCTGTTGTCGTTACCCGGATCGCCATTAACAAAACGGTCGGTCAGCACGAAATAGACCGTAGCGTTGTGCCAGCTAAAGGGGGCCGGTTTGGTGGTGTCTGCACTTTCCAGCAGCAACAGGCCATTACTTTCTGGTGCCGGTTGCAGAGTGATTTTTCCCTGTTTTACCTGCGCCGTTTGGCCGCTGTAGAAATCCCGCACGTTGCTGCCTTCGGCAAAGGTCTGGCTGACGTCAAGGGTTAACGGTTTACCATCCCAGCGCGGACACTGACGAATCGCTGTCTGTACGCTGTTGGTTTGCGCTGCGCTTTGTACCGAAATCGACAGCGTCGGCGTGCCGGATCGAGTGTCTATCTCCAGTTGATAATTGCCGTCGCGGAAGATGCGCCACTGCGGTGCGTCGCCTTTGCAGGGCTCCAGCGACAGCATCTGATTAAGCTTAATGCCTGCGGCAGGCTGCCAGCACTGTTGGTCAAAATTTAACGTCAGGGGGCGAGTACCCTTCGTGAGTGTTTTTTGGCTGACGAATTTGCCGGTACCTTCGGGAGTAAATGCCGGGAAGTCATTCACTGTCCAGGCGGCGAAGGCGTAGGTCGGAAGCAGTAGCGGTACAAGCGCAGCGAGTTTCATGTCGGGTCCTGTCGCGGTTTTTTTCAACAGTGTGGCAGCAATTGACCGCGCAAGCCTCATCCTCTCAGGGGGAGGATAAAAAGGGGTGAGTGACGGGCGTCAAAATTCAGTAAAAAGTGCGATAACCGTATCATTTCCAATGATTACTATTATGCGTACGGTTTTTGTCCATGGCAAAGTTGTGCCATTGTTTTAGGACAAGGACTATTCAACAGGGTGCGTAGGCGGGCTATTTTTGGTATGATTTGAGATTCAACTCTCAATTTCGAGACAAAAATAAGGTGTTGGAATGATTAAATCCGACCAGGAGACCTAATGATATCGACTCCCATTCGACGATATGGGGCAGCGATACTTATGTTACTCACCATGATTTTTTCTGGTGGGGTGTTAGCGAAAACTCACACAGTAACAGAGCATCATAAAGCCTCAGTTAAAAAGGTTAGTAGTACTAAGGTTAGCAGTAAACAAGAGTATTCTCGCAATAGTGTAAAGAGCAGTTCACTTCCTGATTTGCGAAAATACCCTTCCGGAACCCCAAGGAAAAGAGCGTTTCTCCGGACGGTAATGCCTTATATTACAAGCCAAAATGCAGCAATCACTGCCGATCGTAACTGGCTGGTTTCAAAGCAGTACGAAGGCCGCTGGTCGCCGTCTGAGCGTGCGCGTTTGAAAGACATCACCACGCGCTATAAGGTGAAGTGGAACGGTAACACCCGCAAGGTGCCGTGGAATTCACTGCTTGAACGTGTCGACATCATCCCTGGCAGCATGGTGGCGACCATGGCTGCGGCAGAGAGTGGTTGGGGGACGTCAAAACTGGCACGCGCCAACAACAATCTGTTCGGGATGAAGTGTGGTTCCGGTAAGTGTAAAAATGGTTCCGGTAAAGTGAATGGCTACTCGCACTTTGACTCTGTCAAAGCGTCTGTCCAGGCCTACGCGATGAACCTGAATACCCATCCGGCGTACTCGTCATTCCGTAAGTCTCGCGCGCAGTTGCGTAAGACGGACCAGGAAGTCACCGCCAGCGCGATGATTCATAAGCTGAAGGGTTATTCCACCAAAGGTTCGAGCTACAACAACTATCTGTTCGCGATGTACCAGGATAACCAGCGTCTGATTGCGGCGCATATGTAATCCTCATCTGGAATGCTAAAGGGAGCGAAAGCTCCCTCAGATTGCTGACAACGTGCGCTTTGTTCTTGCCGGATGCGGCGTAAACGCCTTATCCGGCCTACAAAGTCATGCAAATTCAATATATTGCAGAAACCTTGTAGGCCTGATAAGCGTAGCGCATCAGGCAATGTTGCGTTTGTCATCAGTTTCAGGGAGCGAAAGCTCCCTTTTTACGCCCCTAACAATGCATGCTCCAGCATATCCAGAAACGGCCTTAATCCCCCTGGCTGATACTCCCGCGACAAATACATACCATAAATTCCCAGCCTGGCCGGTTCATACTCTGCCAGCAGCGCTACCACACTTCCTTTTGCCAATGCTTCCCTGGCTTCCATTTCCGGCACCATCGCAATACCACAGCCTGCTACGGCCGCATCCAGTAACACCGTTGAAATCGTGGCGCTGAAATTACCGCTGATATTGACCGATACCTCTGTTTCTTCGGCAGTGGTAAAGTGCCAGCTCTGCCCGGCGAAACGGCTGTAGTGCAGGCAGTTATGATGGGCGAGATCGGCAGGCGTTTGCGGCGTACCGTAGCGGGCCAGATAATCCGGTGCGGCGCAAAGCACTGAACGGCATTCACCCAGGCGGCGAGCAATGGTGCCAGGCTCCGGGTTATTGGTAATGCGCACAGCCACGTCAATGCGCTCGCTCACCAGGTTCACCGGATGGTTGTTCACATCCAGTTCCAGGCGTAGCGCCGGATAACGATTCAGAAATTCGGTGACAATCGGCCCAATGATGCAGGTAGCCGTCAGGTGCGCACAGGCTACGCGCAGCACACCGGAGGGTTCATCCTGCTGATTGCGCAGCTCAATTTCCTGGGCGAGCTGAATCAGATGGCGCGTCTTAAGCAAAATCTCTTCGCCAGCTGGCGTCAGCGTCAGGCGGCGCGAAGTACGATGAATCAGGCGCGCGCCCGCCCACTGTTCCATCTGTTCCAGATAGCGGCTGACCATAGGCCGCGAAATCCCCAGCGCGCGTGATGCGGCGCTCAGGCTGCCCAGTTCGCAGATGCGATTAAATACGCGTGCGGCGGTGACTCTATCCATGAACGGCTCCAGCTGATCGTTTTATGAAACCAAGCATATCGGTTTTCGGGAATTCTGACAGGTGGGGAAATCCGTAAAATGGACGGTCTCACACATAACAACATCAGGTTCATCATGAAACGTGCATTCACCGCCATCGCCGCCCTTGTTATCAGCAGCACGACTTTTGCCGCTCCGCTGACGATGAAGACGTATAACCCTCAGGAAAATGCCGTTTTTCCGGTCTCATCGACGCTGGTCTACGGTCCCTCAGAAGCCGTGCTGTTTGATGCCCAGTTCAGCGTGAAAGACGGTGAAAAGCTGGTCGCCATGATTCGCGAAAGTGGTAAAAAACTCTCGCGCATTGTGATTACCTCGGGTGATCCTGATTTCTATTTTGGTCTTGAACCGATAGTCAAAGCCTTCCCGAATGTGGAGATTGTTGCGACGCCTGCGGTGGTATCTCACATTGAGGCTACGCGTGATGCCAAACTGGCCTACTGGGGGCCACAGCTGAAAGCCGATGCGCCGCACCAGCTCTATACGCCAAAACCGCTCCACGACATGCGTTTCACCATTGATGGCGAAGCGGTCGAAATCAAACACCCTGAAAGCTATGCCGCCTACGTTTGGATCCCGGCGAATAAGGCGATTCTTGGCGGCACCGGCGTGGCGTCCGGCATTCATATCTGGAGCGCCGATACGCAGACCGTGACGCGTCGTAATGAATGGCGCAGCGTGCTGAAAGCGATGCAGGCCGAACAGCCGCAGACGGTGATTCCGGGCCATTACCTTGGCAAGTTGCCCTCCGGGGCGAAAGCCATCACCTTTACCCTTGATTATCTGCAAAAATTTGAGCTGGCGCTGAACAGCCAGAAAAATTCGGCTGGCGTGATTGGGGTGATGAAAAAGGCGTATCCGGATCTCGCCGATGAGAGTTCGCTGGAACTGAGCGCAAAGGTCAACACCGGCGAGATGGCCTGGAAGTAAACCGGACACGCGCAGCGCCACCCGGCATCAAAGCGGCTACAACCGCACTTCGCTGTGTTGTTCGCGGTACTCTTTCGGCGTGGTGTCGTACTCTTTTTTAAACACCGAATAGAAATATTGCAGGGAAGGGTAGCCGCACATTTGCGAGATTTCGTTAATCGACAGCGAGGTGGAAATAAGCAAACTGCGCGCTTTTTCCAGCTTTTCGCTGTGTATCACGGCGTGAATGGTTTCGCCCACTTCTTCTTTGAAGCGTTTCTCAAGGTTCGAGCGCGAAATACCGACAGAATCGAGCACCTGCTCCACTTTAATGCCTTTGCAGGCGTTGTTGCGGATGTAGTGCATCGCCTGAATGACCGCCGGGTCGTTCAGCGAGCGGTAGTCGGTGGAGCGTCGTTCAATGACGCGCATCGGGGGCACCAGCAGGCGCTGTAGCGGTAATTCCTCGTTATCCAGCAGGCGGTGCAGCAGTTTGGCGGCCTGATACCCCATCTGCCGCGCGCCCTGTGCCACAGATGACAGCGCCACCCGCGAAAGATAGCGGGTAAGCTCTTCGTTATCGATACCAATGACGCACAGCTTCTCTGGCACCGGAATGTGCAGGTGTTCGCAGGCTTGCAGGATATGACGCGCGCGGGCGTCGGTTACGGCGATAATGCCGGTTTGCGGCGGCAGCGTTTGTAGCCAGTCCGCCAGGCGGTTCTGCGCGTGCTGCCAGTTCTCTGGCGCGGTCTCTTGCCCCTGATAAATCACGCCGCGATATTTCTCTTTAGCCACAATCTGGCTAAAGGCATATTCCCGCTCTACCGCCCAGCGTTTACCGCTGGAGCCCGGCAAGCCGTAGAACGCGAATCGATGTACGCCTTTCTCTTTCAGATGCAGGAAAGCGGTTTCGACCAGCGCATAGTTATCGGTGGCGATGTAGTGGACGGGCGGATACTGCTCCGGGCGATGATAAGAGCCGCCTACGCCGACAATGGGCACTTTCACGTCGGCCAGTAACGCTTCGATGTGCGGATCGTCATAATCGGCAATCACGCCATCGCCAAGCCACTCTTTGATGTTTTCGATTCGTGCGCGGAAATCTTCCTCAATGAAAATATCCCACTCCGACTGCGACGCCTGTAAATACTCGCCAACCCCTTCGACCACCTGTCGGTCATAGGCCTTATTCGCGTTGAATAACAGGGTAATACGGTGACGCTTTTCAAACATGGTTCAATTTCCCTGGTGAATCATGAATGACAATACCGGCTTAATGGCCGGTATTGTCATCGTACATCGTATCAAGCGCGGCGTTTGGTGGCCGAATCCATCCAGACTGCCAGCAGCAAAATGGCGCCCTTAACGATATATTGCCAGAAAGTGGGCACGTCCATCATGCTCATTCCATTATCCAGCGACGCCATGATAAATGCGCCCATTACCGCCCCGGCCACGCTACCTACGCCGCCCGCCAGACTGGTGCCGCCAATCACGCAGGCGGCGATAGCGTCCAGCTCGGCAATGTTGCCTGCCGACGGTGAACCTGCGCCAAGACGTGAGCTGAGGATTAACCCGGCGATCGCCACCATCAGGCCGTTGATGGCGAAGACGGCAAGCTTGGTGCGCTCGACGTTAATCCCTGACAGGCGCGCGGCTTCGATGTTACCGCCGATGGCGTAAATGCGACGTCCAAACGCTGTGCGCGTGGCCATAAACATCCCGCCCAACAGCAGCAGCGTCAGCAGCAGAACCGGTGTCGGCACGCCGCGATAGTCATTCAACAGCCAGATAGCACCCAGTACAATTATCGCTGTCAGTGCCTGACGTCCGACCACGCCGGTAGAGGCCGGTGTGGCGAGCCCAAGATTCTGACGACGCATGCGCCCGCGCCACTGCCAGACAATAAACGCCATCAGGCCAATCGCCCCGAAGGAGAAACCAATGCCATCAGGCAGGTAGCTTTGGCCAATTTGCGACATCGCGGCGCTGGTGGGTGACACGGTGGTACCGTTGGTGATGCCAATCAGAATACCGCGGAACGCCAGCATCCCGGCGAGGGTAACGATAAACGACGGTACTTTCCGATAGGCAACCCACCAACCGTTCCATGCGCCGAGTACCAGGCCCATCGCCAGCGTCACAATGATGGTCAGCGGCAACGGCCAGCCGAGCCAGACGTCGAAAATCGCCGCTACGCCGCCGAGCAGCCCCATCATCGAGCCGACAGAGAGGTCGATTTCGGCGGAGATAATCACAAACACCATCCCTACCGCCAGAATGCCGGTGATGGCAGTCTGGCGCAGCAGGTTAGAGACGTTACGGGCGCTGAGGTACGCGCCTTCGGTCGTCCAGGTGAAGAACAGCATGATGACCACAATGGCGGCAATCATCACGAATACCTGCAAGTTCAGCGACTTCAGGCTAAATGTGGGGGCCGGCGTCGGCGCCGCCAGCTTGATTTCAGACGGGTTGTTTTTCGACATGACGTTCGCTCCTCAATGCGGCTTCCATCACTTTTTCCTGCGTCAGGTTGTGGTTCACCAGGTCTGCTTTCAGTTTCCCTTCGTGCATGACCAGCACCCGGTCGCTCAGACCCAGTACTTCCGGCAGTTCGGAAGAGATAACGATGACGGCGATCCCCTGTTGCACCAGTTGGTTGATCAGCTTGTAAATTTCATATTTCGCGCCAATGTCGATACCGCGCGTCGGTTCGTCGAGGATCAGAATGCGCGGGTTGAGCAACAGGCAGCGTGCCAGAATCGCTTTCTGTTGATTACCACCGCTGAGGCGACCAATCGCCAGCTCCGGTGAGGATGTTTTGACTTTAAGCCGCTGCAGCGACTGTAAAATACACTGCTGCTCGCGGGCGTCATCCAGGCTGCTTAGCGCGCCGCTGAACTGATCGAGCGCCGCCAGCGTCATATTTTTACCGACCGCCATCACCGGCACGATGCCATCTTTTTTGCGATCTTCCGGCACCATTGCAATACCG
Source organism: Pseudocitrobacter sp. 2023LY-00077 (assembly GCF_055796175.1). Classification (NCBI taxonomy): domain Bacteria; kingdom Pseudomonadati; phylum Pseudomonadota; class Gammaproteobacteria; order Enterobacterales; family Enterobacteriaceae; genus Pseudocitrobacter; species Pseudocitrobacter sp. 2023LY-00077. The sequence continues at coordinate 224,938 of NZ_JBSPEI010000003.1, read as the reverse complement.
TGGGCAATCGCCTGCTGGCAGGTGTTAATGGTCACGGGTTTGCCATCCAGAAAGATTTTTCCCTCCCAGCGCCCGCGCCAGACGCCAAACAGGCACTGTACCGCCTCGGTACGTCCGGCACCGACCAGCCCGGCAATCCCGAGAATTTCCCCGCGCCGAAGGCTGAAAGAGATATCGTTTACCCGCTTGATGTGGCGGTTAACCGGATGCCACGCCGTGAGGTGTTCCACGCGCAGGATCTCGTCACCGGTGGTGTGCGGTTCGTTGGGATAGAGCGCCGTCAGTTCGCGGCCCACCATCATGGTGATGATGTCGTCCTCGCTCATGCTGCTGGCGTCGCGCGTGCCGATGTGCTGACCATCGCGGATCACGCAAATAGTGTCGGAGATAGCCTTCACTTCATTGAGCTTGTGTGAAATGTAGATGCAGGCAATGCCGTGGTGCTGAAGGTCGCGGATGATATCCAGCAGCACGGCAGTTTCCTGCTCGGTGAGCGAGGCGGTTGGCTCGTCGAGGATCAGCAGGCGCACCTGTTTATTCAGCGCCTTGGCAATTTCGACCAGTTGCTGTTGCCCCAGCCCCAAATCGCCCACGCGGGTGTCGGGGGAAATCGCCAGACTGACCTGGGCAAGTAATTTTTCGCAGCGTAGGGTCATGGCATCGTAGTCGAGAATACCGTGGCGGCTGATTTCTGCCCCAAGGAAAATATTCTCCAGCACCGTAAGGTGTTTCACCAGCGCCAGCTCCTGGTGAATAATGGCGATGCCTTTGCGTTCTGTATCGCGAATATGCGTTGGGGTGAGCGTTTCCCCGGCAAAAATAATCTCGCCGTCGTAGCTGCCGTGCGGGTAAATACCGCACAGTACTTTCATGAGCGTCGATTTTCCGGAGCCATTTTCACCGCACAGCGACACCACTTCGCCAGGGTTTAAACGCAGGCTGACGTTATCCACCGCTTTCACCGCGCCAAAGGCTTTGGTGATATTTTTCATTTCAAGTAAATAAGACATAGCTGCTCCACGTAAGCCGATAATTCAGGCCGAACGAGAACGACTGCCCCGTTACCGGGGCAGGGAAATTAAAGTTCGCTCTTCTTATGGAACCCATCTTTAACGACGGTCTGGTCGATATTGGTCTTATTCACTTCGATTGGCGTCAGCAGACGAGACGGCACATCTTTCAGGCCATTATTCAGCGTAGTATCAGGCTTCGGTTGCTGATCGTTACCGAGCTCGACGGCGATTTCAGCGGCGGTTGTCGCAAGCGTGGTGATCGGTTTATACACGGTCATGGTTTGCGTGCCCGCGATAATGCGTTTCACGCCAGCAAGATCCGCATCCTGCCCGGAGATAGCGACTTTACCCGCCAGCCCTTGCGCGCTCAGCGCCTGAATCGCACCGCCTGCGGTCGCATCGTTTGATGCCACCACGGCATCAATTTTGTTGTTATTGGCGGTGAGGGCGTTTTCCATAATTTTCAGCGCGTTTTCCGGTAACCAGCCATCAGCCCATTGATCGCCGACGACTTTAATTTTGCCGCTATCGATATACGGCTTTAAGACTTTCATCTGACCGGCACGGAACAGTTTGGCGTTATTATCTACCGGCGAGCCGCCCATCAGGAAATAGTTCCCTTGTGGCACCTGATTGACCAGGCTTTGGGCCTGCATTTCGCCCACTTTTTCATTATCGAAAGAGATATAAAAATCGATATCAGCGTTATTGATCATGCGATCGTAAGCCAGAACTTTAATACCTTCCTGTTTGGCTTCTTTAATGACGTTACTGAGTACCTGACCGTTGTAAGGAATAATAACCAGAACATCGACGCCACGGTTGATCATATTTTCAATCTGCGACATCTGGGTTTCTTCGTTACCGTTAGCCGACTGTACAAATACTTTGGCGCCTAACGATTCTGCTTTATTAACAAAAATATCGCGGTCTTTCTGCCAGCGCTCAAGACGCAGATCGTCGATAGCCATACCGATTTTGACTTCTTTTGCGCTGCTCGCCATGCTGGTAAGCAGAAGGGATGCACAGAGCGTGAGGCAAAGGTTCTTGATTTTCATAGTCGTAATGCCTTTTGTAGGGTAGGTAATGAGATTGGCGATAAAAGAAACAAGCACGACTTAACACGCAGCAAATTTTTAACATAGAAAGCGGTGCTGGCAATTACAGATTTTTATCTTCCCATTACGATATTTGGTTTAATTGTCAATTTATGAGCTTGATCGAGTTTTATATATCGCCTAAGAGAAATTTACATAAATTTTGCGAGCCGTTTTATTTTGCGAGCCAGCGCACGTTTGTGGATTCTCTTAATCGCAGTGTGAAATAACGTAATTGAGGAACAGGAAATCTGAACTCAGTATTAGCTAACGAATTATTCCTCGCCGCGTATCTGATTATGGAGTTCATTATGCAAGCTTATTTCGACCAACTGGATCGTGTTCGTTTCGAAGGCCCTAAAACGGAAAACCCGCTGGCTTTCCGCCACTACAACCCTGACGAACTGGTGCTGGGTAAACGGATGGAAGATCACCTGCGCTTCGCCGCCTGCTACTGGCACACCTTCTGCTGGAATGGCGCAGATATGTTCGGCGTGGGCGCATTCGACCGCCCGTGGCAGCAGCCGGGCGAAGCCATTGCCCTGGCGAAACGCAAAGCGGATGTAGCATTTGAATTCTTCCATAAGCTGAACGTGCCTTACTACTGCTTCCATGATGTTGACGTATCGCCGGAAGGTGCGTCGCTGAAAGAGTATCTGAACAACTTCGCGCAGATGGTAGACGTGCTGGCCGAAAAACAGCAGCAGAGCGGTGTGAAGCTGCTATGGGGTACGGCGAACTGCTTTACTAACCCGCGCTACGGCGCAGGCGCGGCAACGAACCCGGACCCGGAAGTCTTTAGCTGGGCGGCGACTCAGGTCTTCACCGCTATGAATGCCACTCACAAACTGGGCGGCGAGAACTACGTACTGTGGGGGGGCCGCGAAGGCTATGAATCCCTGCTGAACACCGACCTGCGTCAGGAACGCGAGCAGATTGGCCGTTTCATGCAGATGGTGGTTGAGCATAAACACAAAATCGGTTTCCAGGGCACCCTGCTTATCGAACCGAAACCGCAGGAACCGACCAAGCATCAGTATGATTACGATGCATCGACCGTTTACGGCTTCCTTAAACAGTTCGGCCTGGAAAAAGAGATTAAACTGAACATCGAAGCGAACCACGCGACGCTGGCGGGGCACTCTTTCCATCACGAAATTGCTACCGCAATTGCGCTGGGCCTGTTCGGCTCCGTTGATGCCAACCGTGGCGATCCGCAGCTGGGCTGGGATACCGACCAGTTCCCGAACAGCGTGGAAGAGAATGCGCTGGTGATGTACGAAATTCTCAAAGCGGGCGGCTTCACTACCGGTGGCCTGAACTTCGATGCGAAAGTGCGTCGTCAGAGCACCGACAAATATGACCTGTTCTACGGCCACATTGGCGCGATGGATACCATGGCACTGTCGCTGAAAGTGGCGGCGCGTATGATTGAAGGCGGCGAGCTGGATAAACGTGTGGCTAAGCGTTACGCGGGCTGGAACGGTGAACTGGGTCAGCAAATCCTGAAAGGGCAGATGTCGCTGCAGGACCTGGCAAAATATGCCGAGCAGCATCAGCTGGCGCCGCAGCATCAGAGCGGTCACCAGGAGCTGCTGGAAAACCTGGTTAATCACTACCTGTTCGACAAATAATGGAAAACGCCGGGCGGCAGCGAGTTTGCCCGGTCTACCCGTCTGTAGGCCCGGTAAGCGTTAGCGCCACCGGGCTTTTTTTAAGGAACGATACGCTATGTATATTGGGATTGATCTGGGTACATCCGGCGTTAAAGCTATCCTGCTGAGTGAAGAGGGCGATGTCGTCGCCTCGAAGACAGAAAAACTCACCGTTTCACGCCCGCATCCGCTGTGGTCTGAACAGGACCCGGAACAGTGGTGGCAGGCGACCGATCGCGCGATTAAAGCGCTTTCGCAGCAGCACAGTTTACAGGACGTGAAAGCGCTGGGCATTGCTGGGCAGATGCACGGCGCAACCCTTCTCGACAAGCAGCAGTGCGTGCTTCGCCCGGCGATTCTGTGGAACGATGGCCGCTGTGCGCAAGAGTGCCAGTTGCTGGAAGACGCGGTGAAAAATTCCCGCCAGATTACCGGCAATCTGATGATGCCGGGCTTTACCGCGCCGAAACTGCTGTGGGTGAAGCGCCATGAGCCAGAGATTTTTGCTCAGGTCGATAAAGTCCTGCTGCCAAAAGATTATTTGCGCCTGCGTATCACCGGTGAATTTGCCAGCGATATGTCCGACGCGGCGGGCACGATGTGGATGGACGTGGCAAAACGCGACTGGAGCGATGTGATGCTCGCGGCCTGCGGCCTGAGCCGTGACAACATGCCTGCGCTGTTTGAAGGCTGTGATATTACTGGCACGCTGCTGCCATCCGTCGCGCAGGCGTGGAATATGCCCGCGGTGCCGGTGGTAGCGGGCGGCGGTGACAACGCGGCGGGCGCTGTCGGTGTGGGCATGGCCGATGCCGGGCAGGCGATGCTTTCGCTCGGCACGTCAGGCGTTTACTTTGCGGTAAGCGAAGGTTTCCTCAGCAAGCCAGAAAGCGCGGTGCACAGTTTCTGTCATGCGTTGCCGGGGCGCTGGCATTTAATGTCGGTGATGCTTAGCGCAGCGTCGTGCCTCGACTGGGCGGCAAAACTTACCGGGCTGGAAAACGTACCTGCGCTGATCAGCGCGGCGCAATCCGCCGATGAGAATGCCGGGCCGGTGTGGTTTCTGCCGTATCTTTCCGGTGAGCGTACGCCGCACAATAACCCGCAGGCTAAGGGCGTCTTCTTTGGCCTGACGCACCAGCACGGCCCGGCGGAACTGGCCCGCGCGGTGCTCGAAGGCGTAGGTTTTGCGCTGGCCGACGGTATGGATGTGGTTCATGCCTGCGGCGTCACACCGAAAAGTGTGACCCTGATTGGCGGTGGTGCGCGTAGCGCTTACTGGCGTCAGATGCTGGCGGATATCAGCGGTCAACAGCTGGATTACCGCACTGGCGGCGATGTCGGACCGGCATTGGGCGCAGCGCGCCTGGCGCAACTGGCGATTCACCACGATAAGCCGTTCACTGATCTGCTGCCGCAGTTACCGCTTGAGCAGGCGCACTATCCGGACGCACAGCGCCATGCGCAATATGCCCCGCGTCGTGAAACCTTCCGTCAACTCTATCAGCAACTGCTGCCGCTGATGTCCTGATGTATTCCGCCTCGTCTCCGGGGCGGATTCTCCACCAAAATTGATGAATTCCGAATTTGCGGGAAATTTCGTGTTGCTCCAATGTTGCGCTGTGGTTTCCGTTCATAATGCGATTGCTATGGATAAGGAGACCGCCATGAAGTTAGCGCTGAAAGCCCCGCAGGGCGTGTTGTGTGCCGGAGTTATTCTCTACGTTGTATGTCTATGGGGCGACTGCCCGCAGTTGACCGATAAAGGTTATTTCCTGGCCGTGCTGGTACTTGGTGTGTTCACCGTACTGACGTACCAGCGATTATCCGGAAAAGAAAAAGATGAGGGGTGTTTTGCCGGGCTGTGCCGCTTTGTGCTGCTGCTGGCGACAGGCTTAATGCTGGTGGGCATCTGGAACTTACCCCTCAGCCTGACGGAAAAGGGGCTTAGCGTTCTCGCCTGGTTTGCCGCGATGTACGGCGCGGCGCGCTGGCGCTAGCTGACGAATCGCTTGCTATCCACGCGCTGTACCAGCATCGACAGCACCAGGCTCCCCGCCAGCGTGGCGCAGAAAATCCACACAATATCGAGCAGCGGCCAGCTTTTAATGTCTGCGCCGCTGCTGCGTAAAGCATGAATAATCAGGGCGTGAAAACCATAAATGCCCAGCGAATGGCGCGAAATCAGCGCTAATCCCGGCAATACGCGATGGTTCAGACAGTTTTTTACCACCACAAACAGCGTTGCCGCGCAGATAAACACCATCGGCCCGCAATAGAGATACCAGGTGTCGGCAAAGTTGCCGCGCCAGCTCAATTCATGCAGCGTGCCACGCGAAATCACCACTACCGCCAGCACAAAACCGATGCCACATAACCCGCTTAACCCACGTTTTTGCGTCTCCATCATGCCGATGGCGCGCCCCAGCAGGCCGTAAATCAGGTAATAAAAGGTATCGCCGTTGATATAGAGATTCACCGGTAACCATTCGATGCCGTCGGTTTTCAACGTCACTGTATTCGGGTTAGCAACAATACCAATCACCACCATCAGCGCCAGTAGCATTTTGCCGCTTATCGCTTTCACCTCAATCAGCGGCGAGACCAGATAAATCACCATGATGGCGAAGAAAAACCATAGGTGATAGAAAACAGGCTTCTGTAGGATATTCTTAAGCGACCCTTCGATATTGATATGTGTGAATGCCGCGATATAGATAAGCGCCACGACGCTGTAAAACAGCAGGCACAGCGCAATCCGCAGAAAATGGCGTGGCTGAGCGCTGCGCGGGCCGAAAAAGAGATAGCCGGAGATCATGAAGAACAGCGGCACGCTCACGCGTGAGGCAGAGTTGAGAACATTAGCAATATCCCAGTTCACCGGGCTGATACTGTGCGCGTTGGTAATGTACCAGGTTGTCGTATGGATCATCACTACCATCAGGCAGGCTATTCCGCGTAGGTTATCAATCCAGTTTATTTTGGGCTGCATTAGGGCCGGTTCCTCCTTTCAAACAAAGTGTGACTCAATATTTATTAGGCTATTTGACTGGATTATTCTGAGTTTTTCACCCCACACTTGTCGTGTTGTGGTGTGATTCGCAGAATGCCATCACAGCAGTGACTACCCACTAAAATAACAGCCCGATCGTAAGGCGGTAATGAAAAATGATGATGAAGCGACTCCTTCCCCTGCTAATGGGGCTATTACTGGCGGGATGCGCCGCGTCCGAACCCGCGACGCCGATGAAAGCGCAAAATGCGAAAGCGAATCCCGCCCGTTCGCTGGGGATGGAAAATTTATGCAAGGAACGGGCGGCGGAGCGCTATAACACGGCGGCGCAGAAAATTGACGTCACGGGCTTTGAGCGTTTTCAGGGCAGCTATGAATTACGCGGCTATACTGCGCGCAATGAAGGTTTTGTCTGCTCATTTGACGCAAATGGTGATTTTTTACACTTATCGATGCGTTAAACGCGGCAATATGGCACGAAAAGTCGGCCTGTTTTCCTCTATTTTCCCTAAACAGGTCGCTTTCATACTGTATATCTTCCAGCCAGCGGGTATACTGATCCCTTCCTTTAAATCCACACGTATCCAGCACGAAATAATATGCAAAAGTTTGATACCAGGACCTTCCAGGGCTTGATCCTGACCTTACAGGATTACTGGGCTCGCCAGGGCTGCACCATTGTTCAACCATTGGACATGGAAGTTGGCGCGGGTACCTCTCACCCAATGACCTGCCTGCGCGCGCTGGGGCCAGAGCCGATGGCGACTGCTTATGTGCAGCCTTCCCGTCGTCCGACCGATGGCCGCTACGGCGAAAACCCGAACCGTTTACAGCACTACTATCAGTTCCAGGTGGTCATCAAGCCATCGCCGGACAACATTCAGGAGCTGTACCTCGGTTCCCTGAAAGAGCTGGGAATGGACCCGACCATCCACGACATTCGTTTCGTGGAAGATAACTGGGAAAACCCGACGCTGGGTGCCTGGGGGCTGGGCTGGGAAGTGTGGCTGAACGGCATGGAAGTGACGCAGTTCACTTACTTCCAGCAGGTTGGCGGCCTGGAATGTAAACCGGTTACCGGCGAGATCACCTACGGTCTGGAACGTCTGGCAATGTACATTCAGGGCGTAGACAGCGTTTACGACCTGGTCTGGAGCGACGGCCCGCTGGGTAAAACCACCTACGGCGACGTGTTCCATCAGAACGAAGTGGAGCAATCCACCTACAACTTCGAATACGCGGACGTGGACTTCCTGTTCACTTGCTTCGAGCAGTACGAGAAAGAAGCCCAGCAGCTGCTGGCGCTGGAAAATCCGCTGCCGTTGCCTGCTTACGAGCGTATTCTGAAAGCCGCCCACAGCTTCAACCTGCTGGATGCGCGTAAAGCCATCTCCGTCACCGAGCGTCAGCGCTACATTCTGCGCATTCGCACCCTGACCAAAGCGGTGGCAGAAGCTTATTATGCTTCCCGTGAAGCCCTCGGCTTCCCGATGTGCAACAAAGACAAGTAAGAGGCGGCCATGTCTGAGAAAACTTTTCTGGTGGAAATCGGCACTGAAGAGCTGCCACCAAAAGCACTGCGCAGCCTGGCTGAGTCCTTTGCTGCGAACTTCACTGCGGAGCTGGATAACGCCGGCCTCGCACACGGCAACGTTGAATGGTTTGCTGCTCCGCGTCGTCTGGCGCTGAAGGTCGCTAACCTGGCGGAAGCCCAGGCCGATCGCGAAGTTGAAAAACGCGGCCCGGCAATTGCCCAGGCGTTCGACGCCGAAGGCAAACCGAGCAAAGCGGCAGAAGGCTGGGCGCGTGGCTGCGGTATCACCGTAGACCAGGCCGAGCGTCTGACTACCGATAAAGGCGAATGGCTGCTGTATCGCGCCCACGTGAAGGGCGAAAGCACCGAAGCGCTGGTGCCGAACATGGTTGCCACTTCGCTCGCTAAACTGCCTATCCCGAAACTGATGCGCTGGGGCGCGTCTGACGTACACTTCGTGCGTCCGGTTCACACCGTGACCCTGCTGCTGGGCGACAAAGTTATTCCGGCAACCATTCTGGGTATTCAGTCCGATCGCGTGATTCGCGGCCACCGCTTTATGGGCGAGCCGGAATTCACCATCGATAACGCCGATCAGTATCCGGAAATTCTGCGCGAGCGCGGGAAAGTCATCGCCGATTACGCTGAGCGTAAAGCGAAGATCAAAGCCGACGCCGAAGAAGCTGCACGTAAAATTGGCGGTAACGCTGACTTAAGCGAAAGCCTGGTGGAAGAAGTCACCTCGCTGGTGGAATGGCCGGTTGTACTGACTGCGAAGTTTGAAGAGAAATTCCTCGCGGTGCCGTCTGAAGCGCTGGTTTACACCATGAAAGGTGACCAGAAGTACTTCCCGGTGTATGCAAACGACGGCAAACTGCTGCCGAACTTCATCTTTGTCTCCAATATCGAGTCCAGAGATCCGCAGCAGATTATCTCCGGTAACGAGAAAGTGGTTCGCCCACGTCTGGCCGATGCCGAGTTCTTCTTCAACACCGACCGTAAAAAACGTCTGGAAGATAACCTGCCGCGCCTGCAAACCGTGCTGTTCCAGCAACAGTTGGGCACGCTGCGCGACAAAACTGACCGCATTCAGGCGCTGGCTGGCTGGATTGCTGAACAGATTGGTGCTGACGTTAACCACGCCACCCGTGCGGGCCTGCTGTCCAAGTGCGACCTGATGACCAACATGGTCTTCGAGTTCACCGACACTCAGGGCGTAATGGGTATGCACTACGCGCGTCATGATGGCGAAGCGGAAGATGTTGCCGTGGCGCTGAATGAGCAGTATCAGCCGCGTTTTGCCGGTGATGACCTGCCGTCTAACCCGGTAGCCTGCGCACTGGCGATTGCTGACAAGATGGACACCCTGGCGGGTATCTTCGGGATTGGTCAGCATCCGAAAGGCGATAAAGACCCATTTGCGCTGCGTCGCGCGGCGCTCGGCGTGCTGCGTATTATCGTTGAGAAGAACCTCAACCTCGATCTGCAAACGCTGACTGAAGAAGCGGCGCGTCTGTACGGTGATAAGCTGACTAACGCCAACGTGGTTGATGATGTCATCGACTTTATGCTGGGCCGTTTCCGTGCCTGGTATCAGGATGCCGGTTACACCGTCGATACCATCCAGGCCGTGCTGGCGCGTCGTCCGACACGTCCGGCAGACTTTGATGCGCGTATGAAAGCCGTCTCTCACTTCCGTACCCTGGAAGCCGCGTCTGCGCTGGCTGCGGCCAACAAGCGTGTGTCTAACATCCTGGCGAAAACCGATGAAGTGCTGAATGACCGCGTAAACGCCGCCACGCTGAAAGAGCCAGAAGAAATTGCGCTGGCAATGCAGGTTGTGGTGCTGCGCGACAAACTGGCACCAGCTTTTGCGGAAGGGCGTTATCAGGAAGCGCTGGTTGAACTGGCTGAACTGCGCGAGCCTGTCGATGCCTTCTTCGATAAAGTGATGGTTATGGTTGATGACAAAGATCTGCGTATCAACCGTCTGACTATGCTGTCGAAGCTGCGTGAACTGTTCCTGCAGGTTGCGGATATTTCGCTGCTGCAATAAGTTTACTGCTGATAAATAAAAACCTGCCGAATGGCAGGTTTTTTTATGCGCTAATATAAACAAGTAATAATTATTCGATTAATGTGTGTGTACTTACACATTTATTACGCAAAATTTTTTTCAGAATACATTAATTCTTTTGCGTGAGCGGTGTTTGCTAGAATAGCGACGGGTGCTTGAGACTGTTTGTCTCAGGTATCACCGAAAGGCAGACAGAGAAAAGCCCCACCTGACTATAAATCAAAGTGAGGCCCCTCTATGCATAGACACCATAAAGGTAGCCTCTTGCTTGTTGGAAATCAACACCGGAGGCTGGGAATGCCGCAAAAACATTTGTTATTTGGCTTAGTAGTGATTTGTTTCACGCTATTATTATTTACCTGGATGGTAAGAGATTCACTGTGTGAATTACATATCAAGCAGGGAAGTAATGAGCTGGCGGCATTTTTAGCCTGTGGGAATAAAAAGTAAGAGCATTTGGCGGGGAGAAATCTCCGCCTTTCTTACGGTGTGATGCATTTTCAATGCACCCTTTTTATTTATGATGTGAATGACCCTGTTGTGTACGATCACGGATGGCTGTTTTCATTGGGTACTTAAAAAGTAATAATCATTCGATTAATGTGTGTGTACTTACACATTTATTTCGCTAAAATTTTTTCAGAATACATTAATTCTTTTGAGTGCGAGGTGTTTGCTAGAATAGCGACGGGTGCTTGAGACTGTTTGTCTCAGGTATCACCGAAAGGCAGACAGAGAAAAGCCCCACCTGACTATAAATCAAAGTGAGGCCCCTCTATGCATGAACACCATAAAGGTAGCCTCTTGCTTGTTGGAAATCAACACCGGAGGCTGGGAATGCCGCAAAAACATTTGTTATTTGGCTTAGTAGTGATTTGTTTCACGCTATTATTATTTACCTGGATGGTAAGAGATTCACTGTGTGAATTACATATCAAGCAGGGAGGTAATGAGCTGGCGGCATTTTTAGCCTGTGGAAATAAAAAGTAAGAGCATTTGGCGGGGAGAGATCTCCGCCTTTCTTACGGTGTGATGCATTTTCAATGCACCCTTTTTTTTATGATATGAATATCACTAAAGTCTACGACGATAAATCGCAGGCAAAAAAAATCCCCGCCCGAGGGCAGGGATTCGAATTTTTAGCGGCTTAAACTTACAGAGAAGTTACGTTGCCAGCTGCCGGGCCTTTAGCGCCGCTTTCGATGGTGAAGGACACTTTCTGACCTTCGTCCAGAGATTTGTAGCCATCGTTCTGGATAGCAGAGAAGTGTACGAACACGTCTTTAGAACCATCGTCAGGAGTGATGAAGCCGAAACCTTTATCAGCGTTGAACCATTTTACGATACCAGTCATTTTACCGGACATAGAAATTACCTTTATAAATTAAGTGAGCCTTACGGCGATATGGCATGCTTTACAGAATTTAAAGCGTAAAGGAAATGTCGCTACGAGGGGTACCAATGGATAACCTTGAAGGGAACTGCTTTACTCAACTGCTTTGTGGTCTGTGCGTCAAACCGTGAAGCTATTAACGCATACTTCGGCCTCTAAACGCAAACGTTATCTGAGAAAAAACATAAAACGGCCCTGAGAAGGACCGTTAAAATACTTAAAAAGTGTTATATATCAATCAACTAGGAGATGATAAATTTGTGGGTCTGCCTGGATCAAACGCATCAGCTTGAGTTCGGTGGCGGACGGTTTTACCCGTCTGGACTCCCATTCCTGTACTGTCGATACGCTTACACCCATCGCTTTGGCAAACTCAGTCATCTGCAAACCGGTACCTTTACGCAACTCTTCGAACTCCGTAAAGACGGACGGTTTTGCTGTCAGGGTAATCACATGTGATGCATCTTTGAAGACAATCTGTTCCAGACTGCTCAGCAGTTCAATTGTTGGATCTTTTTCTTCCATTGATAACTCCTGTAAACACACAGCGGGATCGTGAATATCGTAGAGCTAATTAAGAATAGTCGGGATTTCCGATGAGAAGATGATCACGAATGTGACTATTTGTGAGATCCATTTTCACCCGTCAACTATCGGGCGAAAAACGCTCAAAAATCAATGACGGCTTCGCCAGGTATAATTTTGTAAAAATCGCTAAAACCGACGGCTGAGCCGCCGGTTCGCTAACTCAGGCTTTCTGCGTATTGCGGTTCAATGCCGGCGTTTCCGCTTCGCTTTTCAGCGTTTGCCGCTGGCTGACGATGTGTTTCACCAGCAGCGCCAGTGCTGACACCAGGGCGGGAATGGCCAGCAGCGTGAAAATGGTCTGGAAGGAGAGTTCCGCCTGCATCAGGAACGCCCCGCTGAATGCGCCCAGAATGCCGCCGAAACGGCCCAGCCCCAGCATCCACGCCACGCCTGTAGCGCGCCCCTGCGTCGGGTAGAAACCCGCCGCGAGAGCCGGCATTGACGATTGCGCGCCGTTCATGATGGTTCCGGCAATAAAGACCATCACGCCCATCAGCACCAGGCTGTTGGTTGAGAACCCGACCAGGCAGACAAAAACGCCTGTCAGTACGTAGCCTACTGCCACCACTTTATTGGGATTGAGTTTATCCATCAGCACGCCGAGGATAAGCACGCCAATGCCGCCGCCCAGTGGGAAGAGGGCGGTGATAACCGACGCCTGGCTTAACGATGCACCAGTTTCGCGAATTAACAGCGGTAGCCAGCTGGTCAGTAAATAAAAAATCAACAGGCCCATGAAGTAGGTCAGGCACAGCATCACCGTGCCGACAGCATAGCGAGGCGAGAAAATCACCCCCAGCGCCGATTTCTCTTTCACCTGTCCGGCTTCCTGCAAGACAAAACTCGCGTTATCGGCCACCGGGGCGATGTGTTTGAGGATGGCGGCAATTTTATGTTGAGGCTGATTTTTGACCACCATATAACGTGCGGATTCCGGCAGCAGGAATATCAGCAGCACCACCAGCGCCAGCGGCATGACGCCGCCGAGGATCAGCACGCTCTGCCAGCCGTAGTGTGGAATTAGCCACGCGGAGATAAACCCGCCCATCGACGAGCCGATCGGGAAGCCCACAAACATCAGGTTCACCAGCAACGCACGACGACGCTCTGGCGCATATTCGCTCATCAGCGTGGCGGCATTGGGCATCGCCGCACCCAGCCCCAGCCCGGTCAGGAAACGCAGCAGCGTAAGCTGGGTGAGGTTGGTGGCAAAAGCAGTGACAAGGCTAAAGCCGCCAAAAACCAGAATCGACAGCACCAGCACTTTCTTGCGGCCAATACGGTCCGCCATCGGGCCTGCCGTTAATGCACCTACCGCCAGGCCAACCAGCGCGGCGCTCATCACCGGCCCGAGATCTGATTTCTGCACGCCCCACTCCTGCACCAGGTCAGAAGCGATAAAGCCAATAATCGCAGTATCGAAACCGTCCATGGCGACGGTCACAAAGCATAATGCGAGGATCATCCACTGGTATTTAGAAAAGGGATGATCGTTGATAAAAGCCTGAATATCCGTGGTTGTCTTCGTCATGCGGCAATTCCTGAAAACAGCGGGGAGAAGGATTCTCCCGCATGAAGTTGTGCGATTATCGAACCTATTTCCGGTAATCGTTCAATTCATCAAAACACTTAACGTTTGCGGCGACAATGCAGGGGAAATCAGGAAGTGTGCGATTATCGTACTCCCTGCGGGGAGACAAACACGCGAGAAGATTAAAATCATTTTAAAACAATAGATTAATAACAATATTTCGCGTAAAAGTTGTGGTCATAAATGTGATGTGCGCAACAATGTATTAACATCCGTGTTTTCTCCCTTTCCCCATCGTGATTTCCTGCCATAACTTTGTCAGGAAAAGGTATCCTGCGGCGCGCTGCTGGACTATCCTTGTCAGCGTCGGGCACGCGGGTGCCTGTTTGCGTTTTTTTTGGCTGAAGGAGTAATAAAATGGCGACAGGAAAGTCCTGCTCTCGCTGGTTTGCGCCTGTTGCGGCGTTGTTGATGGTTGTTAGCCTGAGTGGGTGTTTTGATAAAGAAGGCGACCAGCGCAAAGCGTTTGTCGATTTCCTGCAAAATACAGTGATGCGTGGGGGCGAACGTCTGCCAACGCTGACCGCTGACCAGAAAAAACAGTTTGGTCCCTTTGTCTCCGATTACGCCGTCATTTACGGCTATTCGCAGCAGGTGAGCCAGGCGATGGATGCGGGTCTGCGCCCGGTTGTCGATAGCGTTAACGCCATTCGCGTTCCGCAGGATTATATGACTCAGCGCGAGCCACTGCGTCAGGCGAACGGTTCGTTGGGCGTACTGAGCCAGCAGCTGGAAAATGCGAAGATGCAGGCCGATGCGGCACATGCGGCGCTGAAACAGGCGGATGACCTGAAGCCGGTCTTTGATCAGGTGTACAGCAAAGTGGTGACGGCACCTGCAAATGCGATGCAACCGTTGATCCCGGCGGCGCAAATCTTCACGCAGCAGCTGGTCCAGGTCGGTGATTTTGTCGCGCAGCAGGGTGAGCAGGTGAGCTTCGTGGCGAACGGGATTCAGTTCCCGACCTCACAGCAGGCAAGCCAGTACAACTCGCTGATCGGCCCGCTGGCTTCCCAGCATCAGGCATTTACTCAGGCCTGGACTGCGGCAGTAGAAGCGACGAAGTAACATTATGTTAGATGGCGTCTTATCGTAATTCGCCATCCGGCAGAAATAAGGCGGGGAATTCCCGCCTTATTCGTTTTATTTCCTTAACACCTGCGGGTTCACGCAGTTCTTCTCAACCTTCCCCTGCAATGCATCAATCAGGTTATCCACCGCGCAGGCCGCCATGTTAAAGCGCGTCTCATGCGTCGCAGAACCGATATGCGGCAGCGCAACGACGTTCGGCAGCGTCAGCAACGGTGAATCGACAGGCAGCGGCTCCTGCTCAAAGACATCCAGCCCGGCGGCATGAATTTCACCCGCCTGCAGCGCGGCAATGAGCGCCTGCTCGTCTACCACCGGGCCACGCCCCGCGTTGATAAAGATGGCGGAGGATTTCATCTTCGCGAACTGTTCTTTACCGAAAAGATGATGCGTCTCGTCGCTGAGCGGCAGAATCAGACACACGAAATCGGATTCCTGCAATAGCGTGTCGAGGTCACAGTAACGCGCACTGAAGCGCTCTTCGGCCTGCGGATGCTGGCGGCGAGCGTTATACAGAATCGGCATGCCGAAACCGCAGTGCGCGCGCTGAGCCAGCGCCATGCCGATGCGGCCCATCCCGACAATACCCAGCGTTTTATGGTGCACATCGGTACCGAACCAGTCCGGTCCGATGCTCTTTTTCCACTCGCCGGCTTTTACGCGATCGGCGACTTCCACCACCCGGCGCGCGGTACTGAGCACCAGCGCCATCACCGTATCCGCCACGGTTTCCGTCAGAACGGTGGGCGTATGCATCAGCAGAATGTTACGCGCGTTCAGGGCATCAACATCAAAGTTGTCATAACCCACGGAGACGGTCGAGGTCGCGCGCAGCTTCGGCATTTTCTCCAGCAGCGCTTCGTTAACGGCTTCGCTGGAGCCCAGCAGGCCGACGGCGTTAGCAAACACCTCTGCATGCTGTTGGACGGTTTCCGGGCGCAGGTTTGGCACCTGCGTAACGGTAAAGTGGGCTTCCAGGCGATGCAGTAAATCGTCAGGCAGTGCCTTGTAGAGAATAATGGACGGCTTCATGCGACTCTCCGTAAGTGTGATTTAAGCGTGGCGTGCGCCAACGGGAAGTTGTTGATTCTTAGCAGGCTTAACAATCAGAGTAAGCCATACCGAGGCGAAAAGCGCCACCCCCATAAAAATGTAAGAGGCGGACGGCGAACCGGTCGCGCCGTTGAGGTAGCCGACGAACCAGGAGCCAAAGAACGATCCCAGCGCGCCCATACTGTTGATTAAGGCCATCGCGCCGCCAGCGACGTTGCGCGGCAGCATTTCCGGGATGATGGCAAAGAACGGGCCATACGGCGCGTACATTGCGGCACCGGCGACAACCAGCAGAGTGTAGGAAATCCAGAAGTGGTTAGCGCCCACCGCCCATGAACCGATAAAGGCGAAACCGGCAATCAGCAGCAGCGGCCAGACAAACAGTTTACGGTTCTGCATTTTATCGGAAGCCCAGGAGACCAGAATCATCGCCGCTGTGGCGGCCAGATACGGCACAGATGACAGCCAGCCCACTTCAACCATGCCGAGGTTTTCGCCACCGCTGCGGATAATCGACGGCAGCCACAGCACGAAACCGTAAACGCCGATACTCCAGGCGAAATACTGCATGCACAGCAGAATGACGTTGCGGGAACGGAACGCTTCGCCGTAGTTACGCACGGCTTTAATGCCCTGCTGCTCTTTATCGAGCTCGGCCTGCAACGCCGCTTTTTCGGATTCAGACAACCAGCCCACCTGCGCCGGTTTATCTTTTACCAGCACCCACCAGCAGAACGCCCAGATGATGGCCGGGAAGCCTTCAATAATGAACATTTCACGCCAGCCGAGCGCCTGAATCAGGTAGCCGGAAACCACCGACATCCACAGCACCGTCACCGGGTTACCGAGGATCAGGAAGGTATTGGCGCGCGAACGTTCGGATTTGGTAAACCAGTTGCTGATGTAAATCAGCATGGCAGGCATCACCGCGGCTTCCACCACGCCGAGAATAAAGCGAATGGCGGCAAGCATCGGAATATTGTGCACAATCCCGGTGAGCGAGGCGCAGGCCCCCCACAGGATCAGGCAGACGAAAATCAGTTTGCGCACGCTGCGGCGTTCCGCATACATCGCGCCGGGGATCTGGAAGAAGAAGTAGCCGAGGAAGAAGAGGGCGCCCAGCAGGGAAGAGATCCCTTTGGTGATGCCTAAATCTTCGTTAATGCCTGCGGCGGAAGCGAAGCTGAAGTTTGCGCGATCGAGGTACGCCAGGCTGTACGTGATAAACACGATTGGCATGATGTACCACCAGCGTTTGGCTGCATTGGTTGAGCTATTCATAGTCCTGCCTCTGTAGTTGTAGGGTCAGAGTGTTATTTGGGGAAGGTGCGCGCTGGTGCCCTCACCCCGGCCCTCTCCCACAGGGAGAGGGGGAAACCAATAATTTGCACAATCTATTCCCTCTCCCTTGAGGGAGAGGGTTAGGGTGAGGGCGCTACTCCCCCAACGCCTCACGCGTCGGTAATCCTTCACTGTCGCCCTGAACCTGAATGGCCAGTGCGCCAATTTTATTCCCGCGGGTTACCGCATCACGCAGTGAGCGACCTTCCAGCAGGGCGCTAATTACCCCGACGGCGAAGCCATCGCCCGCACCCACCGTATCGACCACCTTGTCGACTTTTACCGGCGCGACGCAGCCTTTCTCGCCATCTGCGGTTTTATACCAGGCGCCGTCTGCCCCGGTTTTCAGCACCACCGCTTTTACACCATGAGCCAGATAGAAATCGGCGATGGCTTCCGGTGTTTGTTGGCCGGTCAGGATCATGCCCTCTTTCAAACCAGGTAAAACCCAGTCGGCCTGGAACGCCAGGTGGTTGAGTTTTTCCACCATCTCTGCTTCGCTTTTCCACAGCACCGGGCGCAGGTTCGGGTCGAATGAAATGGTTTTGCCCTGTGCTTTCATCGTGCGGGCCGTATGGTCGAGCAGGGCGTAGGACGAGTCAGAGAGCGCCGCCGCAACGCCGCTTAAGTGTAGATGGCGTGCGCTGGCGAAATAATTGTCATTGAAGTCATCGAGCGAAAGATGGCTGGCCGCTGAGTTTTTACGGAAGTATTCCACTATGGGATCGGTTCCATTTTCGACCTTAGATTTAACCTGAAAGCCGGTAGCGAAACGCGGATCGCAGGTGACACCTGTCGCATCAATACCTTCTTTTTTAAGGCTATTGATCACAAACTGGCCGAAGCTGTCGTCTCCAATGCGGCTGACCCAGCCAACATTCAGGCCCAGGCGCGCCAGTCCGGTCGCGACGTTGAGCTCAGCCCCGGCGACACGTTTGATAAACTGCTCAACCTCACTGAGATCGCCCGTTTGTGTTGCCACAAACATTGCCATGGCTTCACCGATGGTGATGACATCCAGTTGTTTATTCATTGCTTAATCCTCGCGTAACAGTTCGACATAGCGACGGGTTACTGCGGTCAGGTCGTTGCCTTCCAGCGGAAACTCAATTCCACGCGGCGCGTCGGCGGGCAGGGCGCGCAGTACATCCAGCCAGTCGGTATTGATGGGGTCCGGCGGCACGGCGCGGAAGCTGTCATGGTGAGGCGTCGCCGCTTTGACGTGGATGTAGCACACTGAAGGAGCCAGCTGCTGGGCCGCTTCCTGCGGGCAGTTTCCGACCCACAGCCAGTTACCCATATCAAAGGTCAGGCGCACGGGCAGGTTGAGTACACGGCAGGCGGCTTTGAAACGTTGCATCGGCGGCAGCTGGCCGCATTCGGTCTGGTCGTTTTCCACCATCAGCGCCATACCGCTGACTTCCAGCCAGGTGCGCAGGGTTTCCAGCGGCGCTTTGCGCTCGAAATGACCAAGGGAAACTTTCAGCCACAGGGCGTTCAGCGTGCGGGCTTCTTCGAGCAGGGCGGGAAGGTGCGGGTTAAGCGTGCCGTCGGCAAGAAACAGCGGCTCAGGGGCGGAATAACAGGCCAGTAATTTTTGTGCTTCTATCGCGCGGGCCAGCTCAGGCAGGGCATTTAGCTCGGCATCGTTGAACATCTCGCGGCGGATTTCTACACCATCCGCGCCCGCTTTCGCGATTATCGGCAGCATCGCCGCCTGGCCACCCGCGGCGCGGACCTGGTCATGTCCGTAAGCGGCAGTAACCACGATAATTTGTCTTTTCATGGGGAACTCCAGCGTCATCGTATGGTTAATACGCTAGATGGAACCGGTTCCAAAGAAAAGCTCAGGATGTTGAATTTATGATCGTCATCACGAAGGTTCGTTAACGGGAGGTTGATCCCCTGATAATCAGTTCGCCAGAGAAAACCTGTTCATGGATGGCGGTGCTGCCACCTTCGATGCGGCGCACGACCTGTTCGACCGCCGCAAAACCAATCTGCCAGGTGGGTTGTTTTAAGGTGGTGATGCCGACGCCTGCCAGTTCTGCCCACTCTAGTTCATCGAAACCCAGCAGGCCGATATCGCTGCCCCAGTTCAAACCGATGCGTTTGAGCGAGCGGGCAACCTGTAGCGTGAGCGCGCCGTTGGCAGAGATAATCGCTTTGCGCATACCGCGATAGCGGGTGTGGAACTGGCGCAGAGTGTTATCCATCAGCGCATTCTCGGCCAGCGGCACTTCCGCATTTTCGGCCAGCACGCCAGGGTAGCGCGCCAGCGTGGCATTAAACGCCGCCAGACGCTCGCGGCGGGTGTTGACGGTGCCCAGCGGTTCGCTGAGAAACAGCAGGGCTTCGAAACCCTGGTCAATCAGATGTTCGGTGGCGGTCGTGGCCGCCTGGGTATTATCGAGCCCCACCACGTCGCAGGCGAAATCGGGAATTTTGCGGTCAATGAGGACCATCGGCAGTGAGGATTGTTGCAGACGATTGAGCGCCTCTTCGCGCATCCCGACGGCATTGACCACAATCCCTTCCACCTGATAACTGCGCAGCAGGTCGAGGTAATGCTGCTCCTGATCGACCTCATTGTTGGTATTACACACCAGCGGGGTGAAGCCTTTCTCGCGGCAGGCGGCCTCAATACCGCTTAACACGTTAACCGAGTAGGGGTTGGTGATATCGGCGATAATCAGGCCAATCAGGCGGGTGCGGCCACGCTTCAGGCTGCGCGCCATCAGACTGGGGCGATAATCGAGTTCGGCGATGGCGTTTTCAATACGCGCCAGAAGCGCATCGGAAAGCAGATGCTTCTCGCCGTTAAGGTAACGGGAGATGCTGGTTTTACCGGTTTTCGCTGCTTTTGCGACGTCGCTGATAGTCGGGCGTGTTGATTTCGCCATAGGGGCCTCTCTTTGCAAAGTGAGAACACCTTAGCGCGAAAATCTGGCTAAGCAAGTGATTTGCCCGGTAAACGAGGCGTTACCGGGCTGATGTATTACTGGAGAGGGCTTAAAGTGATTTCAACGCGACGGTTCTGCGCTTTGCCTGCTTCGGTGCTGTTGCTGGCGATAGGGTTCGCCGGGCCCATCCCGCTGGTACGAATACGCGTTGCCGCTACGCCCTGCGTAATCAGCGAGCTGGCGACGGAATCCGCACGTTGCTGAGACAGGCGCATGTTCAGGTCCTGGCCGCCGGTGCTGTCGGTGTAGCCAATTACGTTTACTGCGGTTTTCTCATACTCTTTTAGCACCATCGCCACGCCGGTCAGGGTATTAGCGCCTGCCGGTTTCAGCGTTGCGCTGCTGCTGTCGAAAGTGACATTGCTCGGCATGTTTAACACGATGTTGTCGCCATTTCGCGTCACGCTCACGCCGGTTCCCTGCATTTTGTCGCGCAGTTTGGCTTCCTGCACGTCCATGTAGTAACCGACGCCGCCGCCAAGGGCTGCGCCCGCTGCCGCACCAATCAACGCGCCTTTGCCGCGATCTTTCTTCGACGAAGAGAGTGCGCCAACGCCAGCCCCGACCAGAGAGCCGATCCCGGCGCCAATGCCGGATTTGCCCGCTTCGCGCTCACCGGTGTAAGGGTTAGTGGTGCAGCCAGAAACTGCCAGAGCTCCGCTCACAACGGCAGCAATCATCAGTACGCTTTTTTTCATCTTAATTCCTTAATCCTTTTTTTATTCTTTGCCACGGCGTCCGTGACGGTTGATTATGACGTGGAAATAAGCGGAAAATTCCCTCCATAACTCCGATTTATGTAAAAAATAATGAGTGATGATTCATTCATCGCCACAACACCTGCATCGAACACTCAGGAGCACGCTTTGGCTACTACAGCGAAAACGCACACCATCTTAACTGCCGCCCACTGGGGCCCTATGCTCGTCGAGACGGACGGTGAAACCGTTTTTTCCTCGCGCGGGGCGCTTGAAACCTCGTTTGTTAACTCTTTGCAAAGCGCCGTGCGCGATCAGGTGCACAGTAAAACGCGGGTACGTTACCCGATGGTGCGCAAAGGTTATCTGGCCTCGCCGGCGTCGCCGAAGGGGGGGCGCGGGCAGGACGAATTCGTGCGGGTAAGCTGGGACGAGGCGCTGGATCTTATTCACGCGCAGCACAAACGTATTCGTGAGACTTATGGCCCGTCCTCGATTTTTGCCGGTTCCTACGGCTGGCGATCAAATGGCGTACTCCACAAAGCGGCGACGCTGCTACAGCGCTATATGAGCCTGGCAGGCGGTTACACCGGGCACCTGGGGGATTACTCGACCGGCGCGGCGCAGGCTATCATGCCGCACGTGGTCGGCGGCAGCGAAGTGTATCAACAGCAAACCAGCTGGCCACTGGTGCTGGAGCATACGGACGTGGTGGTGCTGTGGAGCGCCAACCCGCTGAATACGCTGAAAATTGCCTGGAATGCTTCGGATGAACAAGGCATTCCTTACTTTGAACAACTGCGTAAAAGCGGCAAGCGCCTGATCTGCATCGATCCGATGCGATCGGAGACCGTCGATTTCTTCGGCGAGTCGATGGAGTGGATAGCCCCACATATGGGCACTGACGTGGCGATGATGCTTGGCATTGCCCATACGCTGGTGGAAAACGACTGGCATGATGCGCAATTCCTCGCGCGCTGCACGACTGGATTCGACACCTTCGCCGCTTATCTGCTCGGTGAACGAGACGGGCAGCCGAAAACCGCGGAATGGGCCTCAGCCATTTGTGGCGTAAGTGCGGCTAAAATCCGTGAACTGGCGAAACTGTTCCACGAAAATACCACCATGTTAATGGCGGGGTGGGGCATGCAGCGTCAGCAATTCGGCGAACAAAAGCACTGGATGCTGGTGACGCTCGCCGCCATGCTGGGGCAAATCGGTACGCCGGGCGGGGGCTTTGGGCTCTCCTATCACTTTGCCAACGGCGGCAACCCAACGCGCCGCGCAGCCGTGCTGGCGTCGATGCAGGGCGCGGTAAAAGGCGGGGTGGAAGCAGTCGATAAAATTCCCGTTGCGCGGATTGTCGAGGCACTGGAAAACCCCGGCGCACCGTATCAGCACAACGGCATGGACAGGCACTTCCCGGATATCCGTTTTGTCTGGTGGGCGGGTGGCGCCAACTTTACCCATCATCAGGATACCAACCGCTTAATTCGCGCCTGGCAGCGCCCGGAGCTGGTGGTGATTTCCGAGTGCAACTGGACGGCGGCGGCGCGTCACGCCGATATCGTTCTGCCCGCCACCACTTCTTTCGAGCGCAACGATCTCACCATGACCGGGGATTACAGTAATCAGCACCTGGTGCCGATGAAGCGCGTGGTGATGCCGCAGGGTGAAGCGCGCGATGATTTTGAGGTCTTCGCTGAACTGAGCGAGCGCTGGGAAACGGGTGGGCGTGAGCGTTTTACTGAAGGCAAAAGCGACCTGCAATGGCTGGAAACGTTCTACCGCATCGCCGCAGAGCGGGGCGCCAGCCAGCAGGTTACGCTGCCGCCGTTTGCGGAATTCTGGCAGGCGAATCAGCTTATCGAAATGCCGACCAGCGAACAAAACGCTCAGTTTGTCCGTTTCGCGGCCTTCCGTGCCGATCCGCAGGCCAATCCGTTGAAAACGCCGAGCGGGAAAATTGAAATTTATTCCGAGCGCATCGCCAGTTTCAACTATGCCGATTGTCCGCCGCATCCGATGTGGCTGGAGCCGGACGAATGGCACGGCAATGCCGAGCCAGAGCAGTTGCAGCTGCTCTCCGCGCATCCGGCTCATCGTCTGCACAGCCAGCTCAATCACACTTCCCTGCGCGAGCAGTACGCGGTTACGGGGCGTGAACCGCTTACCCTGCATCCGCAGGATGCGCGTGCACGAAATATTCAGGATGGCGATGTGGTGCGCGTGTGGAATCATCGTGGGCAGGTGCTGGCGGGCGCGGTGGTGGATGACGGCATTAAGCCTGGCGTGATTTGCCTGCATGAAGGCGCGTGGCCGGATCTTGACCTTCAGGCCGGAGGCATCTGTAAAAACGGTGCAGTCAACGTACTGACCAAAGACCTCCCCAGCTCGAAGCTGGGGAATGGCTGTGCGGGCAATACGGCGCTGGCGTGGGTGGAGAAATACCGCGGCCCGGCGCTTACGCTAACGGCGTTTGATCCGCCTGCCAACGCATAATCCAGGTGGGATGTTTGGTCTCCTCCTGCCATGCGCCGTCTTCGATGCGAAAACCGAGCGCATGGTAGAAATTCACCGCGCGGCCATTTTTCTGATACACCTCCAGGCTTAACATCGGATAGCGCTGCTTAACTTCGTTGAGCAGCGCGCTGCCAATGCCGCGATGCAGCGCCTGCGGCGCCACAAACAGCGCACCGACAAACTGGTTATCCATCACGCTGACGAACCCCAACAGAGTGTCATTTTCTTCCCACACCCAGGTTTGCGCCGCCGGTAGGTAAACGTCGCGTACCAGCGCGAGGCTGTCGTGCCAGTACTGCTCATCAATAAAAGGATGCGCGAAGGTGGTGCTTTCCAGCCACAGAGTGAGCACCGGGTCGAGGGATTTAGCTGTCCACTTGCGGATCATGCTGGCCTCCGGGATGGCAGAAGCAGCCCGTTACGTGATCGTTAACCAGCCCGCACGCCTGCATAAAGGAGTAACAAATGGTGGTTCCGACGAACTTAAAACCGCGTTTTTTCAGCGCTTTTGATAAGGCATCGGACGCGGGCGTCGAGGTTGGAATGCCGGACAGCTCTGCCGCCTGAGTGATGATGGGCGTGTTATCCACGAACGACCAGACGAAATCGGCAAACGGTTCACCGTTTTCTTCCATTGCCAGCCAGGCGCGCGCGTTGCCAATAATGGCCTGAATTTTCCCGCGATGGCGGATAATTCCGGCATCCAGCACCAGCCGCTCAACGTCTTCTTCCGTCATGGCCGCAACCTTGCGCGGGTCGAAATGGTGGAAAGCGTGACGGTAATTTTCCCGTTTTTTAAGTACCGTAATCCATGAAAGCCCGGCCTGCTGGCCTTCAAGGCAGATCATTTCAAACAGCTGCTGCCCGTCTTTCTGCGCAACGCCCCACTCCTTGTCGTGATAGTCGATATAGAGCGGGTCCTGACTGACCCAACCACAACGCTGCATACCCTTCTCCTGTTTCATGGTCCTGACCTGATAATAAAACCTGCAAATCATGCTTGACGCCAGAAATAAAAAGACAATATTTAATACAGGGATACACACCCCCTAAAAACATAACAATATCGCCGGGTTCGGCTCTACTCTGGAGTCGCTTGAATGATTGATAAGAAATGCACTGGCTTTCGACCAGCCGTTTTGACTGCGCCTGTCTTTTTTTGCTTACTCTTTACGGCTCAGGCGCACGCCTGGCAGCAAGAATATATCGTGACTGACACAGAAAGTCGTACCGCTGAACGCTATACATGGGATAGCGATCACCAACCGCGCTATGACGATATTCTGGCGGAACGTATCAAGGCTTCCAGCGATGGGCCCGGTCTGGCGATGACGATGCCGGATGAGACGCCGCTGGACGCGACCAAATCAATGAGCATCGGCTGGAATATGCCGCTGACGGCGGGCCTGACGACCGGGCCGGTTGCCGCGTGGAGCTACGATGGCTCCCCTGGCGCGGTATTTACTGACGCGGGTGATATTGGCAGTTATACCGATCCGATGTGGCATGCCAGTATCAGCACGCTGGGCTGGCGCGTGGACTCCCGCTCCTGGTGGGGTGTTCATCCGTGGGCGCAGGTCAGTTATAACCAGCAGTACGGCGAAAATCAGTGGAAAGCCCAGTCAGGCCTTAATCGCATGCCGGGCACCAATCAGGAAGGCAACTGGGTCGATGTGACGCTCGGCGCTGATATGCTGCTGAATCAACATGTTGCTGCGTATGCGGCTCTCTCGCAGGCCGACAACATGACCACCGGTTCTAACTACCTCTATACCATGGGCGTGAGCGCTCGCTTTTAGATTGTCGGATGGCGCGGGCGACAGACCGCGCCATCGGGCATAAGCTGCACGCAATGTCATTCATTCCACTCTCAGTGCATTTCATTCCGTCCTCAACGCACTTCATGCCTTTTTCCCCCATGGAATACGCGGGTTTCGTTATCGTAGCCGCAGTTAATTCAAGAAGGCATCTTCATCATGAACGCTGCAACTCAAAACCATACTCGCTGGCTGACGCTTATCGGCACCATCATTACCCAGTTTGCGCTGGGGTCAGTTTACACCTGGAGCCTGTTTAACAGCTCGCTCTCCAGCAAGCTGGATGCGCCGGTCAGCCAGGTCGCTTTCTCCTTCGGTTTATTAAGTCTTGGCCTCGCGCTTTCCTCCTCTGTGGCCGGGAAATTACAGGAACGTTTTGGCGTAAAACGCGTCACCATGGCTTCCGGGATTTTACTGGGCATCGGCTTCTTCCTGACGGCGCACTCTAACAGCCTGATGATGTTGTGGCTGAGCGCAGGCGTGCTGGTTGGCCTCGCCGACGGCGCGGGCTATCTGCTGACGCTCTCCAACTGCGTGAAATGGTTCCCGGAACGAAAAGGGCTGATTTCCGCGTTTGCCATCGGTTCTTACGGTTTAGGCAGCCTCGGTTTTAAATTCATCGACAGCCACCTGCTGGAAACCGTCGGCCTGGAAAAAACCTTCATGATTTGGGGCGCGATTGTGCTGGTGATGATTGTCTTCGGCGCGATGCTGATGACCGATGCGCCGCAGCAGGAAGTGAAAAGCGTTAACGGCGTGGTCGAAAATGACTTCACCCTGGCAGAATCCATGCGTAAACCGCAGTACTGGATGCTGGCGGTGATGTTCCTGACAGCCTGCATGAGTGGCCTGTATGTGATTGGCGTGGCGAAAGATATTGCCCAGGGCATGGTACATCTGGATATCGCCACGGCGGCGAACGCGGTGACCATTATCTCTATCGCTAACCTGAGTGGACGTCTGGTGCTGGGGATCTTGTCTGATAAAATCTCCCGTATCCGTGTCATTACTATCGGCCAGGTCATTTCGCTGGTGGGCATGGCTGCACTGCTCTTCGCCCCGCTCAACGCGACCACCTTCTTCGCGGCAATTGCCTGCGTCGCCTTTAACTTTGGCGGCACCATCACCGTGTTCCCATCGCTGGTGAGTGAGTTCTTCGGTCTGAACAATCTGGCGAAAAACTACGGTGTGATTTACTTAGGTTTCGGTATCGGCAGCATCTGCGGTTCGTTGATTGCCTCACTGTTCGGCGGCTTCTACGTGACCTTCTGCGTTATCTTCGCTCTGCTGATTATCTCGCTGGCGCTGTCCACGACGATTCGTCAGCCGGCCCAGCCAACACTGCGCCAGATACACGCTCATTAATTGCAAGTCCGAAAAAAGAGGAGCTATGCTCCTCTTTTGCTGTTTCTACCCCCTTTTTTGTCCACTTCCGCACTTGCTTTTTTGTAAATATCTGTAGCGAAAACGCACATCATTGCCACTTTTCCCTCTTACTGTGGTCTACTTAGCCGCGCGTGTACCGAACGGACTCTATTACTCCCGCACAATTGCCTGATGCGCTTACCAGGAAGGTACGGCGCTGGATCTGTTGTTCCCTTTTTTCAGGGTTATTTGCATGCGATATTTAAAAACGATGTCTCAGCAGACGCTGTGCTGGCTGCTGGCTGTTTACATCGGTCTGTTTATGAATGCTTCCGTGTTCCTGCGTCGCTTTGAAGGCTACGCTCAGGACCTCACTTTCTGGAAAGGCGTCGCTGCCATCGTTGAGATGATTGCCGCCGTTCTGATCTGCTTCTTCTTACTACGCTTGTTGTCGTTACTCGGCAGACGTGTCTGGCAGGTGCTGGCATCGTTGCTGGTGCTGATCTCCGCTGGCGCCTGTTATTACATGACCACCATGAACGTCATGATTGGCTACGGCATTGTCGCGTCGGTGATGACGACGGATATCGATCTGTCGAAAGAAGTGGTTGGCTGGACGCTGGTTATCTCGGTGGTGCTGATAAGTGCTATTCCGCTGTTCCTTATCTGGTTCAACGGCAGCAACATGACGCTGTGGCGTCAGATTCGCACGCCGGAACTGCGCTGGCGCAGCGTGCTGGTGGTACTGCTGGCGGGTCTGATGGTCTGGGGCCCGATTCGCTTTCTGGATACGCGTCAGAAGCGCGATGACCGCATCGCGGGCGTGGATATGCCGAGCTACGGTGGCGTACTGGCTAACTCCTACTTGCCGACGAACTGGCTCTCTGCGCTGGGGCTTTACGCCTTTGCCCAGGTGGATGAATCATCCGATAACAAATCTTTGATGAATCCGGCGAAGAAATTTACCTATACGCCGACGCAAAATCTCGATGATACCTATGTGATTTTCATCATCGGCGAAACCACCCGCTGGGACCACATGGGTATGCTGGGGTACGAACGCGATACTACGCCGAAACTCTCTAAAGAGAAGAATCTGGTGATGTACCGTGGTTACTCCTGTGACACCGCGACCAAGCTGTCGCTGCGCTGCATGTTCGTGCGTCAGGGCGGGGCGGAAGATAATCCGCAGCGCACGCTGAAAGAGCAGAACGTGTTTGCGGTGCTTAAGCAGTTAGGTTTCAGTTCCGACCTGTATGCGATGCAGAGCGAGATGTGGTTCTATACCAACACCATGGCGGATAACATCGCCTACCGTGAGCAGATCGCCGCTGAACCGCGTAACCGGGGTAAAGCCGTGGACGATATGCTGTTGTCGAGCGAAGTTCAGCGCTCGTTGGATGATAACCCGCAGGGTAAACACCTGATTGTGTTGCATACCAAAGGGTCGCACTACAACTATACACAGCGTTACCCGCGCGCCTTCGCCCAGTGGGGGCCAGAGTGCTACGCGGTCGATCGTAAGTGTCCGAAAGACCTGATGATCAACTCGTTTGATAACTCCATCACCTACGTCGATCACTTTATCGATACCATTATCGATCAGGTGCGCGATAAGAAAGCGATCGTGTTCTACGCCTCTGACCACGGTGAGTCGATTGAGGAACGCGAGCACCTGCACGGCACCCCACGCCATATGGCCCCGCCGGAGCAGTTCCGCGTGCCGATGATGGTGTGGATGTCGGATAAATATCTGGAGAATCCATCGAATGCTGCGGCGTTTGCTCAGTTGAAGAAGGAAGCCGATATGAAACAGCCGCGTCGTCACGTTGAGCTGTACGACACCATTATGGGCTGCCTCGGTTACACCTCGCCAAACGGCGGGATTAACGAGAATAACAACTGGTGTCACATCCCGGATACCAGCAAGAAAGCTACGAATTAACCGGGATGGCGACTTTCTCGCCGAACGGATGGCTTTTTTAAGGTAAGGGATTGACGAGGGTGCATCACAGCAGTAAGATGCGCCCCGCATTCGGTGATTGGCGCAGCCTGGTAGCGCACTTCGTTCGGGACGAAGGGGTCGGAGGTTCGAATCCTCTATCACCGACCAAATTTGAAAAGCCCGCTCTATGAGCGGGCTTTTTTGCGTCTGGTGTTTGAAGACAACCCTCTCCCTCATGGAGAGCGGACCGATCGCATGCAAGTTTAGGTTCATGCCGGTTTTCTCCCTCTCCCTGTGGGAGAGGGCCGGGGTGAGGGCAACAGCGTGCGACGATCACACATAAGGCCCTTTACGCATCTGAATATCCGCGACCTCTCCATTTTGTGACCTATTCCATTGCTTTTTTTTATACATAGTCAGATCTTTTTTTTCGTTGCTTATGGATAACCTCAGCATTTTCCCCTGTGCGTTTTAACGTTCGCGGTATTTATCGCTCAGATAATCACCGTTCTGTCATTATTTTTTCATAATGTGATTAAACGTTAATCACTGACCACCCGGAAATATCAAGAACAAAACTCTGGCTCTTGGCGAGTAGCATAAATTTCTCTGCTGAAAATACCGCCCTGGAGTTTTTTTAATCTTTGCCTGCCAATTCTCACCCTCGTTGTAAATCCCGGATGAGTGTATTGACGTTTTCACATTCTATTGACAGATTGTAGGGCACGAGGGGCATTTCAGGGAGGATCTGCGCTGCAACTCACACGCTCACCTGAAAGGAATCTCCATCCCCTGTAACGCCTTCGGGCACCACCGACCAGACCGGTTAAAAAACAAATAAAGGCTGGCGGAATAACAACAACACAACACACATAACCTGGAGCACAATAATGAGTATTTCCTTGAAGAAGTCAGGGATGCTGAAGCTTGGTCTCAGCCTGGTGGCGATGACCGTCGCAGCGGGCGTGCAGGCCAAAACCCTGGTTTATTGTTCTGAAGGCTCGCCGGAAGGCTTTAACCCACAGCTCTTTACCTCGGGAACCACCTATGACGCCAGCTCGGTGCCAATCTATAACCGTCTGGTGGAATTCAAAACCGGTACTACCGAAGTTATCCCTGGCCTCGCTGAAAAGTGGGAAGTCAGCGAAGATGGCAAAACCTACACCTTCCACCTGCGTAACGGTGTGAAGTGGCAGGACAGCAAAGATTTCAAACCGACGCGCGACTTCAACGCCGATGACGTGGTGTTCTCGTTCGACCGTCAGAAAAACGACCAGAACCCGTACCACAAAGTCTCTGGCGGCAGCTATGAATACTTCGAAGGCATGGGCCTGCCGGAGCTGATTAGCGAAGTGAAAAAAGTCGACGATCACACGGTTCAGTTCATCCTGACTCGCCCGGAAGCACCGTTCCTTGCCGACCTGGCGATGGACTTCGCCTCTATTCTGTCAAAAGAATATGCTGACAACATGCTGAAAGCCGGTACGCCGGATAAAGTTGACCTGAACCCAATCGGTACCGGGCCATTCCAGCTGCAGCAGTACCAGAAAGACTCCCGTATTCTCTACAAAGCCTTCCCGGGCTACTGGGGCACCAAGCCGCAGATCGACCGTCTGGTCTTCTCTATCACGCCTGACGCTTCCGTGCGTTATGCCAAGCTGCAGAAGAACGAATGCCAGGTGATGCCTTACCCGAACCCGGCAGACATCGCGCGCATGAAGCAGGATAAAAATATTACCCTGCACGAGCAGGCGGGCCTGAACGTGGGCTACCTCTCTTACAACGTGCAGAAAAAACCACTCGATGAAGTGAAAGTTCGCCAGGCGCTGACCTATGCGGTGAACAAAGAAGCGATCATCAAAGCCGTTTATCAGGGCGCTGGCGTGGCCGCGAAAAACCTGATCCCGCCAACCATGTGGGGCTACAACGACGATGTGAAAGACTACAGCTACGATCCTGAAAAAGCCAAAGCGCTGCTGAAAGAAGCGGGCCATGCGGACGGTTTCACTATCGATCTGTGGGCGATGCCGGTTCAGCGTCCATATAACCCGAACGCTCGCCGTATGGCAGAGATGATTCAGGCTGACTGGGCGAAAGTGGGCGTGAAAGCCAACATCGTTACCTATGAGTGGGGCGAGTACCTGAAACGTGCGAAAGATGGCGAGCACCAAACGGTCATGATGGGCTGGACTGGCGATAACGGGGATCCGGATAACTTCTTCGCCACCCTGTTCAGCTGTGCCGCCTCAGAGCAAGGCTCCAACTACTCGAAATGGTGCTACAAGCCGTTTGAAGACCTGATTCAGCCGGCGCGCGCCACCGACGATCACAACAAGCGTATTGAACTGTACAAACAGGCTCAGGTAGTGATGCATGACCAGGCTCCGGCGCTGATCATCGCTCACTCCACTGTATACGAGCCGGTGCGTAAAGAAGTCAAAGGCTATGTGGTCGATCCGTTGGGCAAACACCACTTCGACAACGTCTCCATCGAATAATTAAAAAGCTGGATTGCTGCGCTTGTCCTCACCTGCACCTGTAGGCCGGATAAGCGCAGCGCCATCCGGCGTAATACTTTGCCCGTGGCAGTATACGTGCGGGCCAGGATTTGTGAGCAATACAGACACCCAGTTCCAGGCTGAGTGTTACTAGAGAGAATCCGGGTTATGTTGCAGTTTATTCTCCGACGTTTGGGACTCGTCATCCCCACGTTTATCGGTATTACCCTTCTCACGTTTGCGTTTGTCCATATGATCCCCGGCGACCCGGTGATGATTATGGCGGGCGAGCGTGGTATCTCCCCTGAACGCCATGCTGAACTGCTGGCCGCGCTCGGCCTTGATAAGCCGATGTGGCAGCAGTACCTCCACTATATCTGGGGCGTGTTGCATGGTGATTTAGGGATCTCCCTGAAAAGCCGTCTCCCGGTGTGGGACGAGTTCGTGCCGCGTTTTAAAGCGACGCTGGAACTTGGTATCTGCGCCATGATGTTCGCCGTTGCCGTGGGTATCCCGGTGGGCGTGCTGGCTGCGGTGAAACGCGGCTCTATCTTCGATCACACTGCGGTTGGTCTGGCGCTGACCGGTTACTCCATGCCTATCTTCTGGTGGGGCATGATGCTGATCATGCTGGTCTCGGTGCAGTGGAACCTGACGCCGGTTTCCGGGCGCGTGAGCGACATGGTGTTCCTTGATGACTCGAATCCGCTAACCGGTTTTATGCTGATTGATACCGCCATCTGGGGTGAAGAGGGCAACTTCATCGATGCGGTGGCGCATATGATTTTGCCTGCCATCGTGCTCGGTACCATCCCGCTGGCGGTGATTGTGCGTATGACACGTTCTTCCATGCTGGAAGTATTAGGTGAAGATTACATCCGTACCGCGCGCGCCAAAGGGCTCACCCGCATGCGGGTCATCGTGGTGCACGCGCTGCGTAACGCCATGCTGCCGGTGGTGACGGTTATCGGCTTGCAGGTCGGTACGCTGCTGGCAGGCGCGATCCTGACGGAAACCATCTTCTCCTGGCCGGGGCTGGGCCGCTGGTTAATCGACGCCTTACAGCGCCGCGACTACCCGGTGGTACAGGGCGGCGTGCTGCTGGTAGCGACGATGATTATCCTCGTCAACCTGCTGGTTGATCTCCTCTATGGCGTGGTGAACCCGCGTATTCGGCATAAGAAGTAAGGGGCCATCATGTCACAAGTCACTGAAAATAAAACGGTGTCCGCACCGGTGCCGATGACGCCGCTGCAGGAATTCTGGCACTACTTTAAACGTAACAAGGGCGCAGTGGTTGGCCTGGCTTACGTGGTTATCGTGCTGTTTATTGCGATTTTCGCTAACTGGATTGCGCCTTATAACCCAGCCGAACAGTTTCGCGACTCGCTGCTCTCCCCGCCGGTCTGGCAGGAGGGCGGAAGCTGGGCGCATTTGCTGGGCACGGATGACGTAGGCCGTGATGTGATGTCTCGCCTGATGTATGGCGCGCGCCTCTCACTGCTGGTCGGTTGTCTGGTGGTGGTGTTGTCGCTGGTGCTGGGGGTTATCCTCGGGCTGGTGGCGGGCTACTTCGGCGGCCTGGTCGATAACGTCATTATGCGTGTGGTCGATATCATGCTGGCGCTGCCGAGCCTGCTGCTGGCGCTGGTGCTGGTGGCGATTTTCGGCCCGTCGATTGGTAACGCCGCGCTGGCGCTAACCTTCGTTGCGCTGCCGCACTACGTGCGTCTGACGCGTGCCGCCGTGCTGGTGGAAGTCAACCGCGATTACGTCACTGCGTCTCGCGTGGCGGGGGCGGGAGCGATGCGCCAGATGTTCGTCAATATCTTCCCGAACTGCCTTGCGCCGCTGATTGTTCAGGCGTCGCTCGGCTTCTCTAACGCCATTCTCGATATGGCCGCCCTTGGCTTCCTTGGCATGGGTGCGCAGCCGCCAACACCGGAGTGGGGCACCATGCTCTCCGACGTGTTGCAGTTCGCGCAAAGCGCCTGGTGGGTCGTGACCTTCCCCGGTCTGGCGATCCTGCTGACGGTGCTGGCATTTAACCTGATGGGTGACGGTCTGCGTGACGCGCTCGATCCCAAACTGAAGCAGTAAGAGGTTCGAGATGGCGTTATTAAATGTAGATAAATTATCGGTGCACTTCGGTGAAGTGGGTGCTGAATTCCGCGCCGTAGACCGCATCAGTTATAGCGTGGATCAAGGCGAAGTTGTCGGGATTGTTGGCGAATCTGGTTCCGGTAAATCGGTCAGCTCGCTGGCGATTATGGGGCTGATTGACTATCCGGGCCGCGTGATGGCGGAGAGCCTGGAATTTAACGGCCAGGATCTCAAGCGTATCTCGGAGAAAGAGCGTCGCAACCTGGTGGGCGCCGAAGTGGCGATGATCTTCCAGGACCCGATGACCAGCCTCAACCCGTGCTACACCGTCGGTTTCCAGATAATGGAAGCGATTAAGGTACATCAAGGCGGTAATAAGAAAACGCGTCGTCAGCGGGCGATTGACCTGCTGAATCAGGTCGGCATTCCTGACCCGGCCTCGCGTTTAGACGTTTATCCGCATCAGCTTTCCGGTGGGATGAGCCAGCGCGTGATGATCGCCATGGCGATAGCCTGTCGGCCAAAACTGCTGATTGCCGATGAACCGACAACGGCACTCGATGTGACCATTCAGGCGCAGATCATCGAACTGCTGCTGGAGCTACAGCAGAAAGAGAACATGGCGCTGATCCTGATCACTCACGATCTGGCGCTGGTGGCGGAAGCCGCGCATAAAATTATCGTCATGTATGCCGGCCAGGTGGTCGAAACAGGCGCTGCGCACGATATTTTCCGCGCGCCGCGCCATCCCTACACCCAGGCGCTGCTGCGCGCGCTGCCGGAGTTTGCCCAGGACAAAGCGCGTCTGGCCTCGCTGCCAGGCGTGGTTCCGGGCAAATACGACCGCCCGAACGGCTGCCTGCTTAACCCGCGCTGCCCGTATGCGACGGATAAATGCCGCAGCGAGGAGCCGGACCTGAACCTGCTGGACGGCGCGCGTCAGTCTAAATGTCACTACCCACTCGATGACGCCGGGAGGCCTACACGATGAGTACGCAAGAGGCCGCACTGCAACAACCGCTGTTGCAGGCAACCGATCTGAAAAAATACTACCCGGTGAAGAAAGGGCTGTTTGCCCCTGAGCGTCTGGTGAAAGCGCTGGACGGCGTGTCGTTTACCCTCGAACGCGGTAAAACGCTGGCGGTGGTGGGGGAATCCGGCTGCGGGAAATCGACGCTCGGCCGTCTGCTGACGATGATTGAAACCCCCACTGGCGGGGCGCTTTCTTATCAGGGGCAGGACCTGCTGAAACACGATCCGCACGCGCAAAAGCTGCGTCGACAGAAAATTCAGATAGTCTTCCAGAACCCATACGGTTCACTGAACCCGCGCAAAAAAGTGGGGCAGATTCTGGAAGAACCGCTGCTGATTAACACCTCACTCAGCAAAGCCGAACGCCGTGAAAAAGCGCTGGCGATGATGGCGAAAGTGGGCCTGAAAACGGAACACTACGACCGCTATCCGCATATGTTCTCCGGCGGCCAGCGTCAGCGTATCGCCATCGCGCGTGGGTTGATGCTCGACCCGGACGTGGTGATTGCCGACGAACCGGTTTCCGCGCTGGACGTTTCGGTGCGGGCGCAGGTGCTCAACCTGATGATGGATTTGCAGCAGGAGCTGGGGTTGTCTTATGTCTTCATCTCTCACGACCTGTCGGTAGTGGAACACATCGCCGATGAAGTGATGGTGATGTACCTGGGCCGCTGTGTGGAGAAAGGTACCAAGGATCAAATCTTCAATAACCCGCGTCACCCGTACACTCAGGCACTGCTTTCTGCGACACCACGTCTGAATCCGGACGATCGTCGCGAGCGGATTAAGCTCACCGGCGAACTGCCAAGCCCGCTGAATCCACCGCCGGGCTGTGCCTTCAACGCCCGCTGCCGTCGTCGCTTTGGCCCCTGCACCCAACTCGCGCCGCAGCTGAAAGAGTATAACGGTCAACTGGTTGCGTGCTTCGCCGTAGACCAGGATGAAAACCCTGAAAAGGCGTTATAAGGTCTGGAAGGCAGTGCGCAAATTGCGTGATTGCCAGGTGAAGGGAATAAACAGATAAGCGTAGTATCGACGCCAGGCCGGGTTCGCCCGGTCAGGCGCAATGTTGCGGGGGCTTGATCCCCGGCGGCATTGGTTGCTGGAAAGAGAAAACCCCCGCACGTTGAGAGGTTTAACCTGACAACATAACGGGGGCTAATCTTGCATCTAGACAATTCAAGAATAGCCGCGAACCGTTGTCATTTCAAGCAAGGCGGCTATATGACGTTCGCACAACTCTGTGTAATCTTCTGGCACGATCTGGCAGCGCCGATTCTGGTGGGGATTATCACCACCGCAATCGTGAGCTGGTGGCGTAACCGGAGATAACATGCAGGCGGGCGTCAGGCTGTCGAGATGGCAACGCGCGCCCGAATCGGGCCGCAGGGGTAACATCCTGCGGCCTTTTTTGCTTACTGCGGATACGGTACCCAGTCGCCGCCGTTCAGGCGAACGTACGGTTTACCCTGGTACTGCATCACAACGGCGTTGGAGTTCTCAGAGACCGGGGCCGTTTGCGGCAAGCTGTTGGTGTAGGCCTGCCAGTCCACGCTATCCTCATTAAACATCTTACCGTCAACGGCGCGGGCAACCAGTTCGGAGACCGCAAGGTAGCTGCTCGGCTGATCGATGACGATCGGCGCACCCTGATGCGGCGCTTTCATGCCGAAGAATTTCACCGCAGCGGGAACATGCGTAATGGACGGGCTTGGAATATCGCGCAGGCCAGACACCTGCATTTTATCGCCCTGTAGCGCCGCGCCGTGTTCCGGCACCACGACTACCATCACTTTACGCCCCGATTTTTCCAGTTCGGTAAAGAAGGTATCCAGCTCATCAAACAGCTTCTGCGCACGCGCTTTGTAGTCGGCGGTTTTGCTCTGGCCCTGATAGTGGTTACCGTCGTGCAGCGGCAGAATATTAAAGAAGGTTGCGGTGCGTTTTTCCGCCCCCTGGCCTTCCGATTCCTGCCAGCGTTTCAGAACGGCAAGATCGTCATACACCGGCGAGCCGTCGAAAGAGAACAGATTAACCGGCAGTTTGCTTTGATCCATCAGCGGGCTTTGCACACCCCCGTTATCACGTATTTCTTTCAGGAAGCCACCGAAGACGCCGTTGTGATCCAGCATCAGCTGCTGTGCGAAGCCCAGTTTGCTCAGGTTATCGAACAGGTAGCACTGATTACCGGCAGGCTGATACAGATTGGTATGCGACGGTTGACCGCAGCTGGCGCGCAGCAGGCGAATCGCCGCCGGGCCGCTGTAGGAGGTTGCTGAGTTGAAGTTGGTAAAGCGAATATCAAAGTGTGACCACAGCGGGTGCTGCATCAGGCCAGCCGCTTCAATATCGGCGTTAGACAGCGAGCAGATGTTAATCACCAGCAGTTCAAACGGCTGGGCATCGGCAGGCAACGCGTCCGGGAATTTGGTTGAGCGCTTTTCTTCAGATTGATAGAAACTGCTCAACCAGGCGTTGAGATTGGCGGAGGTTGGCGGCGCGGTTTGCGCTGGGATATCCCCGACAACCGGCGTATTGCCCGCCGTGGCGACCGTCGCGGCAGCCGTGCCGCCGGTGGTGGTGACAGTATTGGTCGGCTGGCCGCCAGGGAACAGGCTAAAGGAAGGGCCAACCAGCGTAATCAGGTTCAGCCAGACCATCGCGGCAACCACAAACACGGTCACGCGGATCCACTGGGTTAAGAACAGCCAGGCGACCAGCAGCACAAAGAAGGCGCCAACCATCTGCCAGTTGATAAAGCGGGTCACCAGATCCCAGATATAGTCCGCGCTGAAGCCGGCGACCTGCGAGCCCTGACTCATGATACTTTCCGGGCCAGGCAGCCAGGTATCATGCCAGAAGAGGGCAAAACCAATCGGGATGGCAATCCAGTTGCGCCATTTGTGCAGGCGGCGATTGGGCAGCGGAAACAGCAGAAACGCCATAAACACCAGGTTCTGCATGGCGTGGAAATTGAGGTAACCGGCCCACAGCAGGCCGAACTTTACCAGGAAATAGAAGTTCCAGCCGGACAAGCCGCGCCAGTATTGCCAGAGCGGCGATGAGGCCGTGGCGGTTTGGGTAGATTGGGTCATTTTTCTGTTTTCGCTCTGGAACTTGAACCCCGGCGGACGATGCCAGCAGGTTTGACATAACGCGGTTTAAAAAACATCAGCCGGAAGGCGTTTTCGATGCGGCGCTGATAGTGGCGCGTCAAATATCCCAGCGGGAAGAAAAGCAGCGCACACAAGACAACTAACTGAATAATATCGCTTATCGACATCATGATGACTGTTCTCCCGTGTCAGTGGATAAACGATGCGGTTCCGGATACCGACGCCAGTGACGGCCATCGTGCGTGGCGTTGATAATTTTGCCCGGCTGGGTGGTCACCGGCAGCGGCTTCGTCCAGCGCTCCGGTTTCACGTCCTGCATATTCACCAGTTCTGCCGCGATTTGTTTATCTTCAAACCAAATCACCCGGTTAGAGAAAATGTCCCCCGTCGGCAGCGGGAAAATATGGTTCAGGGCGATATCAAGATCGTTGACCCGGCAAAACGATAAAAAGATCATCAGGCGCTTGTCGGCAATAGTGGCGATATCGCCCATACGGTGCGGGCGGCACAGGGTCAGCGCTTGTTCAACGCGCAAGCCCGGCGCCGGACGCAGCGCGACCAGCACGCCTTTACCATCGGCAGGCAGCAGCGGATTGCTGACTATTTTTTGTACCGCATCGCAGAATACATCCCACTTCTGGTAACCCTTAAGCTTCAGGGGTTCGGTATTACTGAACAGCGTAGTCAAATCTTCCGGTACGCGGCGGCTGAATTGCTGATTTTGCACGCTTTCAATTAAGGTCAGGCAGCGCGAAAGCGCCGAACTGTGTGAGATCACCAGGTTTGCGCCGCAGCTTAGCAGCAGGCGCTCGTCGGTGGCGCGCAGGCTGGGTACGCTTTCGCGCACCACGATTTTCAACGCTGTACCGCGCTGGCGTCGCAGCGTGTGAATATAACGCGCGAGCTGTTCAATCTGGCTATTCTGGCCCATCACGAAAATAACTGTCGCCGCCTGTGCGCTGCGTGCGGCATTAAAGACGGCATCATTGGTGTCGAATACGGACCAGTGCTCCGAAAGCGGCGGGGCCCCTTCCAGAAAAGCAATATTGCTAAATACCGCTTTTTCATCAGTGCGTGGCTGAACATTTGCCAGCTCTTCCTGAACTAATTCCAGACCGTTATCGTTTTGCCTGATGAGAAGTTGCTGACGGGCGCTTACGCCTTTTTCATTTGCCCAAAAAGCAATGTCAAAAAGCATTCCATCGCCCTGGTAACGTAAACTTGCCAGACCGGCAAGCGAACCGTACTCACTTAACAAACGCGAGGTTTGGGCATCAGAATTGTTTCCGGGGCTGAGAATCAAGAGCGTGCAACGATGATATTTTACCCACTTGTTGGATTTACTGAGCCAATCGTGAAATTTTTCTGGAGGAATATTTTTCCATGCATTGTTGCTGCATAAAACTACAACCAGAAAATTTGTTGGGTCGAGAGAACAGAGTAAATCGCGGCGCATAAAGTATAGACTACTTTCATTTTCCTGCATGGAAAAAAGATCTATTTTTTGAGGCCCGCAGTCTTCGTCTAACTTTATGATTTTCTTTGGATCTGAACCCATACACACCACCGCGACCCGCGCCTCTTTTGGTTGCGCGGAAAGGGTTTGGTTGAGCAGGCTGACAGCGTCTTCATGGCGATCGGTATTAATCCACCACACACCACCGGTGGGCATGTGACTGACTTCGTCCCATAATGACTGAATACCAATAGAAAATATGGGGTTCATCGTGTCCTTCTTTTTGCTGATTAGCCTGCATATCAGTTTACTAGCGAAAGCAGCAGAATAAACCTAAGATTGAAATTAAATAACATCAGATTTAGCATGTAAACGAATTTCAGGAAAAGCTTACTTAGCACCGTAGCGTAGTTCCTGGTTTATTCCATAGGGATCGACAAAAATGCCTGATAATGAACCCATGACTTCGTCAGATTCGACGCTCGGTTATACATTTCAGAATGACTTCCTGGCATTGAGCCGAGCATTTTCTTTGCCGGATATAGACTACACCGATATTTCTCAGCGCGAACAACTCGCCGCAGCCTTTAAGCGTTGGCCTTTGCTGGCTGAGTTTGCAGAACAAAAAGTCGAACAAAAATAAGGAAGCCATAATGGCCATTCTGGGATTACAGGGCGTGCGTGGCGGAGTGGGCACCACTTCAGTTACGGCGGCGCTAGCCTGGTCATTGCAACTACTTGGCGAATCGGTGCTGGTGATTGATGCCTGCCCCGATAATTTGCTGCGCCTGTCATTTAATGACGACATTGCCCACCAGGGCGGCTGGGCGCGTGCGGTGCTTGACGGAGCCGACTGGCGCGATGCCGGGATGCGTTACACCACGCTGATTGACGTTTTACCGTTTGGCGCGCTGACGCCGGGCGAGCGTGAGAATGTCCTGTCGCTGGCGGATAAACTTGCGGAAATTACCACCATTGTTGACGCGCTCCAGCGTCAGGGAGAGTATCGCTGGATCCTCCTCGACCTGCCGCACGGTTATTATCCGTGGACGCAATCCCTGATGGCGGCCTGCCATCATACGCTGATGATTGTCCAGCCGGACACCAACTGCCATGTGCGCCTGCACCAGCAGGCGCTGCCGGTGAATGCCCATATCCTGATTAACGACCTGCGCGTCGGCAGTCAGCTCCAGGAAGATTTGTATCAGGTATGGCTGCAAACCCAACGCCGCCTGCTACCGATTGCCGTGCATCGCGATGAAGCGATGGCCGAGTGTATGGCGGCGAAGTAACCGCTGGGCGAATATCGTCACGACTCGCTGGCGGCGGAAGAGATTCTGACACTGGCGAGCTGGTGTCTGCTGCATTACGCCGGTGTCCGCGCTCCTGAGGAGTCCGCATCATGATAAGCCTGAGCGCCTGGCTGTTTGCGCCGGAAGCCTATACGCGCCTGCATACGCGCTATCAGGGCTATCGGGGCGCGGGCGCATCTCGTTTTAGCGCGTCGCTGGGCTGCTTTTGGGTGGCGCTGGTGTGGGCGTTTATTCCGCTTGAACAGGCGAACTGGCAGCGGCTGATCGCCCGCCAGGATGAGCTTTATCCCCATATTGACGCCCAGCGTCCGCGTCCGCTCGACCCGCTACGCTATCTGCTGCAAAGCGTGTGGCTGCTGGCGACGAAGCGGCCTGAACCGGCTAAACGTCCTGGCTGGCGCTCGCTGGCGGCGGTGCAGGGCGTGATGGGGCGCTATCATCAGTGGGTGGAGGCGATTCCGGCGAAGGTCAACGCGCGAACCGGGCATCTCGATAGCCACAAAGAGCTGGCGCACATCAACCCAAAAATCCGCCGTATCGTATTGGGCGTGGTGGTGACGCTGTCGCTCGCGCTGATTTGTATCACGCAGCCCTTTAACCCATTGTCTCAATTCATCTTCCTGATGCTGCTGTGGGGCGTGGCGCTGCTGGTCAGACGCATCCCCGGGCGCTTCTCGGCATTGATGCTGATTGTTTTGTCGCTCACCGTGTCCTGCCGCTATATCTGGTGGCGCTATACCTCGACGCTTAACTGGAACGATCCGGTCAGCCTGGTGTGCGGCCTCATTCTGCTGTTCGCTGAAACCTATGCGTGGATTGTGCTGGTGCTGGGTTATTTCCAGGTTGTCTGGCCGCTCAACCGCCAGCCCGTTCCGCTGCCAAAAGACATGAATCAGTGGCCGACGGTCGACATTTTTGTGCCAACCTACAACGAAGACCTCAATGTGGTGAAGAACACGGTCTACGCGTCGCTGGGTATCGACTGGCCGAAGGATAAAGTGTCAATCTGGATACTGGATGACGGCAACCGTCCTGAGTTTCGTCAGTTTGCGAAAGATGTTGGCGTCGAGTACGTCGCGCGTAGCACCCATGAGCATGCGAAAGCCGGGAACATCAACAATGCGTTGAAGCTGGCGAAAGGTGAATTCGTGTCGATTTTCGACTGCGACCACGTGCCTACCCGTTCGTTCCTGCAAATGACCATGGGCTGGTTCCTGAAGGATAAAAAGCTGGCGATGATGCAGACGCCGCACCACTTCTTCTCGCCCGATCCGTTTGAACGCAACCTGGGCCGCTTCCGTAAAACGCCGAACGAAGGCACGCTGTTCTACGGCCTGGTGCAGGACGGTAACGACATGTGGGATGCGACCTTCTTCTGCGGTTCCTGCGCCGTCATCCGCCGTAAACCGCTGGATGAAATTGGCGGCATTGCCGTCGAAACGGTGACGGAAGATGCGCACACCTCGCTGCGTTTGCACCGTCGCGGCTACACGTCTGCGTATATGCGCCTTCCGCAGGCGGCGGGGCTGGCGACGGAGAGTTTATCCGCGCACATCGGCCAGCGTATTCGCTGGGCGCGCGGGATGGTACAAATCTTCCGTCTTGATAACCCGCTGACCGGCAAAGGGTTGAAGTTCGCGCAGCGGCTCTGTTACGTCAACGCCATGTTCCACTTCTTGTCCGGTGTGCCGAGGCTTATCTTCCTGACCGCGCCGCTCGCTTTCCTGTTGCTGCACGCCTACATCATTTACGCTCCGGCGCTGATGATTGCGCTGTTTGTACTGCCGCACATGATCCACGCCAGCCTGACCAACTCGAAGATTCAGGGCAAATACCGCCACTCCTTCTGGAGCGAAATCTACGAAACGGTATTGGCGTGGTATATCGCGCCGCCAACGCTGGTGGCGTTGATTAACCCGCACAAAGGCAAATTCAACGTCACGGCGAAAGGCGGGCTGGTGAAAGAGGAGTATGTCGACTGGGTGATTTCCCGGCCTTACATCTATCTCGTTCTGATAAACCTGGTGGGCGTGGCGTTCGGTATCTGGCGCTATATGTACGGCCCGGAGGATGAAATTCTCACGGTCTGGGTCAGCCTGGTGTGGGTCTTCTACAACCTGATTATCCTCGGCGGCGCGGTGGCCGTGTCGGTTGAAAGCAAACAGGTTCGCCGCTCGCATCGCGTGGAGATCAAAATGCCTGGCGCGATTGCCCGCGAAGACGGGCATCTCTTCTCCTGCACGGTGCATGACTTCTCCGACGGCGGGGTGGGGATCAAAATTAACGGCGATGCGCAGGTGCTGGAAGAGCAGAAAGTGAATCTGCTGCTCAAGCGTGGCCAGCAGGAGTACGTCTTCCCGACGCAGGTGGTGCGCGTGTTTGGCAGTGAAGTCGGTCTGAAACTGCTGCCGATGACCACCCGTCAGCATATCGATTTTGTTCAATGTACCTTCGCGCGTGCCGATACCTGGGCGCTCTGGCAGGACAGCTATCCGGAAGATAAACCACTGGAAAGCCTGCTGGATATTCTCAAGCTCGGCTTCCGGGGCTATCGCCATCTGGCGGAATTTGCTCCACCGTTTGCAAAAGTAATTTTCCGTACGCTCACTTCGCTGGTGGCCTGGGTGGCTTCTTTTGTCCCGCGTCGCCCTGAGCGTGAAGCTGTGCAGCCGCACTCACAGCCGGTTATGGCTCAACAATAATGATGATTACACGATGAAAAGAAAACTCTCCTGGATTTGTGCAGTGGCGATGGGAATGGGCAGCCTGCTGCCTGCGACAACCTGGTCTGAACCGACGACCGCAACGCCGGTAATGCCGCCTGCTCAGGAGAGCGCGACGACGCCTGCTGCGCCGTCCGATGCCTCGCCGGTGGTGGTGGAAAGCGTGCCCTCGCGCGATGTCAAACTCACCTTCGCGCAAATTGCGCCGCCGCCGGGCAGCATGGTGCTGCGCGGTGCGAATCCTAATGGCTCCATTGAATTTGGTATGCGCAGCGACGAAGTGGTGTCGAAAGCGCTGCTGAATCTCACCTATACGCCATCGCCATCGCTACAGCCGGTGCTGTCGCAGCTGAAGGTGTACCTGAACGAAGAGCTGATGGATGTGCTGCCGGTCACCAAAGAGCAACTGGGGAAAAAGGTCAGCGCGCAGATCCCTATCGACCCGCTCTATATCACCGACTTTAACCGCGTGCGTCTGGAGTTTGTTGGCCACTATCGCGACGTCTGTGAAAACCCGGCTAACAGCACCGTCTGGCTGGATGTAGGCCGCAACAGCTCGCTGGACTTGACCTATCAGGCGCTGAACGTGCGTAACGATCTGTCGCACTTCCCGATACCGTTCTTCGATTCCCGCGACAACCGACCGCTCACGCTGCCGATCGTCTTCGCGGCGACGCCGGATCTGCCACAGCAGCAGGCGGCGGGCATTGTCGCCTCGTGGTTTGGTTCGCGGGCGGGCTGGCGTGGGCAGACCTTCCCGGTCAGCTACAACACGCTGCCGGATAAAAATGCCATTGTGTTTGCCACCAATGACAAGCGTCCTGATTTCCTGCGCGATCATCCGGCGGTAAAAGCCCCGACGATCGAAATGATCAACCACCCGAACGATCCTTACGTCAAGCTGCTGGTGATCATGGGCCGCGATGATAAAGATCTGTTGATGGCCGCGAAAGGCATTGCTCAGGGCAATATCTTGTTCCGTGGCGACAGCGTGGTGGTGGACGATGTGAAACCGCTCCTGGCACGTGTGCCATACGATGCGCCGAACTGGGTGCGTACCGACCGCGCGGTCACTTTTGGTGAGCTAAAAACTTACGAGCAACAGCTGCAATCCACCGGGCTGGAACCGGCGTCCATTAACGTGGCGCTGAACCTGCCGCCGGATCTCTACCTG
Organism: Pseudocitrobacter sp. 2023LY-00077; assembly: GCF_055796175.1. Classification (NCBI taxonomy): domain Bacteria; kingdom Pseudomonadati; phylum Pseudomonadota; class Gammaproteobacteria; order Enterobacterales; family Enterobacteriaceae; genus Pseudocitrobacter; species Pseudocitrobacter sp. 2023LY-00077. Next base: position 180,768 of record NZ_JBSPEI010000003.1, on the reverse strand, counting down.
CTGCGCAGCAACGGTATCGATATGGACCTCAAATATCGCTTTACCATGCCTGCGGTGAAAGACAGTTCGCGAATGGATATCAGCCTGAACGATCAGTTCCTGCAGTCGTTTAACCTCAACAGCACGCAGGAAGTGAGCAGCCTGCTGCTGCGTCTGCCGGTATTGCAGGGGCTGGTTGACGGTAAAAACGAAGTGACTATTCCGGCGCTGCGTCTGGGCGCAATGAACCAGCTGCGTTTCGACTTCCAGTATATGAACCCGATGCCGGGCGGCTCGATTGATAACTGTATTACCTTCCAGCCGGTGCAGAACCATGTGGTGATTGGCGACGACTCGACGATCGACTTCTCGAACTACTATCACTTCCTGGCGATGCCGGACCTGCGCGCGTTTGCCAACGCGGGCTTCCCGTTCAGCCGCATGGCGGATCTCTCTGATACCACCGTGGTGATGCCGAAAACGCCGACCGTTGAACAGGTGACCACGCTGCTGAATACCGTTGGCGAAATGGGCGCACAGACCGGCTTCCCGGCGATGAACGTGACCCTGGCCGATGAAGGCAGCGACATTCAGGGCAAAGATACCGACCTGCTGCTGATTGGCTCTATCCCGGAAAAACTGAAAAACGACAAGCAGATTGACCTGCTGGTTGAAGCCACGAAGAGCTGGGTGAAAACGCCGCTGCGTCATCATGAGCTGCCGAGCATCTATCTCGATGAAAACGAACGTAAACCGAACGTGCAGACGGACGTCACCTCATCCGGCCCGATGGCGGCAATCGTCGGCTTCCAGTCGCCGTATAACGACCAGCGCAGCGTGGTTGCGCTGCTGGCAGACAGCCCGCGCGGTTATGAACTGCTGAACGGCGCGCTGAACGACAGCGGTAAGCGCGCGGCGATGTTTGGTTCCGTTTCGGTGATTCGTGAATCGGGCGTGAGCAGCCTGCGCGTGGGCGATGTGTACTACGTCGGTCACCTGCCATGGTTCGAGCGCCTGTGGTTTGCCCTCTCTAACCATCCGATTCTGCTGGCGCTGTTTGCCGCTATCAGCATCGTATTGCTGGCGTGGGTGCTGTGGCGACTGCTGCGCATTATCAGCCGCCGTCGCCTGGACCCTGAAGACGAGTAAGCCGTGATGAAAAGCGTACGCTGGATAGTTTTGCTGTTAGCGCTGGGCACGATGGTACAGGCCCAGGCGGCCTGTAACTGGCCTGCCTGGGATCAGTTCAAAAAAGACTATGTCAGTGCCGAAGGGCGCGTTATCGACCCGAGCGATGCGCGCAAAATTACCACCTCCGAAGGGCAGAGCTATGCGCTGTTCTTCGCGCTGGCGGCCAACGATCGCGAAACGTTCGGCAAACTGTTCGACTGGACGCAGAACAACCTGGCGCAGGGTGACCTGAAAAGCACGCTGCCTGCCTGGCTGTGGGGCAAGAAAGACGACAACGCGTGGACGGTGCTGGATACCAACTCCGCATCCGATTCTGACGTCTGGATAGCCTGGTCGCTGCTGGAAGCGGGCCGTCTGTGGAAGAACGCCAATTACAGCGAAACCGGGAAAGCGCTGCTTTCGCGCATTGCCCGTGAAGAAGTGGTGAATGTGCCGGGGCTGGGCTCGATGCTGCTGCCGGGCAAAATTGGTTTTGCCGAAACCAATAGCTGGCGCTTCAACCCAAGCTACCTGCCGCCACAGCTGGCGAGCTATTTCACCCGCTTTGGTGCGCCGTGGACGACGCTGCGCGAAACCAACCAGCGCCTGCTGATGGAAACCGCCCCGAAAGGCTATTCGCCGGACTGGGTGAACTATGAGAAAGGCAAAGGCTGGCAGAAGCAGAGTAAAACGCCGCTGGTGGGCAGCTATGACGCCATCCGCGTCTATTTATGGGTGGGCATGATGCATAACAGCGACCCGCAAAAAGCCCGTCTGTTAACCCGATTTAAAGCGATGGCGGCGCAGACCGCTCGCGAAGGCGTTCCGCCGGAAAAAGTCGATACCCTCACCGGCAACGTGACCGGCAATGGCCCGGTGGGCTTTTCCGCCTCGCTGCTGCCGTTCCTGCAGGATCGTGATGCGCAAGCCGTTCAGCGCCAGCGCGTGGCCGACAACTTCCCTGGCGCAGACGCCTATTACAGCTATGTCCTGACCCTCTTTGGCCAGGGCTGGGACCAACACCGTTTTCGCTTCAGCGCCCGCGGTGAATTACTACCTGACTGGGGCCAGGAATGCGCAAGTTCACACTAAGTTTACTCACTCTCTCTTTAGGCATTACGCTGATTCCGGCGAGTTATGCCGCGCCCTCAGCACAGGAGCAACTGCTCAATCAGGTGCGGCTGGGGGAATCCAGCAAGCGCGAAGATATCGTGCAGCAGTCGCTCTATCGCCTGGAGCTGATCGACCCGAATAACCCGCAGGTGCTGGCCGCGCGATTGCGCTACATGCTGCGCCAGGGCGATACCGCCGGGGCGCAGAAACAGCTTGAGCGAATAAAAACCCTGGCACCCAACTCAGCGGAATACAACGCTTCGCGTACGGAGCTTTTGTTGAATTCGGCGGAAGGTCGTCAGGCGCTGCAACAGGCGCGTCTGCTGGCGACCACCGGCCATGCCGATGAAGCCATCGCGGCCTACGAGAAAGCATTTAACGGCCCGCCGCCGGACGGTGATTATGCGGTGGAGTACTGGGCGACGGCGCTGAAAATCCCGGCGCGCCACAATAATGCATTGGTGCGCTTGCAGGCACTGAACAAGCAGATGCCGGGCAACGTCACGCTGCAATCCACCCTGGCGCGCACGCTGCTGGCGGATAATCGTCGCGACGAGGCGTTTGCCGTGCTGGAACAGATGGCGAAATCGTCCAACGGGCGCAATGAAGCGGGCGATGTCTGGTTCAACGCCATTAAGGATCAGCCGCCGAGCCAGGCGAGCGTGCAATCGCTTCAGCGTTTTCTGCAAATTTTCACCACCGGTGAGAAGGCGGATGATGCTCGTGGCTTGCTGGCTGAACAACAGAAAACCCTGTCTGATCCTACCGTTCGCGCGAAGAGCGAAGCCGCTGCTGCGCTGGCGTCGGGCAATGCAGCGTCAGCCATTGCCGATTTGCAACGCGCTGTAGCAACAAACAATAAAGATGCCGACGCTATCGGTACGCTCGGCGAAGCCTATTCGCAGAAAGGCGACCGCGCGCGTGCGGTGGCGCAGTTGCAAAAAGCGATTGCTCTCGACCCGCAAAACACCAGCCGCAGCAAGTGGGATAGCCTGCTGAAAACCAACCGCTACTGGCTGCTGATTCAGCAGGGCGATGCCGCCCTGAAGGCCAATAACCCGGCGCAGGCGCAAACCTATTATCAGCAGGCGCAGCGGGTGGATAACACCGACAGCTATGCGATTCTTGGGCTGGGCGACGTCGCTGCCGCGCGTAAGGATTACCCGACGGCGGAAGGCTATTACAAACAAACTCTGCGCATGGACCGGGATAATAATCTCGCGGTACGCGGGCTGGCGAATGTCTATCGGGCGCAGTCTCCCGAGAAAGCGACCGCTTACATTCAATCGTTACCTGCGGCACAACGTCGCAGCATTGATGATATCGAGCGCGGTCTGACCAACGATCGCCTTGAACAGCAGGCCGAAATGCTTGAGAGCAAAGGCCACTGGGCTCAGGCCGCCGAGGTTCAGCGTCAGCGTCTGGCGCTCAACCCGGACAGTGTGTGGATAACCTATCGTCTGGCGAAAGACCTCGACAGCGCGGGCAAGCGCAGCGAAGCGGATTCGCTGATGCGCAATCTGGCGCAGAAGCAGGCAAAAGACCCGGATCAGGTATATGCCTACAGCCTGTATCTTTCCAGCACCGAACGTGATGCTGCCGCCATTTCTCATTTAGGTACGCTGCCGCGCAGTCAGTGGAACAGCAACATTCAGGAACTTTCGGACCGCCTGCAATTTGCGAAGACGATGCAGGAGGCGAACCGACTGCGTGACGCCGGTCAGGAGAAGCAGGCCATTGCGCTTCTGCGAAAACAACCCGCGTCTACGCGGATCACGCTGACCCTCGCCGACTGGGCGCAGCAGCGCGGCGATGCGCCTCAGGCTATCGCGCTCTACAACGAGGTGCTGAGCAAAGAGCCGCAGAATGACGATGCGCGACTGGGGCTGGCGGAGCTTTATTTAGCGCAGGGCGATAAGGCCGCCGCGCGTGCGCAACTGGCGCAGCTCTCCACCACGGGGGAAGCGCCGTCGATAGGTACGCAGCGGCGTATTGCGCTGGTGCAGTCTGGCCTCGGTGAAAACGAAAAAGCGCGGAATACCTTTAACACGCTGGTGCAGCAGGCGAAATCTCAGCCGCCGTCAATGGACAGCGCGCTGGTGCTGCGCGATGCCGCACGTTTTCAGGCGCAGGACGGCAACCCGCAGCAGGCGCTGGAAACCTATAAAGATACGATGGTCGCCACCGGGATTACGCCGACGCGACCGCAGGATAACGACACCTTCACCCGCCTGACGCGCAACGATGCCAGCGATGACTGGCTCAAGCGTGGTGTGCGCAGCGATGCCGCGGACCTGTATCGTCAGCAGGATCTCAACGTGACGCTGGAGCATGACTACTGGGGTTCCAGCGGTACGGGCGGGTATTCAGACCTGAAAGCACATACCACTATGCTTCAGGTGGATGCGCCGCTCTCAGACGGACGAATGTTCTTCCGCTCCGATTGGGTGGACATGAACGTCGGCAGCTTCTCGCGTAAAAGCGACGGCAGCTACGCGCCGGACTGGGGTACCTGCGGCATTAAAGATCACGCCTGTCGTGGCGGCGCAAGCGCAAGCGATAACGGCGTCAGCGTGGCGGTGGGCTGGAAAAATGACACCTGGAGCGGCGACATCGGTACCACGCCGATGGGCTTCAATGTGGTGGATGTGGTCGGTGGCCTGAGCTACAGCAGCAAAGCGGGCCCGATTGGTTACACCCTGGAAGGTCATCGTCGCCCGATCTCCAGCTCGCTGCTGGCCTTCGGCGGCCAGCAAGATAACAGCAAAGATGGTCACACCGGCAAGAAATGGGGCGGGGTACGCGCTGACGGCGGCGTGCTCAGCCTGAGCTATGACAAAGGCGAGGCCAACGGCGTATGGGCGTCGTTGGGTGCAGATCAGTTAACCGGTAAGAACGTTGACGATAACTGGCGCGTGCGCTGGATGACCGGCTACTACTACAAGGTGATTAATGAAAATAATCGCCGGGTGACGGTCGGCCTGAACAATATGATTTGGCATTATCAGAAGGATCTGAGCGGCTATACCCTGGGTCAGGGTGGATACTACAGCCCGCAAGAGTATGTGTCGTTTGCCGTGCCGGTGACCTGGCGTCAACGGACAGAAAACTGGTCGTGGGAGCTCGGCGGTTCGGTATCGTGGTCGCATTCACGCACCAAATCGCAGGCCAGCTATCCGCTGATGAATTTGATTCCGACCGACTGGCGGGAAAAAGCGCGTGATGACAGCAGCAGCGGCGGCAGCAGTCAGGGCTTCGGTTACACCGCGCGTGCGCTGGTAGAGCGTCGGGTGACGTCGAACTGGTTCGTTGGCGCGGCGGTGGATATTCAGGAAGCGAAGGATTACACCCCAAGCCATGCGTTGTTGTACGTGCGTTACTCGGCGGCAGGCTGGCAGGGCGATCTGGATATGCCGCCTCAGCCATTAGTCCCATACGCTGACTGGTGATTTTAATCGCTGAAATTAACCGACAACTGTCACGAATTCCATTCTCTTAGCGTATAATCGGCCCGCGAAACGTCATACTTTGTTACGTTATCGCGGGCTTTGTCCTGTTTTGTTGCGCATCTGATATCTGCACAGTAAGACGTTAGTGCTTTCTGTTGTGGATCGTCGTTTTGTCGGCCTGTTCCTTTTGGTCACCTTTTGACTTTGTCATCGACCTCGTTATCCTCATGACGGGCAGTGCGTTAAGTATTTAGTGGAGAATTCTTTTGCGCGTCAGCCGTTCACTTACGATCAAACAAATGGCAATGGTTGCAGGCGTAACCATGGTGTTCGTGTTTGTCTTTTGTTTCATTCTGCTTTTTCACTTTGTGCAGCAGAATCGCTATAACACGGCCACGCAACTTGAAAGCATCGCCCGTTCCGTTCGCCAGCCGCTTTCTGCGGCCATTCTCAAGGCCGATATTCCGGAAGCGGAAACCATTCTTGGCCGCATTCAGCCTTCCGGCATTGTGAGCCGGGCCGATGTGGTGTTGCCTAACCAGTTCCAGGCGCTGCGCATGAGTTTTATTCCGGAACGCCCGGTTCCGGTGATGATCACCCGTATTTTTGAGCTGCCGGTACAGATTTCGCTACCGCTCTATTCGCTGGAACGCCCGGCAAACCCACAGCCGCTGGCTTATCTGGTGCTTCAGTCCGATTCGTACCGCATGTACAAATTCGTGATGAGCGCCCTCGCTACGTTAGTGACTGCTTACTTACTTTTGGTGCTGATCCTCACCGTGGCGCTGACGTGGAGCATCAACCGCCTGATTGTGCGCCCGCTGCGCGCGATTGCCAATGAACTGAACGACCTCTCGCCGGAAGAGCGCGTGGGCCATCAGCTCACACTGCCGCGTCTGCATCACGACGATGAAATCGGCAAAATGGTGCGCAGCTACAACCGCCATCAGCAGCTTGCTTTGCGCCAGTATGATGAGCTTTGCAGCCGCGCAACGCGTTTCCCGGTTTCCGAATTACCAAATAAAGCCTTTTTACTGGCGTTGCTTGAACGAACCGTCAGCCAGCAGAAAACCACCGCGCTGTTGATGGTGGCGTGCGAGACCTTGCAGGACACAGCGGGCGTTCTGAAAGAAGAGCAGCGCGAAATGCTGTTGCTAACCCTGGTTGAGAAGCTGAAACAGGTGATCTCACCACGCATGGTGCTGGCGCAGGTCAGCGCCTATGACTTCGCCATTCTGGCTGAAGGCGTTACCGAACCGTGGCACGCCATCACATTAGGTCAGCAAGTACTCACTGTCATGAATGAGCGTTTGCCGTTGCAGGGTATTCAACTGCGCCCAACCGCAAGCGTTGGTATCGCCATGTTCGAAGGCGGGTTGAGCGCCGAGCAACTCTACCGTCGCGCCATTTCGGCGGCCTTTAGCGCGCGTCGCAAGGGCAAAAATCAGATTGAGTTTTTTAACCCGGAGCAGATGGAAAAAGCGCAAAAACGCCTGACGCAGGAGAGCGACATTCTCTCGGCGCTGGAACACCATCAGTTTGCCATCTGGCTACAGCCGCAAATCGATACCGAAACCGGCAAGGTGTGCAGCGCGGAAGTGTTGCTGCGCCAGCAGCAGGTGAACGGCGATTGGGAGTTGCCAAACGACCTGATCGACACCATCGAATCCTGCGGGCTGATGGTGACCGTCGGCCATTGGGTGCTGGAAGAGGCGTGTCGTCTGCTTTCCGCATGGCAGAAGCGCGGCATCATGCTGCCGCTGTCGGTCAATCTCTCTGCCCTGCAACTGATGCATTACAACATGGTGCCGGATATGCTGGCGCTGCTCGAACGCTACCGCATAGCACCCGGCACGCTGGTGCTGGAAGTGACAGAAAGCCGCAGTATCGACGATCCCAAAGCCGCTGTAGCGATTCTGCGCCCGTTGCGCAATGCCGGGGTGCGTATCGCTCTGGATGATTTTGGTATGGGCTATGCGGGGCTCCAGCAGCTTCAGCATATGAAGTCGCTGCCGGTGGATATCCTGAAAATCGACAAGCTGTTTGTGGATACCCTGCCGGAAGATGCCAGCATGGTCGCGGCGATTATTCAACTCGCACGCAGCCTGCATCTGCGGCTGGTGGCGGAAGGGGTGGAAACGCAGGAACAATATGAATGGCTGAAGGCGGCGAATGTCGATGTGTTACAGGGTTTCCTGTTTGCGCGCGCGGTGTCACCGGAAAACTTTGAGCAGGACTACCTGCCGGATTCGGCGGTGAAACCCGATTGAAAATGATTTCGCAGTTGTGCGAGTCAGCTCAAGGTTTTTAACAATTCAGTTGCAAATGTAGCTATATATATTTCCGTAATGTTTCGTGGGTGTTATTTTGAGGTCACAAGTTGGGTAATCCCCTACCTGGTTTGTGGTTTTATCTTAAGGACATCCTATGAAAACCTCTTTCTTCAAAAGCCTCTACGTGCAGGTTCTGACCGCCATCGTCATCGGTGTGCTGTTGGGCCACTACTACCCTGAGTTAGGCGCGCAAATGAAACCGCTTGGCGACGCGTTCGTTAAGCTGATTAAAATGATCATCGCGCCTGTCATCTTTTGTACCGTCGTGACCGGTATTGCCGGGATGGAAAGCATGAAGGCGGTAGGGCGCACCGGTGCGGTGGCGCTACTCTACTTCGAAGTGGTCAGTACCATTGCGCTGATTATCGGCCTGATTATTGTTAACGTGGTGCAACCCGGTGCGGGCATGAACGTTGATCCGGCAAGTCTGGATGCGGGCGCCGTGGCCGTGTACGCCGAGCAGGCGAAGGATCAGGGCATTGTCGCTTTCTTACTGGATGTCATTCCTTCCAGCGTGATTGGTGCGTTCGCCAGCGGTAACATTCTGCAGGTGCTGCTGTTTGCGGTGCTGTTTGGCTTTGCGTTGCACCGTCTGGGCAGCAAAGGCCAGCTGATTTTTAACGTAATCGAGAGCTTCTCGCAGGTTATCTTCGGCATCATCAATATGATCATGCGCCTGGCACCTATCGGGGCGTTCGGGGCCATGGCCTTCACCATCGGTAAGTACGGTGTGGGCACGCTGGTGCAACTCGGCCAGCTGATCATCTGCTTCTACATTACCTGTATTCTGTTCGTGGTGGTGGTACTCGGTTCTATCGCCAAAGCCACTGGCTTCAGCATCTTCAAATTCATCCGCTATATCCGTGAAGAACTGCTGATTGTACTGGGCACGTCGTCTTCCGAATCGGCGCTGCCGCGTATGCTGGACAAGATGGAGAAACTGGGTTGTAAGAAATCGGTGGTGGGGCTGGTGATACCGACCGGATACTCGTTTAACCTCGATGGCACCTCTATCTACCTGACGATGGCGGCGGTGTTTATCGCCCAGGCGACCAACAGCCACATGGATATTTTCCATCAAATCACCCTGTTGGTGGTGCTGTTGCTCTCCTCCAAAGGGGCGGCGGGTGTCACCGGGAGCGGGTTCATCGTGCTGGCGGCAACTATCTCCGCCGTTGGGCATTTACCGGTCGCGGGCCTGGCCCTGATTCTGGGTATCGACCGCTTTATGTCGGAAGCGCGCGCCCTGACTAACCTGATTGGTAACGGCGTGGCAACGATTGTGGTGGCGAAACGCGTTAAGCAGCTCGACCAGCAGCAGCTGGATGATGTGCTGAATAATCGTACGCCTGCCAACAAACCGCACGAATTATCCTCTTAAATCCTCATCTTAAGCCCGTACTCCCTTGCTGGAGTGCGGGCTCCTGCGCATAATTAGGCGGCGTTGCATATTGCATGCAGCGACGTCATGCTATCGTAAGACATTATTTTTCGTAGCGATGTGACGTTTTGACGATCGTGTGGTCAAACAGACGTGTTTACGACATTCTTTTCGGCAACCACGACGTGTGGATTGCCTTTGTAACCAGGAACGTTCATCAGGGGTTCACATGCAGGGCACAAAAATTCGACTCTTAGCTGGCAGTTTGCTGATGATGGCGACAGCGGGTTATGTGCAGGCAGAGGCGCTACAGCCCGATCCCGCCTGGCAACAGGGTACCCTGGCTAATGGTTTTCAGTGGCAGGTGCTTTCCACACCTCAGCGTCCCAGCGATCGCGTTGAAATCCGGCTGGTGGTGAATATCGGCTCGCTCTCTGAAAGCGCGCAACAAACCGGCTACAGCCACCTCATTCCCCGCATTGCGCTGACGCAAAGCGGAAGCTTACAACCGATGCAGGCTCGCTCACTGTGGCAGCAGGGCATCGACCCGAAACGGCCGCTGCCGCCGGCGATCGTTTCCTATGATTACACCCACTTTAATTTAAGCCTGCCGAACAACCGCACAGACTTACTGAAAGAGTCACTCTCCTGGCTTGCCAGCGCGGGCGGCAGCGTGTCGATTACGCCGCAGACGATAGAACATGCGTTGAATACGCAGGATATGGTGGCGACCTGGCCGCAGGATACCAAAGACGGCTGGTGGCGCTATCGCCTGAAAGGCTCCACTATGCTGGGCCACGACCCGGCAGAGCCGCTGAAGCGCCCGGTGGATGCCGAACAGGTGAAAGCGTTCTACCAGAAATGGTACACGCCGGATGCGATGACCCTGATTGTGGTCGGCAACGTCGATAGCCGCACGGTTGCCGAGCAAATCAACAAAACCTTCGGCGAGCTGAAGGGCAAACGTGAAACGCCTGCGGCAGTGCCAACGCTTTCGCCGCTGCGTCCGGAAGCGGTCAGTATCATGACCAAAAACGTCACCCAGGATCGTCTGTCGCTGATGTGGGATACCCCATGGCAGCCTATCCGCGAATCTGCGGCGATGCTGCGTTACTGGCGTGCGGACCTCGCGCGTGAAGCGCTGTTCTGGCATGTTCAGCAGAAACTGAGCAAAAACAATGCGAAAGACATCGCGTTAGGCTTTGATTGCCGGGTGCTGTATCTGCGCGCTCAGTGTTCCATCAACCTGGATTCTCCAGGCGATAAGCTCGACGGTAACCTTGGCGTGGTGGCGACAGAGCTGGCAGAAGTCCGCGAAAAGGGTTTGCCGGTCGAAGAGTTTGACGCGCTGGTCGCGCAGAAAAAGCTGGAACTGCAAAAACTGTTCGCAACCTACGCCCGCACCGACACCGATGTGCTAATAAGCCAGCGTATGCGTTCATTGCAGAATCAGGTGGTGGATATCGCGCCAGAGCAGTATCAGCAACTGCGCCAGAACTTCCTTGATACGTTAACGCTCGATATGGTGAACCAGGATCTGCGCAGCCAGCTGTCGCAGGATATGGCGCTGATTTTGCAGCAGCCTGCCGGTGAGCCGGAGCATAATATGAAGGAACTGAAAGCCACGTGGGATAACGTGATGGCAGCGCCTGCGGCGGCAGAACCGGTAAGCGGGGATGACGTGCGCCAGGACGTGTCGGATATTCCGCCACAGTAACACAACCCTCACCCCGCCCTCTCCCTGAGGGAGAGGGAGAAAAACCGCACACGCTTAACCTTTGGCACAATCGGTCCCCTCTCCCTTAGGGAGAGGGTTAGGGTGAGGGGGCTTGCCTTTAAGCCGGCATCGCCTCGCGCGGAATAATCGCGCCGCGATGCTGAATTACGGTGCTGGCGGTCAGGTGACCACGTTGCGCTGCTGCTGTTGCATCGCCGCCGGTCAGACGTACCGCCAGGTAACCCGCACTGAAAGAATCGCCCGCTGCGGTGGTATCCACAACTTTCTCTTTCGGCAGTTTCACCGCAGGAACATCAACCACGTTCTGGCCTGCAATCGCTACCAGACAAGAGTCTGCGCCGCGTTTCACCACGACTTCTTGTACGCCTGCCGCATGGGTACGCGCGATCACTTCTTCAACCGGCTTCTCGCCCCACAGCGCGTCTTCGTCGTCCAGCGTCAGGAAGGCGATATCGGTGCATTCCAGCATCTGTTGGTAAACCTGCTGGGTTTCTTCTTTGCTGGCCCACAGGCGCGGACGGTAGTTATTGTCGAAAATGACTTTCCCGCCGTTGGCGCGGCATTCGCGCAGCAGAGAGAGCAATTTTTCGCGGCTGGTCGGGCTTAAAATCGCCAGGCTGATCCCGCTCAGGTAGAGGTAGTCGTAGGTCGCCAGCTCTTCGCAAACGGCGGCAGCTTCATCGCTTTCCAGCCAGAATTTTGCCGCCGCTTCGTTACGCCAGTAGTAGAAGGTACGCTCGCCGGTATCGTCGGTTTCGATGTAGTAGAGGCCCGGCATGCGGTTGCTCATGCGCTGAATCAGCCCGGTGCCGACGTTTTCTGCTTTCCAGGCATCCAGCATCTGCTGGCTGAACGTATCGGTGCCCAGCGCGGTGACGTAGTCGACGCGCAGCGCCGCGGAATCAACCTGGCGAGCGATATACACTGATGTGTTTAAAGTGTCGCCGCCAAAGCCGCGGGTTACGTCTGCGCCCTTCTCGGACAACTCAATCATGCATTCGCCAATCACGGCAATTTTTTTAGACATAGTCGTGAACCTGATCTGAATCGGAATATTAGCGCTAGTGTGCGCTGCGCTGTTTTAGTGGTCAACTATATTAAAACATCGTTCCATTATTTTTTTGAGCTAGCGCGTGTTAGCGCAAATTTTTGCACATAAAGTTCTCCTTTAACCCGCCGATAACCTGTTGACGAGTTCCATTCGATCCCTCATTGCAACAGGAAGCTGAAATGAAGTTAACGCCGGTCATCCCGCAGTTGAGCATTCCTGAGCCAGGTCTCGCGAATCTGCAGGCACAGCACTACTGGCTGGAGTGTGAACGCGCCTACACTTACCAGCCCATCTACACCACCGAAGGCCGCCTGATGGCGATTGAAGTGCTGACGGTAGTGACGCATCCCAACCATCCCTCGCAACGCATTGCGCCAGACCGTTATTTCTCTGAAGTGCCCGTCAGTCAACGTATCGCCGTCTTAAAAGAGCAACTGCACATGCTGATGCTGAAGCAGGAATTCTTTGCACAGAACCAGATCCTGGCGTCGGTCAACGTGGATGGCCCCACGCTGATGGCGATGCAGCAGGATCAGGCGCTAAAAAATATGATTGAGCCGCTCGGCTGGCTGCGTTTTGAATTAGTTGAGCATACGCGTCTGCCGCAGGAATCGTCGTATGCGTCCATTTGCGAGTTTGGCCCGCTGTGGCTCGATGATTTTGGCACGGGCATGGCAAACTTCTCCTCGCTCAGCGAAGTGCGCTACGACTACATCAAAGTCGCCCGCGACCTGTTTATCATGCTGCGTAAAACCCCCGAGGGGCGCAATCTCTTCACCATGCTATTACAGCTGATGAACCGCTATTGCCGTGGCGTGATCGTAGAAGGTGTCGAGACCCAGGAAGAGTGGCAGGATGTGCAGGAATCGCCCGCTTTTGCGGCGCAAGGCTACTTTCTTTCCCGCCCGGTTCCCATGAAGACGCTCGATGATGTGGTGATAGCATTTTCCTGATTTATCCCGCTCTCTTCTCCCTCAGCTATCTTTATGAGAGGTGAGGAATTTCACAAAAGGAGCGAGCGTGACGAAATTAAGCAAAGCGATTGCCATCACCGCAGGGGTATTAGTGGCCCTGATTATCCTGCTGGTGATAATTATTGCGACCTTCGACTGGAACCGGCTGAAACCAACCATCAACGAAAAAGTGTCCTCTGAACTGCACCGGCCCTTCGCGATTCGCGGCGATCTTGGCGTGGTGTGGGAGCGTCAGAAGCAGGAGACCGGCTGGCGAAGCTGGATCCCCTGGCCGCACGTGCATGCTGAAGACATCATGCTCGGCAACCCACCGGATATTCCGGACGTCACCATGGTGCATCTTCCGCGCGTAGAAGCCACGCTCGCGCCGCTGGCGCTGCTCACCAAAACGGTCTGGCTGCCGTGGATTAAGCTGGAACAACCCGACGCGCGCCTGATTCGCCTCTCCGAAAAAAACAATAACTGGACCTTCAACATCGGCGACGGTAAGGACGAGAAAAACGCCCAGCCGTCGGCGTGGTCATTCCGGCTGGATAATATTTTGTTCGATCGCGGGCGCATTACCGTGGATGACAAAGTGAGTCAGGCGGCCATTGAGATCCTGGTCGATCCGCTCGGCAAACCGCTGCCTTTTAGTGAAGTGACCGGCAGCAAAGGTCAGGGCGATAACGCCAAAGCCGGGGATTATGTGTTTGGCCTGAAAGCGCAGGGGCGCTATCGCGGCGAGCCGCTTACCGGCACCGGTAAGATTGGCGGCATGCTGGCGCTGCGTAGCGAAGGACAGCCTTTCCCGGTGCAGGCCGATTTCCGCTCCGGCAATACGCGAGTGGCGTTTGTTGGCGCGGTCAACGATCCCATGAAGATGGGCGGGGTCGATCTGCAACTTAAATTCTCTGGCGACTCGCTGAGCGATCTCTACGATCTCACCGGCGTGCTGCTACCGGACACCCCACCGTTTGAAACGGATGGCCGACTGGTGGCAAAAATTGACAGCGAAAAGTCGTCCGTCTTTGACTATCGCAAATTCAACGGCCGTATCGGCGACAGCGATATCCACGGCTCGCTGACCTATACCACCGGGAAACCGCGCCCGAAACTGGAAGGCGACCTGGAATCGCGCCAGCTTCGGCTGGCGGATTTAGGCCCGCTGATTGGCGTGGACTCCGGGAAAGGCGCGCAAAAAGCGAAAAGCGCCGAGGCGCGTAAAGGGGAAGCCACGGTCCAGCCTGTCGACAAGGTGTTGCCTTATGACCGCTTCGAAACCGACAAATGGAACGTGATGGATGCGGATGTGCGCTTTAAAGGGCGTCGCATTGAGCACGGCAGCTCCTTGCCGATTAGCGATTTGTCCACACATATCATCCTCAAAAATGCCGATTTGCGTCTGCAACCGATCAAACTGGGGCTGGCGGGCGGCTCGATCAGCGGCAATATCCATCTGGAAGGCGACCGTAAACCCATGCGCGGCCAGGCAGATATTCAGGCGCGTCGCCTGAAGCTGAAAGAGCTGATGCCCAACGTGGAACTGATGCAGAAAACGCTCGGTGAGATGAACGGCGATGCAGAATTTCGCGGCACCGGGAATTCCGTGGCCGCGCTGTTGGGCAACAGCAACGGCAACCTGAAGCTGCTGATGAACGATGGGCTTATCAGCCGTAACCTGATGGAGATTGTCGGGCTTAACGTCGGTAACTTTATCGTTGGGCAGATTTTTGGCGATGATGAAGTGCGGGTGAACTGCGCGGCAGCCAACCTCGATATTGTGAACGGCGTAGCGCGTCCACAGATTTTTGCCTTTGATACGGAAAATGCGCTGATTAACGTGACCGGCACCGCCAGTTTCGCCTCAGAGCAGCTCGATTTGACGATTGACCCGGAAAGTAAGGGGATTCGTATCATTACCCTGCGCTCACCGCTGTATGTGCGCGGCAGCTTCAAGAACCCGCAGGCGGGCGTGAAAGCCGGGCCGCTGATTGCCCGTGGCGCGGTGGCAGCGGCGCTGGCGACGCTCGTCACACCTGCGGCGGCGCTGCTGGCGTTGATTTCGCCGTCAGAAGGGGATGTGAATCAGTGCCAGTCGATTCTGGCACAGATGAAGCATTGATGTTGGACGGTGCGCGCTGATGCCCTCACCCTAACCCTCTCCCACAGGGAGAGGGGACCGACGGTGCAATTGTTAAGTTTGTGCGGTTTTCTCCCTCTCCCTGCGGGAGAGGGCGGGGTGAGGGGGTTTTTACAGCGCCTGATGCTTCGTCTCATGGGTCAGCAGCAACGCAATCAGCGTCAACGCCGCCATTGCTGCCAGATACACGCCTACGTAGTACAGCCCGTAGCTGCCCTGTAACCAGGCCGCGATGTACGGCGCAACCGACGCGCCAAGAATCGACGAGACGTTATAAGAGAACGACGCACCGGTATAACGCACTTCTGTCGGGAATAACTCCGGCAGCAGTGCGCCCATCGGGCCGAAGGTCAGCCCCATCAGGCTCAGGCCAATCAACAGGAACAGCATAATCAGCGACGGTTCGCCGGACCCCAGCAGCGGCAGGAAGAAGAACAGAGCGAAAAGAATAATCAACGAGGTAATGACAATCATGCTGGAACGGCGGCCAAAACGGTCGGCCAGCAGTCCGGCAATCGGCACCATCACGCCAAAACCAATTACCGCCAGCATCAGCATCCACAGCACTTCGTTACGCGGCAGCCCCAGCCCGTTCGGCGCGGCGGCGGTGCTGTAGCTCATGGAGTAAACGGTCATGATGTAAAACAGCGTATAGGTCGCCAGCATGATAAAGGTGCCGAGAACCGTCACGCGCATATGTTTGGTCAACAGCGTGCCCATCGGCACTTTAACCTGTTTTTTTGCGGCGGCGACTTTCGCGAACACCGGCGTTTCATGCAGCGACACGCGGACATACAACCCGATAATCACCAGCACCGCAGAGAAGATAAACGGCACGCGCCAGCCCCAGCTCATGAACTGCTCGTCGGTCAACAGCCAGGAGAGCAGCAGGAAGGTGCCGTTGGCAAAGAAGAAGCCGATAGGCGCACCCAACTGCGGGAAAGACCCGTACAGCGCGCGCTTACGCGGCGGTGCGTTCTCCGTTGCCAGCAACGCTGCGCCGCCCCATTCACCGCCTAATCCCAGCCCCTGACCAAAACGCGCCAGCGCCAGCAGCATCGGCGCCAGAATGCCGATGGTTTCGTAGCCCGGCAGCAGGCCGATCACCACTGTGGAAATGCCCATCGTCAGCAACGAGGCCACTAACGTCACTTTACGCCCGACGCGATCGCCAAAATGGCCGAACAGCGCGGAGCCAATCGGGCGCGCGACGAAGGCAATGGCAAAGGTCGCCAGCGACTGGAGCGTGGCCGCGGCCGGGTCGCCCTGCGGGAAGAAGATGTGCGGGAAAACAATCACCGCAGCGGTGGCGTAAATGTAGAAATCGAAGAACTCGATGGCGGTGCCGATGAGTGAGGCGACGACGACTTTATTACGTGAGTTAACCGGTGCGATGTCTTGTTCGTTATCGAGTGTTGTGGCGGTAGCTTGCATAGTCTTTTCTTATTTTATAGCGAACGAACGGCCATATTAGACATAGCAAAATCGACATTTCAATCTGTAACAGACCGGGCGGGTGCGTGAAAAAACGGCAAAAAGTGAATAGTTTTTAAGCCAGCGAAATCACTTCTATGAAATGCTTCACAGAATTTACACGTTAGTGGATAAAACTGGTTTTCGGTTAAAAAAAAGTTACTAACTGGATTTATCTGCTGAAATGATGAATCGGGCTGAAATTTTGCATTTTCATTCAGCCCGATAGTGCATTAACGGTGCGTTTTGCCTGGCATGCGCGGGTCATCTTTGTACTGCGCGGTGGCAATCCACGCCGCGCAAAACAGGGTTAAGCGTGCGAAGAAGTAGAAGAACGCCATCAGTCCCAAAACCGAACCAAATGCCGCGCCGGACGGGGATTTCACCAGTGCAGGCAGCGTCCAGGTCATGATGATTTTAATCACCTCAAAACCAATCGCCGCAATGAAGGTACCGCGAATCAGCGCCTTTTTGCGCGGACGATGGCGCGGCAGTCGCCAGAAGATCCAGAAGAAGAGCAGATAGTTGGCGAAAATGGAAATCGCCAGGCCAATCAATCGCCAGGCCGGTTTCAGCCACTCAATGCTGTCGAGATAGAGGGCTGAGATGATCATCTGCTGCGCTGCGCCGGAAACAGAAGTAATCGACAGGGTGACAATCAGCGCAATCAGCAGGCCAATCAGCGAGACAAAATCGCGCAGATATTTAATCCAGATTTTTTCCTGATCCTGCGGGGTGCGCTCCCAGACATCACGCGACTGCGCGCGGATGGCCTCGCGCAGGTTGCCCATCCAGTTCACGCCGGAATAGAGCGCCACCACAAGCCCAACTAAACCGACAGTGGTACGCTGCTGGACGGCGGTGTTGATGGTGCTTTTTAGCGTGGCGGCAAGCGTCGGGTCACTCACATTGGTGAGGATTTTATCGAAGATGTCCTGTAACAGCGTCGGGTGCGAGGCGAGGATAAAACCGCCTGCGGCAAAGGACACCATCAGAATTGGAATCATCGACAGGAACGAAAAGTAGGTGATCGCAGCACCAAACTGATTGCCCAGGCGATCGTTAAAGCGCTCGGCGGCGCGAAGCAGGTGGGCGATGATCGGTTGCTGCTGAATTTTCTGTGCGGTATGCGTGACTTTGTTCAGCGCCTGCGTCGCTTTTCCGGGCTCCTCAGAGGCCCGATGCGTTTCGGTATCAATGGATTTGATGGGGTCGTGCTCCAGTTCCTGAGTAGGACGTTTTACGTCATTTTCCGGCGTCATCAGGTCGGTTTTCCTTTTCTCTTGTTTACTATCACTAAATTATAGACTCTGCTAATCAACGTACTCTTTCATCACCTCCGTTAGCCATTCCATAAACAGATGAACGCGGCGTGATAGGTTGCGGCGATGGGGATAAATCAGCGATACCGGCATCGGTTCTGCGCGGTACTGCGGCAAAATTTCTACCAGCTTGCCGCTGCGCAAAGCCTCCCGCACACCAACGCGCGGAACCTGAATAATCCCCAGCCCGGCAAGGCAGGCGGCGTGATAGGTTTCGGTGCTGTTGACCGTCAGCACGCCACCGGTTTTTACCCAGCGCGTGGTGTTATCAATAACCACTTCAAACCCCTGCGGGCGCACGCCGAGGCTGGTGGCGTAATGCACCACCGCATGGTCGCCGAGTGCGTCCAGCGATTCTGGATAACCGAATCGCGCCAGATAATCCGGGCTGGCGCAGTTTATCACCGTCAGTTTGCCGAGCGGTCTGGCGATTAATCCTGAATCCTTCAGGTGACCCACGCGTACCACGCAGTCAAATCCTTCACGAATGACATCCACCAGGCGGTCGCTGCTGCTCAGTTCCAGCTCAATACCGGGGTAGTGCTGCAAAAACGCGGGCAGGCGAGGAATGACCACATTTCGCGCTACAGCAACGGGCATATCGACGCGCAGCCGCCCGCTCACGCTGCTGGGGTCGCTTTGAAACATGCTGTCGAGCTCTTCCAGATTGCTGAGCAGATCTTTGGCGCGCTCGTAGTAGACCATGCCGTCCTGCGTCAACTGGACGCGCCGCGTGGTGCGGTGCAGCAGGCGGCAGCCGAGCTGGTTTTCCAGCGCCTGAATCTGGCGCGATACGCTACCTTTAGGAAGGCCGAGGGTATCGGCGGCGCGGGAGAAACTCTCCAGTTCCGCCACGCGGATGAACAGTTGCATTGCGTGAATTTTATCCATCCCCAACCCTTATTGTTGTTTTGAATGAGACAGTGAAGCGTAATCAGCAATATTTATTGTTCTTTTATCACCTAATAAGCTTGTTCTCAACGAACAACCCCACTGAAATGAGGTTTCTCATGACGCAACGTATCGCATTAGTGACTGGCGGCAGCCGTGGACTGGGCAAAAATGCCGTATTGAAGCTGGCGGCCCAGGGAACAGATATTATCTTTACCTGGAATAGCCAGCAGCAGGCGGCGCAGGATCTGGTGAAAGAACTTCAGCAAACGGGCGTGAAAGCGGTGGCATTACAGCTTAACGTCAGTGATATCAGCACGTTTGGTGATTTTGCTCAGCAGGTTCAACAGGCGCTAAAAGAGACGTGGCAGCGCGACACGTTTGATTATTTAGTGAACAATGCCGGAATTGGTATCAATGCTCCATTTGCCGAGACCACGGAAGCACAGTTTGATGAATTATTGAACATCCAGTTTAAGGGGCCATTTTTCCTGACTCAGCGCCTGCTGCCGCTGATTAAAAACGGCGGACGCATCCTGAACGTCTCGACGGGGCTGGCGCGTTTTGCGCTTCCGGGGTTTGCCGCTTATGCCGCCATGAAGGGGGCAATGGAAGTGTTAACGCGTTATCAGGCGAAAGAACTGGGCGAGCGCGGCATTGCGGTCAATGTGATTGCGCCGGGGGCGATAGAAACCGACTTCGGCGGCGGCAGTGTGCGTGATAATGAACAGATTAATCAGTATATTGCCTCGCAAACCGCGCTGGGGCGCGTGGGTATGCCGGACGACATCGGCGATGCGATTGCCGCACTGCTGAGCGATAAGCTCGGCTGGATGAACGCGCAGCGGGTGGAGGTCTCCGGGGGGATGTTTTTGTAGGGGCCCCTCACCCCAGCCCTCTCCCACAGGGAGAGGGAGAAAACCGACGCAGTTCTGTAGGCTATGCACAATCAGTCCCCTCTCCCTGTGGGAGAGGGTTAGGGTGAGGGGCTCCTCAACAACACGTGCTATTTCACACCTGGTAACACTCAACCTTTCTCACTGCCTTTTCTTTATTTCCGCCATCGCGCTATTCTTCTGGAAATTAATATTTATCCCGCTGACAATTATATTCAGGATTTCCTTAAATAGGATGTAATAAACAATATGAATAAGTAATACTTCCCGATGCCTCTAACTCATTCATAACAAAAATGTTTTTATTTTTGTTTTCATCAGTAAAATAGCCCAGGCCAAACAGCGAGTTCTTATTTACCTCCGCTAGTAATACCCTTCACCCTTCAATGTGTAGGGTTCATTTTTCTGATGAGGAATCAGTATGCAGGTAATCATGTTTGACAGGCAGTCGATATTTATTCATGGAATGAAGATCAGTTTGCAGGAAAATATTCCTGAAGTAGATATTTACGCCGTCAGTCAGGCTGATGAACTGTGGCGACGGTTGCTCGAATATCCAGAGGCATTACTTATTCTGGATGGCGACATGGATAAATCGTTTTGCAGTTGGTTATTGCAGGAAAAAGCGCAGCAGTTTCCGTCATCGCATACGGTGATTGTGGCGAGTGATTGCCAGCAGGCCTGGCTGAAAGAGTCGCTTGCGTGGAATGTGCAGGCTATTGTGCCACGTGATGAAAGCGTCGAAACGTTTGTGCAGGCGATTAACAGCGCCGCGTGCGGGTTAATGTGTCTTCCCGGCGGCTGGACGTTTAATTACGAAAACGAGAGATGTGGTCTTGAGAAGCTTAGCCATCGCCAGCGTGAAATTCTGGAGCTGCTGGCGAACGGCGAGTCGAATAAAGAGATCAGTCGAACGTTGAATATCAGCGCGGGTACGGTGAAAGCGCATCTGGAATCACTGTACCGGCGTCTGGATGTGAAAAACCGCACCCAGGCGGCGATGTTATTCGGTGCGCATGAGCTCCCGCCCCAGATCTGTTCGGAATAAGGCACATTCGGCCTGACGCTGTTTGTTCAGGCCGTTGCTTCTCACCCCGTTTAACTCTGTTTCTGCCAGCCATACTGCAAGTGCTTTCGCGAACTGGCGCTGATTGATGTAGCGCACTACAGCGGAAGCGGCAAATGTCTCGGGGCCTAAACTGAGTGCCAGCGATATCAGCGCATCATATTGAATCTGCACCAGCGGCACCTTTATCTCTTGCGCCAGTACGCGCTGGCAGGCGTGAATATCCAGCTGCAATAACGCGTCGGCCTGTGGCTGGCTAAGCGGTGTATCGAACGTTTCACTCCCCTGAATTAAATGACCATATCCCACCACCCACAGATGACATTCATCCTGGTATGGCTCAGCAGAAAACCCCTGACATTGTTTAATAAACGCTAACCCTTCCGGGCTGAGGCGCAGAGCCGTATTTGGCATTTTTCTTCCTCACTCAGATGGTTAGCGAGTGTAGAGGATGGGGAATCGCGCGCCTATTCGCCAGATGGCCTGGGTAAATCCTGCATGTGGCGAGAATATATTCCGCCAATCGTAAAATTCGCTGCAACAATAGAAAGACGGGCCAACCGTTTGCGAAAAAGTCGTGAGAGCGATCGAGTTTCGCGTCAGTGTCAGCGCAGCGGCCTTTTAATTTTAAGGGTTTCGTATATGTTGTATCGGCAAAAAAACAAAAATAAACCTTACTAATCTTCAGGTTATTTTCCTTCTGTGGGTTAAGGACGTGGATGATGCCTACTCCATCGCATCAATTATTTGAACATTGCCTTGGCGTGATCCGCCAGGCGTCTGTGGAGATCCTCAACCTGCTCGACATGCGCGTCGGGGAAGGTAAGGAGCCTCGTTGGTTTCTGGAGCAACTGGATCAGGCCCGGCTGAATCTTGGCGGCTGGGCGAGCGTGGCGAAAAAGCTGAACCTCAATGATGCCGAGCTGAGCGAGTTCACCCTGCAACTCCGTCATTTACAGAAACTGGTGCCGCACTATGAGCGCGGGCAACCCATCACGGAGGATCAGCTGATTGCTGCGGCGCGAATGGTGGCCGCGCTGGAGCTGATGCGCCGCCGTCAGCCGTTGCTGGTCTTTGAGAGCGACTCTGATGCGGATGCCGAGCAGCTGGAGGCCCTGGCGCTGCGGCAGCTGCGGATGATCCAGCTGATGCTGACCGCGCTTATTCGTCAGGCCTGGCCGGATACCACCCGTTTGCACAATCACCTCAAACTACAGTTTGGCGCGGACTGCGTGCGGGGCTGGCTCTCGCGCAGCAAAGAGGGCGATATTCTCAGTGGCATGCAGTTCAGCGAGCTGGCGCTACTGGTGGTGGATAAAAAAGAGTTTTCGCGCCACTACGCTTCGCTTTTCCACAGTACGACCCTGTTGACCTTCCATGCGGACCCTCGTCTGACGCTGCATGCTTTCCTGGATGATATCCGCCTGATGCGCAAGGCGGTGGTCAGCCAGCGGGCCGTGTCATCCACCGCTTTTCTGCTGCTGGATATTTATGCCCGGCAGATTGCCACGCCGATTCAGCGCGCGTTTGAGCAGGGCAGAACGTTGGTGAATCCCGCAAGCCTGATGGCGACAGACGGTAACGTGGTGCAGCATTTCTGGGATGAGCAACGCGAGTTTGCCCGGCTTAACGGTGCGGATGAGCAGCCTGTCCATGAGTCTATTGAACGAACTCGTAAAAAATCAGCCCGAACGGTGGAAGCGCGGGATAAATTAATCTCCTCGGGGCTGTGGGCCGCCGTGGGCCTGATGGTGGTGGCGATGGTTGTTGGGGGCATCTGGATGCTCAATGCGTCGCCTGCCGCGCCAACGGCCAGCGCATCGACAACGCCTGCGCCGGGAATTGAAGCGCCGTCGCGTGAGTCACCGCGAGAACAGCTGGCGAATCGCGGTATTAATTGGGATATCAACGGATTACGTTCGGCTATCGATCGTAACGATGCGGGTGTCGTACAGCTGTTTATGCGTGGTGGGATGGACTGGCAGCTTGCCTGGACGGAGCAGGCGCTGTCAGCGCAGAACGATGAGGTGATTGCTTTGCTGCTGCGATATCGCCTGCAAATGGATGAGCCAAAACCCTGTCGGCGCTTTATCACCGCTCTAAGCCACGCGCTGGCGGGCGGTGAAGCGCTCACGTCGTCAAGAAGAGATCTTTTACAGACGTTTTGCACCCGCCCCGCCGTGGTTGAACGTCAACGACGGGAAGTGGATAACGCCCGACAACGCGTGAAGGCCGAGCCGACGACACACAACAAGCGATGGCTGGACGTACAGCGCGAGATTTATGCCGTGATTAAATAGCGGTTATTGAGCCATTGTAGGCCGGGCAAGCGCAGCGCCCCCGGCTTCTGTTAAGGCTCGCCGTACAAACCAATCAAACGGCGTACCACGCCGTTGGTCCAGCCGAAACCATCCTGTAACGGATACTCCCCGCCGCCCCCTTCGCGCGGCGTGCCTTCGGCGATGTGATACTTCTCAATCAGCTTATGATGGTCGCGATAGAAATGATTCACCGTCTCCAGCCAGTTATGGGCGATTTCGTTGCCCAGCACGTCGTGGCCGTAGAGTTTGAATCCCTGAATCGCCATCCACTGTAGCGGGGCCCAGCCGTTCGGATAATCCCACTGCTCGCCGCTTTCATACTCTGTTGCCAGAATACCGCGCGGCGTGAGCAACCGGGCGCGGACGGCAAGCGCCAGCCGGTCTGCCTGTTCATGCGTCGCCATGCCGACATACAATGGCACGACGCTGGCGGCGGAGAACAGCGCCTGTTGCTCGCGACGCCAGTCGTAATCGCGGAACAGACCATTTTCTTCATCCCACAGATAACGCGTCACCGCTGCACGGCGTGCGCTGGCTTTCTGTTTAAACAGCGCCTGCGTCTCTTTATCGCCCTTCAAACCAGAAAGATTAGCGATGGTGTTTTCCAGTTTGAACAGAAAAGCGTTCAAATCGATGGGAATAAACTGGGTAGTCCGGATGCTTGCCAGTCGCGACGTATCGCGCAGCCAGCGTGAAGAATAGTCCCAACCGGATGCTGCCCCGGCGCGCAGGTCGCGATACACCTCATTGGGCGGTCGGCCTGAATGCTGCGCCGTTTCGACATCTTCAATCCATGACTCATCACGCGGCGTGTCGCGGTCGTCCCAGTAGCGGTTGAGCAAAGAACCGTCCGGCATGCGCACCACGTGGCGATAAGCCTGATTGGGAATGAGCGAATCCGCGCCATCCATCCAGAAGCTGTACTCCATCTTCAGATGGTCGAGATAACGTTTCGCGCCGCGCACGCCATCCTCTTCGAACAGTTCAACCATCAGCGCAAACACCGGGGGCTGCGAGCGGCTGAGGTAGTAGGTGCGGTTGCCGTTAGGAATGTGTCCGTAGCGCTCAATCATCCACGCAAAGTTATCGGCCATGCATTTCAGCAAGTCTTCCCGACCGCTCTCCGCCAGGCCAAGCATGGTGAAGTAGGAGTCCCAGTAGTAGGTCTCGCTAAAGCGCCCGCCGGGCACGATATAGGACTGCGGCAGCGCCAGCAGCGACGAACCGGGAATATGGTCCTGCGGCTCGCGGGTGAGCACCGGCCAGAGCGTGTCGATGTGCTCCTTCAGCGATTTATCCGGGTCCGAAACGTATTCACTGTCGCGCAGTTCCGGCGGCCAGAAGTTCTCTTCCACAAAACGGCGCAGATCAAAGCCAGGTATACGCTTGATACGGCGATAATGGATGAGAATATCCAGCGGATCTTTCTTCGGCGCGCAGTCAGGAAACGTTTTGCTATCGCTAAAAATGCGTGCGCGCTGAACGTTTTCGAACAGTTCCAGATAACGATCGGCTGGCGTTAAGGCATCGGAGGCGGGTAGCCCCTCAATGACTTCCGGCTCCGGTTCGGCATCGAGCATTTCATCCAGTTTTAATTCGTACGGATCCGCTTCGTAGCACAGCTCGATATCAATGGCTAAGGCCTCGGACTCTTCGTGACGTATTTTCTGGTTGAACATATCGCAGGTCACCTCCGGTGAGCGTCGTTTTACATCCCGGTTTTATCCGGCCACTTATAAAGCGTAGACATTCGCTTCGGTTACGGGTGAGCAAAGCGTGCGGAAGATCACATTTTATGGCGAGGTGATAAGAGGGTTTTTTTTCAGGTTTTTGAAAAATAATAAAAAATGGGAATCCCGGTTTTCACCGTCGCCGGGATTTTCAGAACAATCGATTGTAACGGGTTTTAACGCGGACTGAATTTATAAAACAGATTCGGCTCGCTGACGATGTAAAGATTACCCGTGCCGTCGGTAGCGATACCTTCCGGCTGTGGAATATCACGGGAAAGGCCGTAATGGCCCGCCGTCAGCGACATAAATTTCAGGTTATGTTCGCGGTCTACCAGCACGACTTTTTGCGAAATGTCGGAGAGAATATAGAGGTTAGACGTCGAGCCATCAAAATCCATTCCGGAGATATCGCGCACATACCAGGAGAGCATTAATTCATTGAGCGGGCTTATATCCGTTTTGAATACCCCTTCGTTATCGAGGATATTAAAAATGCGGACGGGTTTTTTCTCCTGGGCTGTCACCATGCGAGACAGCTCGGGTTTCCAGGCTAATCCTTCCACGCCGCTGTTTTCCTTTTCCGCCTGAACTGCCGGACGATAAGTTTCGGCATGGCTGATATCCACTTTTTGTGTATCGTTATTAATGGTGACGATAGCCAGCGTGCCGCTCTTTTCTTTGGAAAGGTAAAAGCGTTGATTGCCGATATATTCAATCGCCTCAAGGTCTGCGGGTTTATCCGTTTTGATACGGCGCAGCACCTTCCCATCCGTGCTAAGTTCCAGAATTAAAGAGGGCGCATCGGTGACGGCGAACAGCGTTTGTGTGTCTTTATTCCAGGTCAGACCGGATAATCCGCCCTCCAGACCTGAAATCTGTTTGGCGTCGATCGTGACGTGGTAGTTATCTATTTGTGGGTAATTTGTGATGTAGTAATAGAAAGAGAAAATACAAAGAAGAACAATAATAAAGCCTGATAATATTTTAGTTTTCTTATTCTTCATAAACCCACAGGGAATTAACGGGAGAGTCGGATATCCCCTATATGTTTCCATATAGGGGATTGCGCGTTATATATTAACGCATAGTAACAAACTCTTCCGCCGCTGTCGGGTGAATTGCCACGGTATTATCGAAATCTTTTTTGGTTGCGCCCATTTTCAGCGCCACGGCGAAGCCTTGCAGCATTTCATCCATACCAAAACCGATGCCGTGAATACCGACAATTTTCTCTTCCGGGCCAACGCAAACCAGCTTCATACGGCACGGCTGGCGATGCGTGGTAACAGCGGTATACATTGCGGTGAAGGACGACTTATAGACCTTCACGGCGTCGTCGCCATACTGCTCACGCGCCTGCGGTTCGGTTAAACCGACGGTGCCGATGGGCGGATGACTGAAGACCACCGTCGGAATGTTACTGTAATCCAGGTACTCATCTGGCTTGTTATTAAACAGACGCTCTGAGAGACGACGACCTGCGGCCACGGCAACCGGCGTCAGCTCAACGGCACCGGTGTTATCGCCCACCGCATAAATTCCCGGAACGTTGGTGTTCTGGAATTTATCAACGACGATGTAGCCTTTATCGTTGGTTTTCACGCCCGTTGCGGCCAGGTTGAAGTTGTCATTCGCCGGTTCACGGCCAATCGCCCAAATCAGGCAATCTACCGTCTGGCTGCGGCCATCTTCCAGTTCAATGGTCAGGCTACCGTCGGCGTTTTTCACCACCGCTTTAGGAATAGCCTGGGTATGCAGCGTTGGGCCTTCCGCGTTCATGACTTCCACCAGTGTTTCGACAATCAGCGGGTCGAAGGTACGCAGCGGCGCGTGTTTACGCACAAACAGGTGCGTTTCCGCGCCCAGTCCGTTAATCACGCCTGCCAGTTCCACAGCAATGTAGCCCGCGCCGACAACGGCAACGCGTTTCGGCAATGCCGGCAGCGCGAAGAAACCGTCGGAATCGATACCGTATTCCACGCCCGGAATATCCGGATGGCTTGGGCGACCGCCGGTGGCGATCAGGATATGATCGGCAGTGATCGTTTCCCCGTTCACTTCCACGGTTTTCGCATCAACAAAGCGGGCAAAGCCTTTAATGACGTCGACTTTGTTTTTCGCCAGGCCGTTGTCATACGACGTATGAATACGGTCAATGTAGGCCGTGCGGCTGGCAATCAGCTTGTTCCAGTCGAAGTCGTTGATGGTGGTATCAAAACCGTAATCCGGGCCATACATGTGGATGGCTTCGCGGATTTGCGCGGCATGCCACATCACTTTTTTCGGCACGCAACCGACGTTAACGCAGGTGCCGCCCAGCTCTTTGGCTTCAATCAGCGCGCACTTCTGGCCGTACATCGCCGCACGGTTAATCGAGGCGATGCCGCCGCTGCCGCCGCCAATAGCGATATAGTCGTAATGTTTGGTCATGACCGCTCCTTCCTGTTCATTGTCAGGCGAGGGCTCTACGCCCAGCGCCAAAGATCCGCGATTGTATACCTGAAACTGATAGGTTCTGGCTATGTCTGCAATTACTCAGGCACGATCCAGCTTACCGTGGTGTGGCCGATACCGTTCGGCACCAGCTTGCTGTGCAGCCACGGCAGCACGGCGTTCATCTGCTGTTCCAGCTTCCACGGCGGGTTGATAACAATCATGCCGGACGCGGTCATGCCGCGCTGATCGCTGTCCGGGCGTACCGCCAGCTCGATTTGCAGGATTTTACGGATGCCGGTGGCTTCCAGGTCTTTGATCATGCGTTTGATTTGCGCACGCAGGACGACCGGATACCACAACGCATAGGTGCCTGTCGCAAAGCGCTTATAGCCTTCGTGAATGCCCGTAACCACAGCCTGGTAATCGGTTTTGATTTCGTACGGCGGGTCGATGAGGATCAGGCCACGACGAGACACCGGCGGCAGTTTGGATTTGAGTTGTTGATAACCGTCGGCTTTTTCCACGCGCGCACGATCGTCTTTCTGGAACTCTGAGCGCAGCAGCGGGAAATCGCTTGGGTGCAGTTCAGTCATCATCAGGCTGTCTTGTTCACGCAGCAACTGGCGGGCAATCAGCGGTGAGCCTGGGTAGTAGCGCAACTGACCGCTGCGGTTGAAATGCTGTACCACGCTGATGTATGGCTCCAGTTCGGCAGGCAGATCGTCTTGCTGCCAGATACGGGCGATACCTTCCAGATACTCACCGGTACGCTCGGCATGCTCGCTGCTTAACTGGTAACGGCCCGCGCCCGCATGGGTGTCCAGATAGAGAAACGGTTTATCTTTCTCTTTCAGTGATTCGATGATCAGGCTCTGAACGGTGTGTTTAAGGACGTCGGCGTGGTTGCCAGCGTGGAAGCTGTGGCGATAACTGAGCATGGGTAAAGGGGTTCCGCTAAGTAAAACATGGGCCCGTTACCGGGCAACAAAAAAGTCTATCCGAACAGTATACCGAAAAGTCGCCGCCGCCGCGAAAGCGCAACGCTTATCATTGAAATTCACTACACTTAACCCCATGCTACATACATTACATGGCGGATGGCGACGTGTCGCCACCCGACAACAACGCGCATACGCGTTTGTTTCCCCCTTTTTAACCAGGACTGTGCATATGACGAATCCATTACTGACTCCCTTCGAACTGCCACCGTTTTCCGCAATCAAGCCTGAGCATGTTGTTCCCGCCGTCACCAAAGCGTTGAACGACTGCCGTGAAAATGTGGAACGCGTGGTAGCGCAGGGCGCACCGTATTCCTGGGAAAACTTATGCCAGCCGCTGGCAGAAGTCGATGATGTGCTGGGGCGTATTTTCTCGCCGGTCAGCCATCTGAACTCGGTGAAAAACAGCCCGGAACTGCGCGAAGCTTACGAACAAACTCTGCCGCTGTTGTCGGAATACAGCACCTGGGTCGGTCAGCATGAAGGGCTGTATAAAGCGTATCGCGACCTGCGCGACGGCGATAATTACGCCACGCTCTCCACGGCACAGAAAAAAGCGGTTGATAACGCATTGCGTGATTTTGAACTGTCCGGTATCGGGCTACCGAAAGAGAAACAGCAGCGCTACGGTGAAATTGCGACGCGCCTGTCTGAACTGGGCAACATCTATAGCAACAACGTACTCGATGCCACCATGGGCTGGACAAAACAGGTGAGCGACGAAGCGGAACTCTCCGGTATGCCGGAAAGTGCGCTGGCGGCCGCCAAAGCGCAGGCCGAAGCCAAAGAGCTGGACGGCTACCTGCTGACGCTGGATATCCCAAGCTACCTGCCAGTGATGACCTATTGCGACAACCAGGCTCTGCGCGAAGAGATGTATCGCGCCTACAGCACCCGTGCCTCCGATCAAGGCCCGAATGCCGGTAAATGGGATAACAGCGCGGTGATGGCGGAAATCCTCGCCCTGCGTCACGAACTGGCGCAACTGCTGGGCTTCGAAAGCTACGCCTTTAAATCACTCGCCACCAAAATGGCGGAAAACCCGCAGCAGGTGCTCGAATTCTTAACCGATCTGGCCAAACGCGCGCGTCCGCAGGGTGAAAAAGAGCTGGCGCAACTGCGTGCCTTCGCGAAAGCGGAATTCGGCGTCGATGAGCTGCAACCGTGGGATATCGCGTACTACAGCGAAAAACAGAAACAGCATCTCTACAGCATCAGCGACGAGCAACTGCGCCCGTACTTCCCGGAAGACAAAGCCGTTAACGGCCTGTTCGAAGTGGTGAAACGCATTTACGGCATCACCGCCAAAGAGCGTAAAGATATTGATGTCTGGCATCCGGAAGTGCGCTTCTTCGAGTTGTATGACGAGAACAACGAACTGCGTGGTAGCTTCTACCTTGACCTGTACGCGCGTGAACACAAACGCGGCGGGGCGTGGATGGACGACTGCGTCGGTCAGATGCGCAAGCTTGATGGCTCGCTGCAAAAACCGGTCGCCTATCTGACCTGTAACTTCAACCGTCCGGTCAACGGCAAACCGGCGCTGTTTACGCATGACGAAGTGATCACCCTGTTCCATGAATTCGGTCACGGCCTGCATCACATGCTGACCCGCATCGAAACCGCAGGCGTTTCCGGGATCAACGGCGTGCCGTGGGATGCGGTCGAACTGCCGAGCCAGTTTATGGAAAACTGGTGCTGGGAGCCGGACGCGCTGGCGTTTATCTCCGGTCACTACGAAACCGGCGAACCGCTGCCGAAAGAACTGCTCGATAAAATGCTGGCGGCGAAAAACTACCAGGCGGCGCTGTTTATCCTGCGTCAACTGGAGTTTGGCCTGTTCGACTTCCGCCTGCACGCGGAATTTAACCCAGAGCAGGGCGCGAAAATCCTCGAAACCCTGGCGGAAATCAAGAAACAGGTTGCCGTGGTGCCGGGACCGTCATGGGGCCGCTTCCCGCACGCCTTCAGCCATATCTTTGCCGGTGGTTATGCGGCGGGTTACTACAGCTATCTGTGGGCCGATGTGCTGGCGGCGGATGCGTTCTCCCGCTTCGAAGAAGAGGGGATTTTCAACCGCGATACCGGGCAGTCGTTCCTTGATAACATCCTGACGCGCGGCGGTTCTGAGGAGCCAATGGCGCTGTTCAAACGCTTCCGTGGCCGTGAACCGCAGCTTGATGCAATGCTGGAGCACTACGGGATCAAAGGCTAATCAGTCAGTGAAAATCTGTTTACTTGATGAAACGGGCGCCGGAGACGGCGCCTTATCTGTTCTTGCCGCTCGCTGGGGGCTGGAGCACGATGAAGACAACCTGATGGCGCTGGTGTTAACGCCGGAGCATCTTGAACTGCGCAAGCGCGATGAGCCAAAGCTTGGCGGCATCTTCGTGGATTTTGTCGGCGGGGCGATGGCGCACCGACGCAAATTTGGCGGCGGTCGCGGTGAAGCGGTGGCAAAAGCAGTCGGCATTAAGGGCAGCTATTTGCCGGACGTGGTTGACGCCACGGCGGGGCTGGGGCGCGATGCCTTTGTGCTGGCCTCGGTGGGTTGCCATGTGCGGATGCTGGAACGCAACCCGGTAGTGGCGGCGCTGCTCGATGATGGCCTGGCGCGCGGCTATGCCGACCCGGAAATTGGCGGCTGGTTGCAGGAACGCTTGCAGCTGATCCACGCCTCCAGCCTGACGACGCTCGCGGATATCACCCCGCGTCCGCAGGTGGTGTACCTTGACCCGATGTTTCCGCATAAGCAGAAAAGCGCGCTGGTAAAGAAAGAGATGCGCGTATTTCAGTCGCTGGTGGGGCCCGATCTCGACGCGGATGGATTGCTGGAACCCGCGCGGTTGCTGGCGACAAAACGCGTGGTAGTGAAGCGGCCAGACTATGCGCCCCCGCTCGCGGACGTGGCGACAACCAACGCGGTGGTCACGAAAGGGCATCGGTTTGATATTTATGCGGGGACGGCGGAATAAGGGTGGTGCGGCCTGGGCCCCCTCACCCTAACCCTCTCCCACTGGGAGAGGGGACCGATCGTGCCAATGGTGAAAGTTGTGCGGTTTTCTCCCTCTCCCTGTGGGAGAGGGCCGGGGTGAGGGCCTCTACACAAACGGCGCGTACGGATCGGCCATCTCAAACGCCGCTGTTCTCTCCGCTTTCGGCGGGTAAATCAGCTCGCTAACGATCGACACCTTCAACTTCTTCGCTTCTTCGCGCGTCAGTTTTACCTGCTGATCCCAGCCCTCGGTATACACCGCGCCCCAAGCGCCGAGATCCAGACAGGTGACGTACATCTCCTGGCGATACGGCGACGGTTCCACACCCAGCAGGCTGGCAGCGGCGTTATTCCCGGCGAATTTGCCCAGCAGAATCGCATGCTGGCAGGTCATCAGTGCGTGGTTGCCTTTGTCATCTGTTGCCGCATACGCCACGTCGCCGGTGGCGAAAATCTCTTCATGGCCGACAACCTGAAGATTCGCATCCACATGCAGACGCCCCTGGCGATCGCGCGGCGCATCAATCTGCGCCGTCAGGCCGCTTGCCTGCACGCCTACGGTCCAGATAACGGTCGAAGAGTCGATTCGCTGCCCGTCTTTCAGCGTGACGCCTGCGGCGTCCACCGATTCGACTTCGGCATTCACTATCCATTCGACGCCCAGCTCGTTTGAAGCATCAATGACCACATTACGCAGTTCTTCACTGTAACGTGAACCTGGCTGTGCGCCGCGCTCAACTACGACTACTCTGGTCTTAGCATTTGAGCCAAGAATGTCGCGCAGACGGCCTGGTAATTCCATCGCCATCTCAATACCGGTAAACCCGCCGCCGCAGACGACGACGGTATTACGCGCGTCGCTTTCAGATTGAGAGGCCAGGGATTGCAGATGTTTTTCTAAAACGGCCGCGCTCTCCAGCTGATCGAGATCGAACGCATGCTCTGCGACACCTGAGACAAATGAACGGTTTACGTGGCTGCCGCTCGCCAGAACCAGACGGTCGTAGGGGTGCTGATGCATTTCGCCATCGGCATCTTTCCAGCTCACGCTACGCGAGTCTGTGTGAATATCCGATACGGTGCCACGCAGGAATTTCACGCCGGTGACATCGAACAGCGGCATCAGCGGGGAAACCAACGTTTCAACGTGACTTTCATAAAAACGTGGACGCACTCGCAGCTCTGGCTGCGGGGCAATTACTGTAATATCAATCGTCTGGCTGTTGTTTTTGTCCGCCAGACGTGCCGCGCTAAGGGCTGCCCACATCCCGGCGAAGCCGGCACCTACGATCAGAATTTGTTTACGCATCGCTTATTCACTCTGTTAACGCTGATTAATTGACTCGGATTTTATTGGTCGTAGTTTGAAAAGGCAATGCGAAAAAAGAATACCGTGGGAGTTTTAGGGGTATCGCGTTGATTAAACGCTATTTATTTTTTATTGATCCTTGGGTGTTGTCGTGACATCTGGATCGCAAAGGGCAAAATAGCTACAATAACTCAGAGTTATATTGGCTGAGATTAAAGCATGGCATTTTACAGTTCCGGGGTTGAGTACGGCATCCATAGCCTGATGTGCATGGTAGACAGTAAGGGCGACGCCCGTGATATGAGCGTGCGTGAAATTGCTGAGCTGCAAAGCGTGCCTTATGACTACCTCGCCAAAATCTTCACCCGTCTGTCAAAAGCCGGGCTGGTGCGGAGCATCGAAGGGAAGGGCGGCGGTTTTCAGCTGGCTAAACCCGCGGAGCACATCACGGTGAAAGACGTGGCTGTTGCCATCGACGGTGAGAAGCGCATCTTTGAATGCCGTGAAATTCGCCAGCGGCTGGCTGTGTTTGATGAACAGCCGCCGGAGTGGGCGTGTGAAGGTATCTGTGGCGTGCGCTCGGTAATGGATATGGCACAGCAACGGATGGAAGAGGCGCTGGCTCAGCACACGATCCTCGACCTTGCCCGCAAGATGTACCGCAAAGCGCCGGATGAATTTGTTATCGAGGTGCAGGACTGGATTGCGGCGCGCAAAGCGTAGTGAATTGCCTGATGGCGCTGTGCTTATCAGGCTTACGTACTTAACAAAACGCCCGCAAAAGCGGGCGTTGTCATTATGCGCGAGAGGCGATTACTCCTCTTCTTCGTCGCGCAGCGGAACAATCAACATATCGACGTGAACGGTGTTGATCAGCTGACGAGCAGAAGACATCAGCTTGCTCCAGAAGTCCTGATGATGACCGCAAACCACCAGGTCCATATCGTATTTCTTGATGGCGTCGACCAGCACCTGACCCAGATCGCCGCTGCCGCTCAGGGTTTCGGTAATCGGATAACCCGCATTGGTGGACAGCTCAGACAGCGCATGATGCGTCTCTTCCGAAATGCGTTTCTGCATGTCGCCCAGATTCACATCGATAAGGCCGGTATAGAGATCGGAGTAATTCACATCAACATGAATCAGGGAAACTTTCGCGTTGTATGGGCGTGCCATAGATACGGCTTTCTCAACCAGCACTTTGCTCTCTGGTGAAAGGTCTACCGCGATAAGAATGTGTTTGTAAGCCATGGTGTTACTCCTTCCATAAAGTTGTCGATGACCAATGGGCGTTAAGTCGCCCGCGTCCTGCATGTCGATTGCGCGGGGGTTTAGCCCTGCCTAAAATCTGCTGCATCCGAGGATGCTAATCAGGCCTTGTAATAATCTTAAAGACCTCATTGTAGAAGATATTTCTACATTATAGCGACCGGGTCTGCGCGTCAATGCGACGCGATCACCAATTTGTTAAACAAATTTTTCGCAACACTCGTATTGATAACGCTTAAGGTTGTGGTAAAAAATTTCACTAATCTCCTACACTATTTAATGAGCCGGTCGGGCAAATAAACGTGATCGGATTCTCACCTTTTTCACTGAGCTGTCTAGAGCTATTGGTTATCGGGGTGCGGTAGCCCGGGAGGCGTCTCCTTTGGGCGGGTCGCCGGGGAGGAGGTATGATCAGCACAATCGCGCTGTTTTGGGCCCTGTGTGTCGTCTGTGTGGTGAATATGGCACGCTATTTCTCGTCGTTGCGTGCATTGCTAGTGGTACTGCGTGGTTGCGATCCCTTGCTCTATCAATATGTTGATGGTGGTGGGTTTTTTACCTCACATGGCCAACCCAGCAAGCAGGTGAGGCTGGTTTGGTACATTTACGGTCAGCGTTATCGCGACCATCATGACGACGAGTTTATTCGCCGCTGTGAACGCGTGCGCCGCCAGTTCATTTTGACCAGTTCGTTGTGTGGATTAGTGGTGGTAAGCCTGATTGCACTGGCTCTCTGGCATTAATCTTTCAACATAAAAAAAGACGGGCCAGTTTCCTGACCCGTCTTTTTTGTCTGCCTGAAGATTAGATAATCTTCAGAGCCAGCCAGTACAACCCACCTGACAGCAGAATCGACGCTGGCAGCGTGAAGACCCAGGCCATCAGGATGTTGGTGACGGTTTTACGTTGCAGACCGCCGCCGTCCACGATCATCGTACCCGCCACGGAGGAGGAGAGAACGTGGGTGGTGGATACCGGCATCCCGGTATAACTTGCCAGGCCGATGGATACCGCAGAGGTCATCTGCGCCGCCATACCCTGTGCGTAAGTCATGCCTTTCTTACCGATTTTCTCACCGATGGTGGTCGCCACGCGACGCCAGCCAATCATCGTACCGCAGCCCAACGCCAGCGCTACTGCCATGATGATCCAGATTGGCGCGTACTCGATGGTATTGAGCATATCGCCTTTCAGTTTCTTCAGCAGACGCTGATCGTCAGCGCTCACTTCCGGCAGCTTAGCGACTTTGTCGGTGGTATCAGAGATACACAGCATGATGCGACGCAGCTGACTACGCTGCTCGACGCTCAGTTTGTCGTAGGTCTCGATATCCGCCAGCATATTCTTCACGCGGGTTAACGCGTAGAGAGAGTTTGCCGGATGACAGTGCAGCTCGCCAGAAGGCGTGATGGCGGTGTCAGGCTCAGGAATGATTTGGTCAACGCCAGTCACTTTTTTCAGCAACGCAGGGTGCTGCTGATAGAAGACTTCAACGTTATTGATAGCATCACGGGTACGGGTGATTTCGTAGCCAGACGCGTTCATGTTGACCACGAACCCTGCCGGAGCCACGCCAATCAGTACCAGCATGATCAGACCAATGCCTTTCTGACCGTCGTTCGCGCCATGAGAGAACGCGACGCCGATAGCCGAGAGGATCAGCGCGATACGCGTCCAGAATGGCGGCTTTTTCTTACCGTCTTTCTTTTCACGCTCTGCTGGCGTCAGGTGGATACGCGCACGTTTTTTCGTACCGCTCCAGTAGCGACGCAGCAGGAACACCAGACCACCTGCGAAGACCAGGCCGACAATCGGTGACACAATGAGGGAAGCAAAAATATTTAACACTTTCGGAATGTTAAGCGCATCCACCACCGATGTGCCGGTCATCAACGCATTGGTTAAACCAATACCGATAATCGCGCCAATCAGCGTGTGGGAACTGGATGCCGGCAGACCAAAATACCAGGTGCCGAGGTTCCAGATAATCGCAGCCAACAACATGGAGAAGACCATGGCGAGGCCGTGCGCCGAACTGACATTCAACAGGAGGTCCGTCGGTAACATATGCACGATGGCATAGGCTACGCTCAGGCCGCCCAGCAGAACGCCGAAAAAGTTAAAGATAGCCGCCATGGCAACCGCAAGCTGCGATCGCATAGCGCGAGTATAAATCACGGTTGCCACTGCGTTTGCTGTGTCATGGAAGCCGTTAATCGCTTCGTAGAACAGAACAAAAATCAGAGCAAGTACCAACAAAAGCCCGGTATGTAAATCCAGACCTGCGAACAAATGTAACATAGTACGTTACGCCATTTTGAGGACATGAACGCGCGGCATTATCATGGACTTTGGCAGCGCGGGCAAAGTGAAATATAGACTTTTTTTGATATTTCCCCATCTTTGTATAAACAGTGAAAATGATTTTTTAAGACTTTTCAAATGGATATGCAGGATTGTCTTATATTTCACTGGTAGGACATGCATGAAAAATTTACACTTCCCGACAATCTCTAAGTTGAGGATAGTGCGTGGAAAGGTTTGATGCCATTGTAATTGGGGCAGGTGCCGCAGGAATGTTTTGTGCCGCGCAGGCCGGGCAGGCGGGCCTGCGCGTACTGCTGCTGGATAACGGTAAGAAGCCGGGACGCAAGATTTTGATGTCCGGCGGTGGCCGCTGCAACTTTACTAATCTTTATGTCGAACCGGCGGCATATCTCAGCCAAAACCCGCATTTTTGCAAATCTGCGCTGGCGCGCTACACCCAGTGGGATTTCATCGACCTCGTCGGAAAACACGGCATCGCCTGGCATGAGAAGACGCTGGGGCAACTTTTCTGCGATGATTCTGCCGAGCAAATCGTGAAGCTGCTGGTGGATGAGTGTGCAAAAGGCAACGTGACGACACGCCTGCGCAGCGAAGTATTGAGCGTTGAGCGTGATGAAGCGGGCTTTAGCCTGCAACTCAACGGTGAAACGGTCACCACGAAAAAACTGGTGATTGCCAGCGGTGGATTATCAATGCCGGGTCTTGGCGCATCGCCATTTGGTTACAAAATTGCTGAACAGTTTGGCCTGAAGGTTCTGCCAACTCGCGCGGGGCTGGTGCCTTTCACACTTCACAAACCGATGCTGGATGTTTCCCAAACCATCTCCGGTGTTTCCGTTCCTTCAGTGATTAGCGCTGAAGACGGCACCGTTTTTCGTGAAAGCCTGTTGTTTACCCATCGCGGCCTCTCCGGCCCGGCGGTGTTGCAGATTTCCAGCTACTGGCAGCCAGGGGAGTTTGTCACCATTAACCTGTTGCCGGATATCGACCTTGCCGAATTCCTTGATGCGCAGCGCGCGGAACACCCGAATCAGAGCCTGAAAAATACCCTGGCAATGCATCTGCCGAAACGTCTGGTGGAGTGTTTACAGCAGTTGGGGCAGATTCCGGATGTCACGTTAAAGCAGTTGAACGTGCGCGATCAGCAAACGTTGGTGGAAACCTTAACCGAATGGCGCGTGCAGCCTAACGGCACGGAAGGGTATCGCACGGCGGAAGTGACGCTGGGCGGTGTGGATACCAACGAACTCTCTTCCCGAACCATGGAAGCACGCAAGGTGCCGGGGCTGTATTTCATTGGCGAAGTGATGGATGTCACCGGCTGGTTGGGCGGCTATAACTTCCAGTGGGCCTGGTCGAGCGCCTGGGCCTGTGCGCAGGCGTTAGGCGATTAACGCCGGGGGCGCTGCGCTTGCCCGGCCTACAAGGGCGCAAATCCCGTAGGCCTGATAAGCGAAGCGCCATCAGGCAAAACGCCGGGGGCGCTACGCTTGCCCGGCCTACAAGGGCACAAACCCGTAGGCCTGATAAGCGAAGCGCATCAGGCAAAAGCGCCGGGGGCGCTGCGCTTGCCCGGCCTACAAGGGCACAAACCCGTAGGCCTGATAAGCGAAGCGCATCAGGCAAAAGCGCCAGACTTCCCGGCGCTTTGTCGTTATGCGTGAAAATTGTTTTTCAGCGCCACCAATCCATCCTGATAGATACCGGTAAAGAGCGCTTCAGCCTCGGCATCAGAAACGTTAACCGGCGTAAATTCTCCTGACCACTCCACGCGGGAAATCCGGCTATCGTCAGTAGCAACGACGGTAATCGTCGACAGATAATCCACCACCGGGAATGGCGCCTGAATAATGGAGTAGGTATAGCTCCGCTGACGGTTGTCGAACGCTTCCAGGCGCTCAATGACGGTACCGCCATCAGAGGTGGTCAGCGAGCGTACGCGCCCACCTTCAGAAATGACGCTTTTTGGGATGAACGGCAACCAGTCAGGCAGGGTGTCGAAGCCACCCATTAACTGCCAGATGTCATCGGCGGATGCGGGGATTTCAATAGAGACCAGTGTCTTAGCCATGATATTTTCTCTCTTAGTTTTCAATTTATTAGGGTTACATTGTTAAGGTATCGACGACACCGCCATCGACGCGAAGGGCGGCGCCCGTCGTTGCCGATGAAAGCGGTGATGCCAGGTATACGGCCAGATTCGCGACTTCTTCGACATCCGCCGCGCGCTGGATAATTGAGCTTGGGCGCGAGGACTTCACAAATTCATCGGCCTGATCGCGCAGGCTGCGGCCTGACTGTTTTGCTGCGTCGGCGAGCATTGCCTGCAGGCCATCGGTAAACGTTGGCCCCGGTAAAATGGCGTTAACAGTGACGCCAGTGCCAGCCAGTCGTTTGGCCAGACCATGTGAAACGGCGAGGTTGGCCGCTTTCGTCACGCCGTAGTTGATCATGTCGCCAGGGATAGCGACGCCAGACTCGGAAGAGACAAAAATAATGCGCCCCCAGCCTTGCTTCGCCATGGTGGCGGCATAGTGCCGGGACAGGCGTACGCCAGAGAGCACATTGGTGTTGTAGAACTGCGCCCACTCGCTGTCGGGTACAGTGAAAAAGTCGTTGTCATTGAAAATGCCAAGGTTATTCACCAGTACGTCGGCTTCAGGTACCGCGGCAAACAATGCGTCGGCACCGTCAGCTGTCGCCAGGTCGGCAACCACACCGCGTAACGCGGCACCGGGAACCTGTGCGGTGATGCTTTCAATGGCACGAGTGACGCCATCCTGTTTACGGCCAACCACTACCACGGTCGCGCCCGTTTTGGCTAAACCTGTTGCGATCCCAAGGCCAATGCCCGAGGTTGAGCCGCTCACCACGGCGACTTTGCCGGTAAGATCAAGTTTCATATATTTTCTCGTCGCGTTGTTGGGGCCTTGCGG
The DNA here is from genome assembly GCF_055796175.1 of Pseudocitrobacter sp. 2023LY-00077. NCBI lineage: Bacteria > Pseudomonadati > Pseudomonadota > Gammaproteobacteria > Enterobacterales > Enterobacteriaceae > Pseudocitrobacter > Pseudocitrobacter sp. 2023LY-00077. Next base: position 141,485 of record NZ_JBSPEI010000003.1, on the reverse strand, counting down.
CCCCGTGAGGATTAACGGATTGGCAGTGGTGCGTTTTCGGCAACCAGATTCTGGCGGCGCATCTCTTCCCAGAAAGCTGCCGGGATAGTGGCTTTCAGTGCGGCCAGGTCTTCCGCCATGCGGCCAGGACGGCTGGAGCCAGGAATGACGGCGGCAACAGCCGGGTTTGCCAGCGCGAACTGCAGTGCCGCAGCTTTTACATTGACGTTGAACTGCGCAGCAATTGACTGAATTTTCGCAACTTTCTGACGCATTTCAGGCGATGCCTTCTGGTATTCAAAGTAATCACCGCCCGCCATAACACCAGAGCTGTAAGGGCCGCCGACTACGATATCGACATTCTGTTCCAACGCTTCCGGCATCAAACGCTGCAATGCGCGAGAGTGGTCAAGCAGCGAGTAGCGGCCCGCCAGCAGGAAGGCATCGGGCTGCGGTTCATCCAGCGCCAGCGTTAATTCTGGCGGCTCAACGCGGTTAACGCCCAGCCCCCACGCTTTGATGACGCCTTCATCACGCAGACGCGACAGCGTGCGGAAAGCACCGGTACGGGCAATGTTGAACTGCTCCAGCCAGTTGTCGCCGTAAAAATCTTGTGCAGGATCGTGGATCCAGACGATATCAATACGGTCCGTTTTCAAACGTTTCAGGCTGTCTTCAATCGAACGCATGGTGGCGTCGGCGGAATAGTCGTTGAGAATTTTGTTTTTCAGGCCGTGCTCGAAAAGCCCGCCTTTCTCACCGAAATCACGGTTTGCCGGATCTTCCATTTCGTCCAGCATGATGCGGCCGACTTTGGTACTCAGTACATATTCATCGCGTGGATACTGTGACAGCGCTTCACCCATGCGAATTTCAGAAAGGCCGGAACCGTATAACGGCGCGGTATCAAAATAACGAACGCCCAGGTCCCAGGCTTCTTTAACGGTAGCCAGCGCTTCTTCTTGCGGAATAGCACGGAACATATTGCCCAGCGGCGCGCCGCCAAAACCGATGTTTGCAGGTAACAGATTTTTAATGCTCATAAGATGTCCTCTTTATCTGGAATACAGGAAGGGCGTTTTCGCTCTCGTCCTGTGACGCTGATCACATTACCTTGCCAGGTTGTGACTTGATAGGACATAATTAGTCTAACTTGAGTCCTTTGAGGTCTAACATGATCGATTTACGACAACTGAAATACTTCGTCGCGGTGGCGGAAGAGGAACATGTCGGGCGTGCGGCAGAGCGGTTACATATCTCGCAATCACCGCTCAGCCGTCAGATAGCGCAACTGGAGGAGCGTCTTGGGCTGATGCTATTTGAGCGTAACCAGCAGCGTATTCGCCTGACGGCGGATGGGCAGACGTTTCTGGCGGAGACGCGCTCGCTGTTAACGCATGCCACGCGCCTGGAGTCGCTTGGGAAGCGTCTGGGGCGTGGTGAAGATGGCGGACTGTGTATTGGTTTTATAGAGAACGCGATGCACTCCGGCGTACTTTCCACTGCCCTGCGCACATTACGTCAGTCTCGCCCGGATGTGCATATCGCGCTCTACAGTCAGCCCCCGGCTACGCAAATCGAAGGGCTGCGTCAACGTAGCCTGGATTTTTCGCTGGTGGATGCGCCGCCGTCAGAAGGTGAGCAGGATCTGGAATATATTCAGGTGCTTGATGACAGAATGCTGCTGGCGTTACCGCAGAACCATCCGCTGGCGCAACTCGATACGTTACGTCCGGAACAACTGGCTGAGCAGGAGTGGATTGCGGTTGTCCATAATGATGACGCACATTCGCGTGATGGTTTTGTGGCGGCCTGCGTGAAGGCTGGGTTTAACCCGGATATCCGTCTGGAAGCGGGAGAGCCATTAACTGCGCTGGGGCTCGTGGCCGCCGGGCTGGGGCTGGCGCTGATTCAGCACAGTCTGCGCCATAATGCGCCGGAAGGCGTGGTACTGCGCGAGCTGCCCTGGATGCACTACTCCACTCAGTTGTGGGCCGCCTGGCATAAAGCGAATCAGCGCCCGCTGGTCTCGCACTTCCGGGAAATTCTGCGCACCAACCCCACTGCCGCTACCGTCTGATAACCCAAAGCAGCAAGGATGCTGCCAAAAGAACACAATAGACATACAAAAATCAGGTGTTACTATCACATTGACAGTATCAATGAGTACGCGTGTTTCATTTACGGCCAGGAACGCTGATGATGACAACATTACTACCCGATTTCGCAATACCTTCATCCAGCACTCTCCTTTACGGTGAGCGTCATCCTGACGCCTGTACACCGTCTGGCTCTCTCTCTTCTTTCCTTCTTATCCCGGAGGGGAATTGTCGCTGAACGCTTGTTCGGCGCGCATTGTGACACGCGTGGTTAGCTAACAGGGATTATGGCGGGTCGAGTATGGACAACATTAAGCGTCATTTGACGTGGTGGATCATTGGCATTGTGGTGGTGGTGGCTGCCGTGGCGTGGTGGATGCTACGCCCCGCAGGCGTGCCGGAGGGTTTCGCCGCCAGCAATGGCAGAATCGAGGCCACGGAAGTGGATATCGCGACCAAAATCGCCGGGCGCATCGACACCATTCTGGTCTCGGAAGGGCAGTTTGTGCGTCAGGGCGAGGTGTTAGCGAAGATGGACACCCGCGTGCTGAACGAGCAACGCCAGGAAGCTATCGCGCAAATTAAAGAAGCGGAAAGCGCGGTCGCGGCTGCGCGAGCTTTGCTGGAGCAGCGTCAGAGCGAGATGCGTGCGGCGCAGGCGGTGGTGAAGCAGCGTGATGCCGAGCTGGCATCCGTCTCTAAACGTCATACCCGTTCGCAGACGCTATCGACGCGCGGCGCGGTGTCCGCGCAGCAGTTAGATGACGATCGCGCGGCGGCAGAGAGCGCACGTGCGGCGCTGGAGTCGGCAAGGGCGCAGGTTTCGGCATCCAATGCGGCGATTGAAGCGGCGCGCACCAATATCATTCAGGCACAAACCCGCGTCGAAGCGGCGCAGGCTACCGAGCGGCGCATTCAGGCTGATATCGACGATAGCGAACTGAAAGCCCCGCGCGACGGGCGTGTGCAGTATCGCGTCGCTGAGCCAGGCGAAGTGCTGGCGGCGGGCGGCAGAGTGCTCAATATGGTCGATCTCAGCGATGTTTATATGACCTTCTTCCTGCCGACCGAGCAGGCGGGTTTGCTGAAGATTGGCGGTGAAGCGCGTCTGGTGCTTGATGCCGCGCCCGATCTACGTGTTCCGGCCACCATCAGCTTTGTGGCGAGCGTCGCCCAGTTCACGCCAAAAACCGTGGAAACGCGCGATGAGCGGTTGAAGCTGATGTTCCGCGTGAAGGCGCGTATTCCACAGGAGCTGCTGCAACAGCATCTTGAGTATGTAAAAACCGGGCTGCCGGGTATGGCGTGGGTGCGTCTGGATGAACAGCAACCCTGGCCGGATGACCTGGTGGTGAGGCTGCCGCAATGATCGGCCAGGTACGGGAGCCTGTCGCGCAGCTTGAAGGCGTCGGCCAGCGTTACGGCGCGACGGTGGCGTTAAAGAACATTACGCTGAACATTCCCTCACGCTGCATGGTGGGATTGATTGGCCCGGATGGCGTGGGGAAATCGAGCCTGCTGTCGCTGATTTCCGGTGCGCGGGTGATTGAGCAGGGCAATGTGATTGTGCTTGGCGGCGATATGCGCGATGCGGCGCACCGTCGCGATGTCTGCCCGCGTATCGCCTGGATGCCGCAGGGGCTGGGCAAAAACCTCTATCACACGCTGTCGGTGTATGAAAACGTCGATTTCTTCGCACGACTGTTTGGCCACAACAAAGCGGAGCGTGAGGCGCGGATCACTGAACTGCTGAACAGTACCGGGCTGGCCCCGTTCCGCGATCGCCCCGCCGGGAAGCTCTCTGGTGGGATGAAGCAAAAGCTGGGGCTGTGCTGCGCGTTGATCCACGACCCGGAACTGCTGATCCTCGATGAACCTACAACCGGCGTTGACCCACTTTCACGCGCGCAGTTCTGGGATCTGATCGACAGCATCCGCGAACGGCAAAGCAACATGAGCGTGCTGGTCGCGACCGCGTACATGGAAGAAGCAGAGCGCTTCGACTGGCTGGTGGCGATGAACGCCGGGGAAGTGATGGCGACGGGCAGCGCGCAACAGCTACGGGATAAAACCGGCAGCGAGACGCTGGAGCAGGCATTCATCGCCCTGTTGCCTGAGGCGCAGCGGCAGGCGCATAAACCGGTCGTCATTCCGCCGTATCAGGCAGAAAATGCGGAAATCGCCATTGAAGCACGCGATCTCACCATGCGTTTCGGCGATTTTGTCGCGGTCGATCATGTGAACTTTCGCATTCCGCGCGGCGAGATTTTTGGTTTTCTCGGCTCCAACGGCTGCGGCAAATCGACCACCATGAAGATGCTCACCGGCCTGTTGCCTGCCAGCGAAGGTGAAGCCTGGCTGTTCGGCCAGCCCGTTGATCCGAATGACATCGAAACCCGCCGCCGTGTGGGGTATATGTCGCAGGCGTTCTCGCTTTACAGTGAACTCACCGTGCGGCAAAACCTGGAGCTTCACGCCCGTCTGTTTCATATTCCTGAAGCGGAAATCCCGGCGCGCGTCGCGGAAATGAGCGATCGCTTCATGCTCGCCGACGTCGAGGACGCGCTACCCGCCTCGCTACCGCTGGGGATCCGTCAACGATTGTCGCTGGCGGTGGCGGTAATCCATCGCCCGGAAATGTTGATTCTGGATGAACCGACCTCCGGCGTTGACCCGGTGGCGCGCGATATGTTCTGGCAACTGATGGTTGATCTGTCGCGGCAGGATAAAGTCACTATTTTCATCTCCACCCACTTTATGAACGAAGCGGAGCGCTGCGACCGCATGTCGCTGATGCACGCGGGTAAAGTGCTGGCCAGCGGCACGCCGCAGGAACTGGTTGAGCGCCGTGGCGCGGCGAATCTGGAAGAGGCGTTTATCGCCTGGCTTCAGGAAGCGTCCGGCCCTGCGCCGCAGGTGCCGCCACCAGACGACATCCCGGTGACGCATGACGCGCCAAAACCGCCGCGTCAGGGCTTCAGCCTGCGCCGCCTGTTCAGCTATAGCCGCCGGGAAGCGCTGGAACTGCGTCGCGATCCGGTACGTTCTACGCTGGCGATGCTCGGCACGGTGATTCTGATGTTGATCATGGGTTACGGCATCAGCATGGACGTCGAAAACCTGCGCTTTGCCGTGCTCGATCGCGATCAGACCATGAGCAGCCAGGCGTGGTCGCTCAATCTTGCCGGTTCCCGCTACTTTATCGAACAGCCGCCGCTCACCAGCTATGACGAGCTGGATAAACGAATGCGAGCAGGCGACGTGGCCGTGGCGATTGAAATTCCGCCCAACTTTGGCCGAGATATCGCGCGCGGTACGCCGGTGAAAATCGGCGTCTGGGTGGATGGCGCGATGCCGAGTCGGGCGGAAACGGTGCAGGGTTACGTGCAGGCGATGCACCAGACCTGGCTACAGGACGTCGCCAGCCGCCAGTCGACGTCAAACGCGCAGAACGGCCTGATGACCATCGAAACCCGCTATCGCTATAACCCGGATGTAAAAAGCCTTCCGGCGATTGTGCCTGCGGTTATTCCACTGCTGTTGATGATGATCCCCTCAATGCTCAGTGCGTTAAGCGTGGTGCGTGAAAAAGAGCTGGGGTCGATCATCAACCTCTACGTTACGCCGACAACGCGTAGCGAATTCCTGCTCGGCAAGCAGTTGCCCTACATCGCGCTGGGGATGCTCAACTTCTTCCTGCTATGCGCGTTGTCGGTGTTTGTATTTGGCGTTGACCACAAAGGCAGTTTCCTTACTCTGACGCTGGCGGCGCTGCTGTATGTCACCATCGCCACCGGCATGGGGCTGCTGATTTCCACCTTTATGAAAAGCCAGATCGCTGCCATTTTTGGCACTTCGATCATTACGCTTATCCCGGCGACGCAGTTCTCCGGGATGATCGATCCGGTGGCGTCGCTGGAAGGGCCGGGGCGGTGGATCGGCGAGATCTACCCGACCAGCCATTTTCTGACCATCGCGCGCGGGACGTTTTCGAAGGCGCTGGATCTGGGCGATCTCTGGCCGCTGTTCATTCCGCTGCTGATTGCCGTGCCGCTGGTGATTGGCCTGAGCGTGCTGCTGCTGAAAAAACAGGAGGGATGATGCGCCGATTACGCAATATTTATAACCTGGGCATCAAGGAGCTGCGCAGCCTGCTGGGCGATAAAGCGATGCTGGCGTTGATTGTGTTTGCGTTTACGCTGTCGGTTTACTCGTCGGCAACGGTCACGCCGGGGTCGCTGCATCTGGCGCCGATTGCTATCGCGGATATGGACCAGTCGCAGCTTTCTAACCGTATTGTGAACAGCTTCTACCGCCCGTGGTTTCTGCCGCCGGAGATGATCACTGCCGATGAAATGGACGCCGGGCTGGATGCCGGGCGCTATACCTTCGCGGTGAACATTCCGCCCAATTTTCAGCGTGATGTACTGGCCGGGCGTCAGCCGGATATTCAGGTGAACGTCGATGCCACGCGTATGAGCCAGGCGTTTACCGGCAATAGCTACATCCAGAGCATTATCAACGGCGAGGTGAACAGTTTTGTCGCGCGCTACCGCGATAACAGCGAGCCGCTGGTGGCGCTGGAAACGCGGATGCGTTTTAACCCGAACCTTGAGCCTGCGTGGTTCGGCGGGGTGATGGCGATTATCAACAACATCACTATGCTGGCGATTGTGCTGACGGGCTCGGCGCTGATCCGCGAACGCGAGCACGGCACCGTTGAGCATTTGCTGGTGATGCCAATTACGCCGTTTGAAATCATGATGGCCAAGATCTGGTCGATGGGGCTGGTGGTGCTGGTGGTGTCCGGATTGTCGCTGGTGCTGATGGTGCAGGGGGTGCTGGGCGTGCCGATTGAAGGATCGATCCCGCTGTTTATGCTCGGCGTGGCGTTAAGTCTGTTTGCCACCACGTCTATCGGGATTTTCATGGGCACGGTGGCGCGCTCGATGCCGCAACTGGGGCTGTTAATGATTCTGGTGCTGTTGCCGTTGCAGATGCTCTCCGGCGGCTCGACGCCGCGCGAGAGCATGCCGCAGATGGTGCAGGACATTATGTTGTCGATGCCGACGACCCATTTTGTCAGCCTGGCGCAGGCGATTCTCTATCGCGGCGCCGGGTTTGATATCGTCTGGCCGCAGTTTGTCACGCTGCTGGCGATTGGCGGGGTGTTCTTTATGATTGCCCTGCTGCGGTTCAGGAAAACGATTGGGACGATGGCGTAGCCTGGGGTTGCCGGATAAGGCGCAGCCGCCATCCGGCATTTCCCTGCACCGCGTTTCCCTACCCCTCGCTAAACAACCGCAACAGCGTCTCAACCTGTTCATCCAGCGGGGCGAGATCCTGCTTCACGATCAAATGCAGCGGCGTGGCGCGACGCGCGCCGTGGTCGAGCGGTAAAGGCTTCAACACGCCCTGTTCCAGCAGGCGCTGTATGCGCTCCTCCGGTAACCAGCCATAGCCCACCTGATACATCACCGCATCAATCGCCGCATCAATCGCCGCATCAATTGTTGAAAAGGTCCACGCATCGTTGCCCGGCTGGCGAGCGCTGTCATGGTCGGCGATGCGCACCAGCGGCCAGTTACGCAGCATCTCATCGCTAAACGGGGCATCCTGAAGAAACAGCGGGTGGTCGCGGTGGGCGACGGCGATGAAATCGATATTCATCAGCCATTCGCCACGCCCGGTAATGTCCTGGCGTCGCGTCAGCACCATCACATCCGCTTCCGCCTGCACGGCGTCGTTGTCGGTGCTGTTCTCCAGCACTTCCGTCAGTCGTACCTGCGTTTGCGGGTAATGCTGCTGAAACTGGCGCAAAATCGCAAACAGGCGTTTGCGAGGAAAGATGCTGTCAACGACCAGATTAAGCCGCGTACGCATGCCGTCGCGCAGCGTGGCGGCGCGGGTTTCGACCCAGGAAAAGGCTTTCAACAAGGGTTTTACCTGGCTCAGGAGCAGTTCGCCTGCGGGCGTCAGCACCGCGCGGCGGCCTTCCGGCACCAGCAGCGCAACGCCTAGCCGTTCCTGCAACAGCGACAAGTTATAGCTTACCGATGACTGGCTACGGTTGGTCTCTTCTGCCGCTTTGGCAAAGCTGCCGAGCGCCACCACTTTTTCCAGTAGTGCCCATTGTTCCAGGGTGGTCTTGTGCATGATTGATTTAAAATTTAGATTAATTTCATTCAAACATAGCGTTATTCATTCAGTTTTTAAAGCAATAAGATAACTCCATCGAAAAGAGGAGAACGAATAATGAGCAGCTTTGATAAAAATGATTTGAGCGGTTTTATCGGTAAACATCTGGTCTACACCTACGATAACGGCTGGAACTACGAGATTTACGTCAAAAACGCCAACACCCTTGATTACCGCATTCACAGCGGTCTGGTGGGGAATCGCTGGGTGAAAGATCAGCAGGCGTACATCGTGCGTGTCGGGGAAAGCATCTACAAAATTTCATGGACTGAACCGACCGGTACTGACGTCAGCCTGATTGTGAACCTGGGCGACAAACTGTTCCACGGCACCATCTTCTTCCCGCGCTGGATAATGGACAATCCGGAAAAAACCGTCTGCTTCCAGAACGATCATATTCCGCTGATGAATTCGTATCGTGATGCAGGCCCGGCCTATCCGACCGAAGTGATTGATGAGTTCGCCACCATTACTTTCGTGCGCGACTGCGGCCCGGACGATGACAGCGTCATCGCCTGTGCCGCCAGTGAATTGCCGAAAGATTTTCCGGCAAATCTGCGCTAAATGTTAGCCCGGCAGGCGGCTTTTAGGCCGCCCCGGGCCAAGCAGTATCGCCAGTTTGCTGCCGCCTTTCGTGGTTTCCATCCAGATTTTACAGACGCTGGTCAGCGGCACTGACAGCAACATGCCCACCGGCCCCAGCAGCCATCCCCATATCAGTAATGACAAGAACACTACCAGCGTCGACATCCCCAGACGATGCCCCATCACGCGTGGCTCCAGAATGTTGCCCAGCACCATGTGCACCACCAGGAACAGCGCGCCGACCATTAAACATTCATAATAGCCATTAAACAGCAGTGCCTGAATCATCGGCGGAATGGCGGATATCACCGAGCCAATGTTGGGAATATAGTTCAGCAAAAACGCCAGCACGCCCCACATCAGCGCGAACTGCACATCGAGCAGCAACAGGCCGAGCCAGACAATCACGCCGGTCATCAGGCTGATGAGCGTTTTCAGGGCCAGATAGTGGGAAACGCCTTTCAACGCGCGGTGCAGCCCGGCGATATGGATTTTCGGGTTGGAGAGCGCAAAGCGCAGTTTATAAGGCACGTGGCGGGCTTCGAACAGCATAAACACCACGGTCATGATCAGCAGCACGATGCTGGTCATCGCCCCGGATAGCTGGGTCATTAAGGTGGTCGCCAGGGTCATCACCTTATCGGAATCCATTCGCTGGAGTAATCTTTCCGGCGAAACATGCAGATGCAGAAACGGTAGCATCTCCTGCAACTCGATAAACTTGCGGGTGAGCTCTTTGTTGTAGCTCGGCATCAGGGCAATGAAGTCATTGATCGAGGAGGCGAGTACGGCCATCAGCGCCGTAAGGAAGAAGAGCATCACTATCATCACTATGGTGATGGCGAGGGCGCGGGAGAATCCGCGCCGCAAAAACCATGTCACCAACGGGTTAAGCACAATGGCGAAAAAGAGCGCCAGCAGCAACTGGACGATGATATCGGCGGCGGCATGAATACCGGCCAGGATCACCACCAGGGCGGCGAGTTTGAGTAAAATATGCAGGCCCGCTTTATCAGGCTGTGGGGATGTCATATCGAATTCCTTTTGATCGTTCGCACTTAAGTGTAGTGCGAAGCGGCAGGCGCATTATCTGAAAGTGCGCGGCGCAAAAGCGCGACTTCAATTTCAGCGCATGCAATAATGAAAACATCGTTTTAAAATTCGGATGTTTGTCATGCCAGACGCCGCAGATGGGGCGCAACTCAGCGGTTTTCGCCTCAATTTACGCATCATTTCCGTCGTTATTTTCAACTTCGCCAGCTATCTCACCATCGGCCTGCCGCTCGCGGTGCTGCCGGGCTATGTCCATGATGTCATGGGGTTTAGCGCCTTCTGGGCGGGGCTGGTTATCAGCCTGCAATACTTCGCCACGCTGTTAAGTCGCCCTCACGCCGGGCGCTACGCGGACCAGCTTGGGCCGAAGAAAATCGTGGTGTTTGGTTTGTGCGGCTGTTTTCTCAGCGGCCTGAGTTATTTGCTGGCGGCGATGGGCGGTAGCTGGCCGATGGTAAGCCTGGTGCTGCTGTGCCTGGGGCGCGTGATTCTGGGTATTGGCCAAAGCTTTGCCGGCACCGGCTCCACGCTGTGGGGCGTTGGCGTGGTGGGCTCGCTGCATATCGGGCGCGTCATTTCCTGGAACGGCATCGTGACCTACGGGGCGATGGCGATGGGCGCGCCGCTCGGCGTGCTCTGCTATCAGTACGGCGGCCTGCACGGGCTGGCGCTGGTGATTATGGCGGTTGCCGCGCTGGCGGTGATTTGTGCGCTGCCGCGTGCGGAAGTGAAAGCGGCGAAGGGCAAAGTGATGTCGTTTCGCGCGGTGCTCGGGCGCGTTTGGCCCTACGGCATGGCGCTGGCGCTGGCCTCGGCGGGCTTCGGCGTTATCGCAACCTTCATTACGCTATTTTATGACGCCAAAGGCTGGGAAGGCGCAGCCTTTGCGCTCACGCTCTTTAGCTGCGCGTTCGTCGGCACGCGTCTGCTGTTCCCCAACGGGATCAACCGTTTGGGCGGGCTGAACGTGGCAATGATCTGCTTTACGGTTGAGATTATCGGCCTGTTGCTGGTGGGCATCGCCGATACACCGCTGATGGCGAAAATCGGTACCTTCTTTGCGGGAGCAGGCTTCTCGCTGGTCTTCCCGGCGCTTGGCGTAGTGGCAGTGAAGGCCGTGCCGCAGCAAAACCAGGGTTCCGCGCTGGCCACCTATACGGTGTTTATGGATTTATCGCTCGGGATTACCGGGCCGCTCGCCGGGCTGATGATGGCGTGGATGGGCGTATCGACGATTTACCTGGCTGCCGCCGGGCTGGTGGCAATTGCGCTGCTGCTGGGGTGGCGGCTAAAAAAAAGGCCTCCGGTTGAACAACCGAAGGCCGCGTCGTCATCAGACTAATTAGTTGATAACGATAGTATTGATGATGTTCTCAGCGGCAGTCTGCGCCTGCTGCTGATTATCTGCCGGCAGGGTAACCTGCATGGTCAGCAGCTTGCCATCAATTTTGCCGAGGATAACGGAAGAGTACGCGGTCTGGCCTTTAGCAGAGATGATGCTGTCCAGCTGTTGCAGCGTGTGGCCTTTCACCTCAATGGATTTATTGGTCACGACCTGCAACTGCGGGTCGCGGCTGCGCTGCTGTTCTTCCAGACGTTTCGCCATCACGCCGAGGTCTTCATCGGTGTTGTCGCCCACGATAACGATCACGGCTTTCTGCCCGGTCGCATCAGAGTAGACGTGCATATTATTGCTCTGGGTACCCATTTTTCCGCTCTGGTCGGTCATATCCGCGGGTAATGAGAAGCTCAGCTTGCCATCCAGCAGGTTAATCGGCTGCCCGGAGGCGTTGCTCTCTGCCGCCGCACCCTGTGCCGGAGCTTTGGTATCGCTGTTGTCACAGGCTGCCAGCCCGGCAACCAGCAGGCCAATACCAACGTATTTCACCAATTTGCGCATTGACTTCTTCCTTTCGATAAACGGCCATTAACGGCTCATTCACCCATCTTATCACAACTCGGAAAACGAACCTTTAACCTGGCTGCATTGCTGACAAATCGGATTTGTCTGCCAGCCTTTTCATCAGCATGTTTAACAGCACGCCGTACATCGGCAGGAAGAAGATGATGCTGATCAGCACTTTAAAGCAGTAATCGACCAGTGCGATTTCCACCCAGTGCTGCGCCATGAACGGGTCGGTGCTGCGCCAGAAGGCGATGAAGAAGAAGGCCAGCGTATCGCTGATATTACCGAACAGCGTCGAGGCTGTCGGCGCAAGCCACCAGTGACGGCTTTGGCGCAGGCGGTTAAAGACATGCACGTCGAGGATCTGCCCCAGCGCGTAGGCCATAAAACTGGCGGCGGCGATACGGGCGACAAACAGGTTGAAGCTCGCCAGCGCGGCAAAGCCTTGCCATTCACCCATATAGAAAAGTGATGAAACAGCGTAGGAGACCATCAGCGCGGGGAGCATCACCGCAAAGACGATGCGTCGAGCCAGCGGCGCGCCGAAAATGCGCACGGTGAGGTCAGTCGCGAGAAAAATAAACGGAAAGCTGAACGCGCCCCAGGTGGTGTGGAAGCCAAAAACAGAAACTGGCAGTTGCACCAGATAGTTACTGGAAATAATAACCAGCAAATGGAATAGCGATAGCCAAACCAGCGCGTGCTTGCGCTGTACGGATGTAAAGGGAGTCATATTGTACCTTTTTAGAGATTGGGGTGAGGGAACCCAATAAAACTGTTCGTATTCTTATCGTTACCTGCGCGATAAGGGAGCGAATGATACTGCTTCCGTGCGGCATTGCAATGGTTGTTTTTCACGCAATCGTTAACCTGACTTGCGTCACAGAAATCACGGCGTAAACTAAGGCCGATTTTTCTACGGTGAGACCACAATGACCGATCTGTTCGCCAGCCCAAACCATACTTTAGATGCCCTTGGCCTCCGTTGCCCGGAGCCGGTAATGATGGTGCGCAAAACCGTGCGCACGATGCCCGTGGGCGAAACGCTGCTGATTATTGCCGACGATCCGGCAACCACCCGCGATATTCCCGGTTTCTGCACGTTCATGGAACATGAATTGATTGCCAAAGAGACTGACACCCTGCCGTATCGCTACCTGCTGCGTAAAAGCCATTAGTTTTTGTCAGGGCAGATTATGTGATCTGTCCTGAAATATCGTTATCACATCGTTAAAATCGCGTTTCGAAATTGTTTCTTTTGTGAGTTATCTCACCGCCCACTTCGCACTTCCCGTCTAGTTTTTAAGCGGAAAACTAAAACAACGTTTTATCTCTTACCGCAAAAATACCGCTGGAGCCGACCGATGAAGATGACTGTTAAGCCATTCGTGGCCGCTTTGTGCCTTTCAACCGCCACTCTCCTGTTTACCTCTTACTCCTCGGCGCAGGTGATCAAAGCCGCTGATGTTCACCCCGAAGGCTACCCGAACGTGGTGGCGGTGCAGCACATGGGGGACAAACTCAAACAGCAAACCGGTGACAAGCTGGAGATTAAAGTCTTTCCCGGCGGCGTGCTGGGCGATGAGAAGCAGATGATCGAGCAGGCGCAGATGGGGGCGATCGACATGATCCGCGTATCGATGGCCCCGGTCGCGGCGATTTTGCCCGATATCGAAGTCTTCACGCTGCCCTATGTTTTTCGCGATGAAGATCATATGCATAAGGTGATCGACGGCGACATCGGCAAGCAGATTGGCGACAAGCTCACTAACAATCCGAAATCACGGCTGGTCTTCCTCGGCTGGATGGATTCCGGTACGCGTAATCTCATCACCAAAGAGCCGGTGCTGAAGGCGGAAGATCTCAAGGGCATGAAGATCCGCGTGCAGGGCAGCCCGGTTGCGCTGGCGACGCTAAAAGATATGGGGGCGAACTCGGTGGCGATGGGCGTGAGTGAGGTATACAGCGGCCTGCAAACGGGCGTGATTGACGGCGCGGAAAATAATCCGCCGACGTTTATCGCCCATAACTACCTGCCCGTCGCCAAAAACTACACCCTGAGCGGCCACTTTATTACCCCGGAAATGCTGCTCTACTCGAAAGTGAAGTGGGACAAACTGAGCGCGGACGATCAGCAAAAAATCATCACCCTGGCCCATGAAGCGCAGCTGGAGCAGCGTGAACTGTGGAAAGCCTACAATGATCAGGCGCTGGCGAAGATGAAAGCGGGTGGCGTGCAGTTCCACGAAATCGACAAAACCTTCTTTGTTCAGGCCACGGAACCGGTGCGAAAAGCGTATGGCGAAAAGCATCAGGACCTGATGAACGCCATTGCTGATGTCCAGTAGCGGAGGCCCTATGTCAGAGCATTTTTCGCGCGCAATGGACCGGCTATACATGCTGGCGATGTGGGTTGCCGGGCTGTCACTGCTGCTGATGACCATTGTCATCCCGGTGGGAATTTTTTCTCGCTATGTGCTTAACCGGGGCGAATCCTGGCCGGAGCCGATTGCCATTATCTGCATGGTGACCTTCACCTTTATCGGCGCGGCGGTGGGCTATCGCGCCGGGTCGCATATCGCGGTCAATATGCTCACCGACCGCCTGCCCGCTGCGCTGCAAAAAGCGGCGGCGCGGCTGGTGGACTTACTGATGCTGTTGGTGACTGTGTTGATGTTCTGGTACAGCTTCTGGCTCTGTGTCGAACTGTGGGAGCAGCCCGTTGCGGAATTTCCGGTAATGACCTCCGGCGAGAGCTATCTGCCGCTGCCGGTGGGTTCCGCTGTGCTGATTCTGTTTGTGATTGAGCGCCTGCTGTTCGGTTCGCAGGAACACCGCCCGGTGGTGCTCATCGGTAACCACGGTTAATGAGGTGAAAGATGGATGCGTTTATTTTGCTTTTCACCCTCGCCATTCTGTTGTCCGTGGGGATGCCTGTCGCGTTCGCGGTGGGCTTAAGTGCCGTAGCCGGCGCGCTCTGGATTGACCTGCCGCTGGAGGCATTAATGATTCAGATAACCAGCGGGGTGAACAAGTTTACCCTGCTGGCGATCCCGTTCTTCATTCTGGCGGGAGCGATCATGGCCGAGGGTGGCATCGCCCGGCGGTTGGTCAATTTCGCCTATCTGTTTGTGGGCTTTATTCGCGGTGGGCTGTCGCTGGTGAACATCGTCGCCTCGACCTTTTTCGGCGCGATTTCCGGTTCATCGGTGGCGGATACAGCGTCTATCGGCAGCGTGATGATCCCGGAGATGGAAAAGAAGGGCTACCCGCGCGAATACGCGGCGGCGGTGACGGCGAGCGGTTCGGTGCAGGCGATTCTGATCCCGCCCAGCCATAACTCGGTGATTTACTCGCTGGCAGCGGGTGGAACGGTTTCTATCGCTTCGCTGTTTATCGCGGGCGTATTGCCTGGGCTGTTGCTGGGGTTGTGCCTGATGATCCTGTGTCTTGGTTTCGCTCACAAACGCGGATATCCGAAAGGGGAGCGCATCCCGTTTAAACAAGCGGTGAAGATTTTTGTCGATGCGCTGTGGGGGCTGATGACGGTGGTCATTATTCTCGGCGGTATTCTCTCCGGGATTTTTACCGCCACAGAATCGGCAGCGGTGGCCTGTCTATGGGCGTTCTTCGTGACCATGTTTATCTACCGGGATTATAAGTGGAGCGAGCTGCCGAAGCTGATGTGCCGGACGGTGAAAACGGTCAGTATCGTGATGATTTTGATTGGTTTTGCTGCCGCGTTTGGCGCGGTGATGACCTATATGCAGCTTCCGGTGCGTATCACCGGGTTCTTTACGTCGTTGTCAGATAACAAGTACGTCATTTTGATGTATCTGAACATTATGCTGCTGCTGATTGGTACGTTGATGGACATGGCGCCGATTATCCTGATTCTGACGCCGGTGCTGCTACCGGTGACCAATGCGCTGGGCATCGACCCGGTGCATTTTGGCATGATCATGATGGTGAATCTGGGGATTGGCCTGATTACTCCGCCGGTGGGTTCGGTGCTGTTTGTTGCCAGCGCGGTGAGTAAACAGAAGATCGAAAGCGTGGTGAAAGCGATGCTGCCGTTTTACGGCATGTTGTTGGTGGTGCTGGCGCTGGTGACCTACGTTCCGGCGATATCGCTATGGTTGCCGGGGGTATTGGGGATGTGAGTTTGGTACGCGTTGTTGCCGGATGGCGCTTCGCTTATCCGGCCTACAAAATCGCTCGCGTAGGCCGGATAAGGCGTAGCCGCATCCGGCAAACCCCGGCACCGCATTCATTGACGCATGCATGTTTTCGTAGGCCGGATAAGGCGCAGCCGCCATCCGGCAAACCCATCACCGAAGCTTCATCCGCAACAATCGCAGTGCGTTCAGCGTGACCAGTACCGTTGCCCCGGTATCCGCCAGCACCGCCAGCCACAACCCGGTAATGCCAAGCAGGGTGGTGACGAGGAAAATGCCTTTCAACCCCAGCGCGATGGCGATGTTCTGCCGCACGTTGGCGTGGGTGGCCCGCGCCAGGCGCAGCATTTGCGCCAGGCCGGTTAAGCGGTTGTGCGTCAGCGCGGCATCGGCGGTTTCCAGCGCCACGTCGCTACCGCTACCCATCGCAATGCCAATGGTGGAGGCTTTCATGGCCGGCGCATCGTTAATACCGTCGCCGACCATCGCCAGCGGCGCTTTCGCATTCAACGCGGTAACTTCGGTAACTTTACCCGCCGGCAGCAGCCCGGCGCGGAAATCGAGCCCCAGCTCGCCCGCAATGGCTGCCGCCGCGCGCGGGTTATCGCCGGTGAGTATAATGCCCTGAATACCCAGCGTATGCAGGGTACCGATGGCTTCGCGGGCGTCATCACGCAGCGTATCGCGCAGCGCCAGTACACCCAGCAGTGTCTCTTCGCGTGTCACCAGCACTACCGTATTACCGGCTTTTTCCAGTTCTTCAATCTGCATCAGATGAGCATCCGCCGGGAATTTACCCGCCGCGCAAATCAGAATGCGTTGCCCATTAACGTCCGCTTCGATACCGGAACCTGCCAGCGCGCGCTGGTTGTCGGCTGCGGGTAGCGTTAGCTGGCGCTGTTGCGCTTCACGAACAATGGCCTGCGCCAGCGGGTGCGTTGAGCCTTGCTCCACGGCGGCGGCCAGCGCCAGCAAACTGTTTTCGTCAAGTTCCGCGGTAGCGACAACGGACGTCACCTGCGGTTTGCCGACGGTCAGAGTGCCTGTTTTATCAAACGCCACCTGCTGTACGCGGCCCAGTTGTTCCAGCGCCGCGCCGCCTTTAATCAACGCGCCGTAGCGTGCGGCGGTTGCCAGGCCAGAGGTAATCGCCGCCGGAGTGGAGATAACCAGCGCACACGGGCAGCCAATCAGCAGCAGCGTCAGACCTTTGTAGATCCACTCCAGCCACGGCGCGGAAAATGCCAGCGGCGGCACCAGCGCAACCAGCAGCGCCACGACCATAATCGCCGGGGTGTAGATGCGGCTGAAACGGTCAATAAAGCGCTCAATCGGCGCGCGGCGCTCTTCCGCTTCTTCAATTAAACGCAGAATGCGGTCGATAGCGCTGTCGCCAGGCTGTGAAGTCACGGTGATTTGTACCAGACGATCGACGCTGGTGGCTCCGGCGCTGACGCGCTCGCCCGCACTGTGTTCCACCGGAATAGATTCACCGGTTAAGGCACTTTCATCAAAGCTGGCAAAGGGAGAAAGCAGCGTGCCGTCGGCAGGTAAGCGCCCGCCAGCCGCCACTTCAATCACATCACCAGGGCGTAAATCCTGCTGCGCGACGGTTTCACGCTGGTCGCCACGCACGCGCACGGCGGTGTCGGGTTTCAGCGCCATCAGCGCGCTCACGCCCTGACGTGCGCGGGTCGCCGCCCAGCCTTCGAGTCGTTCGCCGATTAAAAACAGCAGCAACACCATCGCCGCTTCCGCTGTCGCGCCAATAAACAGCGCGCCGATGGCTGCGACGCTCATTAGCGTTTCAATGGCAAACCAGCTGCCGCTTTTGATCAGGCGTAACGCCTGACGTGCCACCGGATAGAGACCAACCAGCGTGGTCGCGATAAACGCGGCGTTCCCGAGCGGGTGATTGAAATGCTCCAGCCCCCAGCTGATCACCATCAGCAGCGTCAGCAGAATGAGGGGGAGATTTTCACGCAGACGGGAAGGGGCTTGTTCCGTTTTCGGTGCGTTTTCGCCGCGCAGTGTGTACCCGGCGGCGGTGACCGCGCGTTCGACCTGGTCGCGAATATCGTTATCGGCATCGACCAGCAGCTTTTCGGTGGCGAACAGCACTTTGACCTGTTTAACGCCGGGGATCTGGCTTACCGCCGTTTCGACTTTGCGGGCGCAGGCGGCGCAGTCCATGCCATCGACAAGCCAGCTGTAGCGGGCATCCGGCAGGTTTTCGGCAACGGTTGATGCGCACTCGCCGTCGCAGCAGCAGTCGTCCGTTTTGGCAGGCGCAGGGGTAAACTTCAGCGAGGAAAACTGCGGCGCTTTAGCGGGCTTCGTCTCTGGAGTCGACATGGTATCCTCCGGTTAATGATCGTTGTTTCATTAAACGCAGCATACACTCTGGAGTCGACTCCAGAGTCAAGAGCCATTTTACAGATAGAGCGCGCGGACAATCAAAAAGTGTCCGGCGAAGTAGCAGGCCGACGAAATGGCATTATCGGCGCGGAAGCGATAGCGATAATGGCTAACCAGCCAGACGATATTCCCCAGCAACAGCAGTGCCGCACCTACGAAGCCCGAAAGCGCCGGGCTGGTGGGACGCAGGAACCACAGTTCACCCGCCAGCCAGACCATGACCAGCGTCATGGCGATAAAGGTGGCGACCGGGATACGTAGCTCTTCCAGTTTGCTCCAGATAACCGCCAGCAGCAGTGCGCCAATGACCAGCAGCACCAGCGGCAGCGGCCAGAAAATGCTGAGTGTCATTTGGCTGGCAAACCAAATGGTGTACAGCAGATGCGACAGGAAGAATGCGCCGATGGCATAGAGCAGGCGTTGGCGCGGTAATAACGTAAGGGCATCGCCAATCAGGGAAGCGCACAGCCCCGCCACCACCAGATAGCCAACCGCCTCAAACATCGGTGCTTGCCAGGCGAGAAACAGAAGAAGAATGAGGGTAACCGGTTTAAATACCCAGCGCTGCCAGACCGGGCCACGGTAGGATGCATCGACATAAAGCCATGCGGATAAGCAGACAGCAATAAACGACCAAAGCATATTAAGTCCCTGTTATCATTAATTAGGTATTACACGCGTAGTCTTGGTCTTCAGTGTAGTGTTCATGAGCGCCTAATGACAATCGCCTTCCATGCCGTATCGCCCGAATTCCGTAAATTCCTATGAGATGTGATGATGAGTAAGATGCCGTTATTTTTTGTCGTCGTGGTCGCAATTATCGTGATTGCCGCGTCGTTTCGCTATGTGCAGCAGCGGCGGGAGAAGCAGGAAAACGAGGCTGCGCCGCTGATGCAAAAGCGCGTCACGGTCAGCAATAAGCGTGAAAAAGTGCTCAACGATCGCCGCTCGCACCAGCAAACGGAAATCCCGGCGGGCAGTTCAATGCGCTATGACGTGAGCTTTAAGCCGGAACAGGGCGGGCTGGAGATGCATTTTCGCCTCGACGACGTGCAGTATCATGCGCTGACGGTGGGCGACAAAGGCGTGCTGAGTTATAAAGGTTCGCGGTTTGTGGCGTTTGAGGCAGAGAGTTTGGGGCAGTGATGTCGGGTGGCGCTACGCTTACCCGACCTACGGTTTGCACTCATTTGTAGGCCGGATAAGCGTCAGCGCCATCCGGCAAAAAACCGCACATTACTTCTTCTTCGGCGTGATTTTTTTCTGCCACACCAACAACTCAAAAACGCCAAACAAGAAGATTCGCACCTTCTCTGCTTTGGTCATCTGCGGGCCATCTTTCGGAATGGTGGACTGCAATAACGCCAGTTGCATGCCGTGCATCAGCACCATAAACACCAGCGCGACGTTGACGAAAATGTTCAGCGGGCGCGGGAAAGGCTGGAAAAGATTGAGCACTAAAAACGCCCACACGCACAGCATCAGTAATCGGCCCAGATTAATCAGCATCCTTTTCTCCTTGTGCTTCACGATGGTACAGGCGGTATGCCACCTGACCGGCGACTTTCTCACGGTGCAGTTCCCAGCTTACCGGCACCGCTGGCAGGCCATTTTCCACTTCGCTTTCAACATAGATAAGCGCATCGTCCGCCAGCCAGCCGTTGTTCTCCAGCAGGGCGAGCGTTTCAGCGAGCAGCCCTTTACGGAACGGCGGATCGACAAAAACGATATCATGCGGCGTGCCCGGCTGGTTGAGGAATGAGAGCGTATTCGTATTCACGACTTTGCCCTGATTCGCTTTCAGCGTGGCGAGATTCTTCTGCAACTGCTGGGCGACCTGTTTGTCCATCTCCAGCAGCGTTGCGCCAGCCGCATAGCGCGACAGCGCTTCCAGCCCGAGCGCGCCGCTTCCGGCGAAGCAGTCCAGACACTGGGCATCGACCATTGACGGCGCCAGCCAGTTAAACAGGGTTTCACGCACGCGATCGGTGGTAGGACGCAGGCCGGGGCTGTCCGGAACCGGTAATTTTCGGCCACGCCATTGACCGCCGATAATCCGGATCTGGCCGCTGCCCGCAGAGGTTGGTTTCTTCATTTTATTGCTCTGGTCGCTCTTTTGGCCTGCTATTCTAACGATCTGCTTACTTCGGCGAAACCTTAATCCGCAGGCGGTGATGCGCGCCGCGTTAAGTGGTAGACTAACCGACTAATTTCATCATTATTTTAGCTTTCGCCCCTGTTATGGCGAAACAGCGCCATAAATAAACCGCGAGGAGTTAAGTCGCAAATGGCAAAAGAGAAGAAACGTGGCTTTTTTTCCTGGCTGGGCTTTGGGCAAAAAGAACAGCAGCAGGACGTTGAATCTGAACAAAAAATCGAAGAACAGGCGGCGGTAGAAGCGCAGCCTGCGCAGGATGATACGGCGGTTGTCGAGGCGCCTGCTGAACACACTCAGCAGGAGAGCGAAGCGTCCGCCGCCGAGGTGGTAGAGGTTACCGAAGAGGTTGCGGAGAGCGAAAAGCCGCAGCCCGTTGAGCCGGTTGAGCCTGAAGTCGCGCCAGAAGCGGTAATTGAGCACGAAGAGCTGCCGCTGCCTGAAGAGATTGCGCAAGACATTGCTGAGCCGGAAGTGCAGCCGGAAGAGGTTATCGTTGAAGAGGTGATTGAGCCTGTTCAGGAGGCCGAACCGCGGGTTGAAGAGGTCGCGGTTGTTGAACCCGTGGTTGAAGAGCCCGTCGTTGAAACGCCTGTTGCTGAAGAGCCTGCCGTAGAAACAGCGGTTGCTGAAGAGCCCGCAGCCGTAGAGCCTGTCGCCGAAGAAATCCTCGTCGAAGACGAGCCGGTGATTAGCGATGAAGAGCTCGAGACGCAGGCGCTGGTCGCTGCTGATGCCGCAGAAAACGCTATCGACGCCGAAGCCGTTGAAGAGCAGCAGGAACAGCCTGAGCAACAGGAGCAAGAAAAACCGACCAAAGAAGGTTTCTTCGCGCGACTCAAGCGCAGCCTTCTGAAAACAAAAGAAAATCTCGGTTCCGGATTTATCAGCCTGTTCCGTGGCAAGAAAATCGACGATGATCTGTTTGAAGAGCTGGAAGAACAGCTGTTGATTGCCGACGTCGGCGTGGAAACCACCCGTAAAATCATCAGCAGCCTGACCGAAAGCGCCAGCCGCAAACAGCTTCGCGATGCCGAAGCCCTGTACGGCCTGCTGAAAGATGAAATGGGCGATATTCTCGCAAAAGTGGATGAACCGCTTAATATTGAAGGCAAAACCCCGTTCGTCATTCTGATGGTTGGCGTCAACGGCGTGGGTAAAACCACCACCATCGGTAAGCTGGCGCGTCAGTTCGAGCAGCAGGGCAAATCGGTAATGCTGGCGGCGGGCGATACCTTCCGCGCAGCAGCGGTGGAACAGCTTCAGGTGTGGGGCCAGCGTAACAATATTCCGGTGGTCGCGCAGCATACGGGCGCGGACTCCGCATCGGTGATTTTCGATGCTATTCAGGCGGCGAAGGCGCGTAACGTCGATGTACTTATCGCCGATACCGCAGGGCGTTTGCAGAACAAATCGCACCTGATGGAAGAGCTGAAGAAAATTGTCCGCGTCATGAAAAAGCTCGACGTTGAGGCTCCGCATGAAGTCATGCTGACAATTGACGCCAGCACCGGTCAGAACGCAATAAGCCAGGCCAAATTGTTCCATGAAGCCGTTGGCCTGACGGGGATTACGCTCACCAAACTGGACGGTACGGCGAAGGGTGGGGTTATCTTCTCTGTGGCTGACCAGTTCGGTATTCCGATTCGCTATATCGGTGTTGGCGAACGTATCGAGGACTTGCGTCCGTTTAAAGCGGGCGATTTTATTGAGGCACTTTTTGCCCGAGAGGATTAACAATGATTCGCTTTGAACACGTCAGCAAAGCCTATCTCGGCGGGAGACAAGCGTTGCAGGGAGTGACCTTCCACATGCAACCAGGCGAGATGGCATTCCTGACCGGCCATTCCGGCGCAGGGAAAAGTACCCTGCTGAAGCTTATCTGTGGGATTGAACGGCCCAGCGCCGGGAAAATCTACTTCAGCGGGCATGATATCAGCCGCCTGAAAAACCGTGAGGTGCCGTTCCTGCGTCGCCAGATCGGCATGATTTTCCAGGATCACCATCTGCTGATGGACCGCACCGTGTTTGATAACGTGGCGATCCCGCTGATTATTGCCGGAGCAAGCTATGATGATATCCGCCGTCGCGTCTCGGCGGCACTGGATAAAGTCGGGCTGCTCGACAAAGCGAAAAACTTCCCAATTCAACTTTCCGGCGGTGAGCAGCAGCGCGTGGGTATTGCCCGTGCGGTGGTGAACAAGCCTGCCGTTCTGCTGGCGGATGAACCAACGGGTAACCTCGATAACGCGTTGTCGGAAGGCATTTTGCGCCTGTTCGAAGAGTTTAACCGCGTTGGCGTAACGGTATTGATGGCGACCCACGACCTGGGCCTCATCTCCAGCCGCGCTTACCGTATGCTGACGCTGAGCGACGGCCATTTGCATGGAGGCCACACGGGTGAATAAACGCGAAGCAATGAATCACATCCGCCAGTTCGGCGGCAGGCTGGATCGTATTCGCCAATCGGTGGGTAAAGGCGGCGGTGGGCGTAACGCGCCAAAACGCCCGAAAGTCGCACCGAAACCGGCCAACCGCAAAACCAATGTGTTCAATGAGCAGGTGCGTTATGCCTGGCAGGGCGCATTACAGGACCTGAAAAGCAAGCCGTTCGCCACGTTCCTGACGGTGATGGTGATCGCCATCTCCCTGACTCTGCCGAGCGTGTGCTATATGGTCTACAAGAACGTGAACACGGCGGCGTCGCAATATTACCCGTCGCCGCAGATTACGGTTTATCTGCAAAAAACGCTGGATGACGATGCGGCGGCGCGCGTGGTCGTGCAGTTGCAGGCGGAGCAGGGTGTAGAAAAGGTAAACTACCTTTCCCGTGATGAAGCGTTGGGCGAATTCCGCAACTGGTCCGGCTTTGGTGGGGCGCTGGATATGCTGGAAGAGAACCCGTTGCCTGCGGTGGCCGTGGTGATACCGAAACTCGATTTCCAGGGCACTGACTCGCTCAATACCCTGCGTGACCGCGTCGCGCAGGTAGATGGCGTGGACGAAGTGCGTATGGATGACAGCTGGTTTGCGCGCCTGGCCTCGCTGACCGGGCTGGTGGGCCGCGTATCCGCCATGATCGGCGTGCTGATGGTGGCGGCGGTATTCCTCGTCATCGGTAACAGCGTGCGTCTGAGCATCTTTGCCCGTCGCGATACCATTAACGTGCAGAAATTGATTGGCGCAACGGATGGTTTCATTCTGCGTCCGTTCCTTTATGGTGGCGCGCTGCTCGGTTTTTCCGGCGCATTTCTTTCACTGATTCTGTCAGAAATTTTGGTGATGCGGCTCTCTTCTGCGGTGACTGAAGTGGCGCGTGTTTTCGGAACTCAGTTTGAACTCAGTGGCTTATCGTTCGATGAGTGCCTGTTACTGCTGCTGGTTTGCTCGATGATCGGATGGATTGCGGCATGGCTTGCCACCGCACAACATTTACGTCGATTTACTCCCGAGTAATAAAGTTCTGTTATACTCTTCCCCTGCTACGAGTTCCCGTTAGCAGGGGATACGTTCCACTCTTACCTTTCCCCTGCCCTCGCTTATCGAGTGTCACATTTTGTGCGTAATCTATTCACAGTGTTGCATTGAACTTGTGGATAAAATCACTGTCTGATAAAAGAGTGAATGATAATCTCGTTGCTCAAAAGCTCTGGCACGGTTGTTGCTCAACGGCCAGACGATATTGATTGAGAGGATTGAATGACCAAAGAAATGCAAAATTTAGCTTTAGCCCCTGTTGGTAACCTGGAGTCTTACATCCGGGCTGCGAACGCATGGCCGATGTTGACGGCTGATGAAGAGCGGGCGCTCGCTGAAAAGCTGCATTACCAGGGCGATCTGGAAGCAGCTAAAACGCTGATCCTGTCTCACCTGCGCTTTGTTGTTCATATCGCTCGTAACTACTCGGGCTATGGCCTGCCGCAGGCTGACTTGATTCAGGAAGGTAATATCGGCCTGATGAAAGCCGTTCGTCGCTTCAACCCTGAAGTGGGCGTGCGTCTGGTCTCTTTCGCCGTACACTGGATCAAAGCGGAAATTCATGAATACGTACTGCGTAACTGGCGTATCGTGAAAGTCGCAACGACCAAAGCACAGCGTAAGCTGTTCTTTAACCTGCGTAAAACTAAGCAGCGTCTGGGCTGGTTCAACCAGGATGAAGTCGAGATGGTCGCGCGCGAACTGGGCGTATCCAGCAAAGATGTCCGTGAAATGGAATCCCGTATGGCGGCACAAGACATGACCTTTGACATGTCTTCCGACGACGAGTCCGACAGCCAGCCGATGGCGCCGGTGCTTTATCTACAGGATAAAACGTCTAACTTTGCCGACGGCATCGAAGACGATAACTGGGAAGAGCAGGCAGCCAACAAGCTGACTGACGCGATGATGGGTCTGGACGAACGTAGCCAGGACATTATCCGCGCGCGCTGGCTGGACGAAGACAACAAGTCGACGTTGCAGGAACTGGCCGATCGTTACGGCGTTTCAGCGGAACGTGTACGTCAGCTGGAAAAGAACGCGATGAAAAAACTGCGCGCCGCGATTGAAGCGTAACCGCGCAACGCGTTAAGCAGTACCCGATAACCCCTGGATGCGAGTCTGGGGGTTTTTGTTTTTTTATCGTGCACATTCTTAGGTAGGCCGGATAAGCGAAGCGCCATCCGGCAATCGCTATCGGCACTGAGAATGTCATAAATCTGTTACATCCCTTCCAAATTTCTCGTTTCAAAATCCGAAAAATGGGGTATGTTTTTAGCAGACTATGCTGCTATGACACCGCATGCATCGGTTCTTACTACTATCATATGCTTATCTTATAGATAAAAGCAGAATAACGTGTCACACAACAACATCACAACAAATACAATCACCATAACAATGGGGAACCTCAGGATGAACATGAAGGGTAAAGCGTTACTGGCAGGATGTATTGCGCTGGCGTTCAGTAACATGGCTTTCGCAGAGAACATTAAAGTCGCGGTCGTGGGCGCGATGTCTGGCCCGGTTGCGCAGTATGGCGACCAGGAGTTTACCGGTGCTGAGCAGGCGGTTGCGGATATCAACGCCAAAGGCGGCATCAAGGGTAATAAGCTGCAAATCGTAAAATATGATGATGCCTGTGACCCGAAACAGGCGGTCGCGGTGGCGAACAAAGTGGTTAACGATGGCATCAAATATGTTATCGGCCACCTTTGCTCATCTTCCACTCAGCCCGCTTCTGATATCTATGAAGATGAAGGCATTCTGATGATCACCCCGGCGGCGACCGCTCCGGAGCTGACCGCCCGCGGTTATCACCTGCTGCTGCGTACCACCGGCCTGGACTCTGACCAGGGCCCAACCGCGGCAAAATACATTCTCGATAAAGTGAAGCCGCAACGTATCGCTATCGTGCATGATAAGCAGCAGTACGGTGAAGGCCTGGCGCGTGCCGTTCAGGACAACCTGAAGAAAGGCAACGCCAACGTGGTCTTCTTTGACGGCATCACCGCAGGCGAGAAAGACTTCTCGACCCTGGTCGCGCGTCTGAAGAAAGAGAACATCGATTTCGTCTACTTCGGCGGCTATCACCCGGAGATGGGGCAGATCCTGCGTCAGTCCCGCGCGGCGGGCCTGAAAACCCAGTTTATGGGGCCGGAAGGCGTGGCGAACGTTTCACTGTCTAACATCGCGGGCGACTCTGCGGAAGGTCTGTTAGTGACCAAGCCGAAGAACTATGACCAGGTCCCGGCGAACAAACCGATTGTGGATGCGATTAAGGCGAAGAAACAGGACCCGAGCGGCGCATTCGTGTGGACCACCTATGCTGCGCTGCAATCACTGCAGGCGGGCCTGAATCAGTCTGAAGACCCGGCGGAAATCGCAAAATACCTGAAAGCGAACTCCGTAGAAACCGTAATGGGGCCGCTGTCATGGGATGAGAAGGGCGATCTGAAAGGCTTCGAGTTCGGTGTGTTCGACTGGCACGCTAACGGCACGGCGACTGACGCCAAATAAAAAGCAAACGGCAACCCATGGTTGCCGTTTTAGTCTTTGCGCCCTCTCCCTGTGGGAGAGGGATGGGGTGAGGGCATCAGGCCGCACCTGTGGTAACAAGCGTTACCGCTTCTCCCACCCATCCGCCTGTGCCGTAAAGCCCAGCGCCTGCATAAACGCCGCCATTGCGCCGCGGTCTTCCACGCCGATATCCGCCATCCACCAGCTGGATGCCTGCGCGTTATCCGCCAGCGTTTCTTCCAGCAGATATTGCCCCACGCCGCGACGGCGGGTGATTTCGCGCACGCGCAGTGAGTCGAGTGTCGCCTGAGTACCTGCAAGCGTGACGCGCACGGCGCCGAGCAGACGCTCGTTAAAGCGTGCCGCATAAATACGATGGTTGTCATCAAGGGTGAGCGTGTCGATGTCGTACTCCGGCCATATTTTTGCCAGATCGAGACGATCCTGTTCGCTGAAGTACTGTAAGCGGATGATGGTCAGTTTCATTCGAAAAAATCCTGCCAAAACGGGTAACTGAGTGTACCTAATTTTCCTTTCAGGGCGATTCTGTTTTTTATCCATTCATTAGCTGATTAATTTTTTTAGCCAGATAAAGGCAGTTTTATCCAGTATGGATTGAAAAATAGGCAGTGTTTTACCCTGAAAAGTAGTGATTTATTCCGCCTTATGTACCGTTATTTTATGCTGAATTCTGGACTTTTTTTGTTTATCTCGACAGAAATACAGAATATTATCTCTGCTTAATAGACTGAAAAATAGAGATTTTAATCTGGTTGTAGCCAAAAAACTGCGCTAAACCATTAAAGAGACTGGTAAAAATAGCGTTGTTTAAAAAAAGAACAAAGTGCGTTTTAACCATAAAACTACAAAATAAATAAATCACGTCACGAGTGGGGATCCATAAAAATGAGACCGAATGCGAAAACAGCGATCGCAGGGTTGATCGCACTGGCAATGTCGCATGTTGCGATGGCAGAGGATATTAAAGTCGCCGTGGTCGGCGCGATGTCTGGCCCGGTCGCCCAGTGGGGCGACATGGAGTTCAATGGCGCGCGTCAGGCGATTAAAGACATCAACGCTAAAGGCGGCATTAAAGGCAACAAACTGGTTGGCGTGGAGTATGACGACGCGTGCGACCCGAAACAGGCCGTTGCCGTGGCCAACAAAATCGTGAACGACGGCATTCAGTACGTTATCGGTCACCTTTGCTCCTCCTCCACGCAGCCGGCTTCCGACATCTATGAAGATGAAGGCATTCTGATGATCACGCCGGGCGCAACCAACCCGGAACTGACGCAGCGTGGCTATCAGCACATCATGCGTACCGCCGGTCTCGACTCCTCTCAGGGCCCGACCGCCGCGAAATATATTCTGGAGAAGGTGAAACCGCAGCGTATCGCTATCATCCACGACAAACAGCAGTACGGTGAAGGCCTGGCGCGTTCCGTGCAGGATGGCCTGAAAGCGGGTAAAGCCAATATCGTCTTCTTCGACGGTATCACCGCCGGAGAAAAAGATTTCTCGGCGCTGATCGCGCGCCTGAAAAAAGAGAATATCGATTTCGTTTACTTCGGCGGCTACTACCCGGAAATGGGCCAGATGCTGCGCCAGGCGCGTTCCGTCGGCCTGAAGACCCAGTTTATGGGCCCGGAAGGTGTGGGCAACGCGTCACTCTCTAACATCGCGGGCGATGCCGGGGAAGGCATGCTGGTGACGATGCCGAAACGCTATGACCAGGAACCGGCCAACAAAGCGATTGTGGATGCACTGAAGGCGCAGAAGAAAGATCCGAGCGGCCCGTACGTGTGGATCACCTATGCGGCGGTGCAGTCTCTGGCAACCGCGATGGAGCGTACCGGCAGCGATGAGCCGCTGGCGCTGGTAAAAGATTTGAAAGCAAACGGTGCGAACACCGTGATTGGGCCGCTGAAATGGGATGAAAAAGGCGATCTGAAGGGATTTGAGTTTGGTGTCTTCCAGTGGCACGCCGACGGCTCATCAACCCCGGCGAAGTAACTGTCATCCCACCCTCCGGGCGCAACACCCGGAGGGGTTGAAAAAGGTCATTTTATGTCAGAGCAGTTTCTCTATTTCATGCAGCAGATGTTTAACGGCGTTACGCTGGGAAGCACCTATGCATTGATCGCCATCGGTTACACCATGGTTTACGGCATTATCGGCATGATTAACTTCGCCCACGGCGAGGTGTATATGATCGGTAGCTATGTCTCCTTTATGATCATCGCTGCCCTGATGATGATGGGTATTGATACCAGCTGGCTGCTGGTTGCCGCCGGGTTTATCGGTGCGATTATTATCGCCAGCGCCTACGGCTGGAGTATTGAACGCGTCGCGTATCGCCCGGTGCGTAGCTCCAAGCGCCTGATTGCGCTGATCTCTGCCATCGGGATGTCCATCTTCCTGCAAAACTACGTTAGCCTGACGGAAGGTTCGCGCGACGTCGCGCTGCCGAGCCTGTTTAACGGTCAGTGGACGATTGGCAGCAGTGAAAACTTCTCGGCCAGCATCACCACCATGCAGCTGGTTATCTGGATTGTGACCTTTATTTCCATGCTGGCGCTGACGCTGTTTATCCGCTATTCCCGCATGGGCCGTGCTTGCCGCGCCTGTTCGGAAGACCTGAAAATGGCGAGTCTGCTGGGTATCAACACTGACCGCGTGATTGCACTTACCTTCGTAATTGGTGCGGCAATGGCAGCGGTTGCGGGCGTACTGCTCGGCCAGTTCTACGGCGTGATTAACCCGTATATCGGCTTTATGGCCGGGATGAAAGCCTTCACCGCGGCGGTGCTGGGCGGTATCGGCAGTATTCCAGGCGCAATGATTGGCGGCCTGATCCTCGGCATCGCCGAGGCGCTCTCTTCTGCTTATTTGAGTACTGAATACAAAGACGTGGTGTCGTTCGCCCTGCTGATTCTGGTGCTGCTGGTGATGCCGACCGGTATTCTGGGTCGCCCGGAGGTAGAGAAAGTATGAAACCGATGCATTTTGCAATGGCGC
This sequence comes from Pseudocitrobacter sp. 2023LY-00077, assembly GCF_055796175.1. NCBI lineage: Bacteria > Pseudomonadati > Pseudomonadota > Gammaproteobacteria > Enterobacterales > Enterobacteriaceae > Pseudocitrobacter > Pseudocitrobacter sp. 2023LY-00077. The sequence continues at coordinate 111,896 of NZ_JBSPEI010000003.1, read as the reverse complement.
TGCTCTCTGCCGTCATGTTCTTTATTCTGGCGGGCGTCTTTATGGGCGTTCAGTTACAGCTGGATGGCACCAAACTGGTGGTGGGCTCGGCGGCGGATATTCGCTGGCAGTGGGTTTACATCGGTACGGCGGTGGTCTTCTTCTTCCAGTTGCTGCGTCCTGTTTTCCAGAACACCCTGAAAAACGTCTCCGGGCCGAAGTTTGTTCTGCCGGCGATTGATGGATCCACCGTTAAACAGAAACTGTTCCTCGTGGCGCTGCTGGTGATCGCTGTGGCGTGGCCGTTTATGGTGTCGCGCGGTACGGTCGATATCGCCACCCTGACCATGATTTATATCATTCTCGGTCTCGGTCTGAACGTGGTTGTTGGCCTGTCTGGCCTGCTGGTGCTGGGCTACGGCGGTTTTTATGCCATCGGCGCGTATACCTTCGCGCTGCTGAACCACTATTACGGGCTTGGTTTCTGGACCTGTTTACCGCTGGCGGGGCTGGTTTCCGCGGCGGCGGGCTTCCTGCTTGGCTTCCCGGTGCTGCGTTTGCGCGGTGATTATCTGGCGATTGTCACCTTAGGCTTTGGGGAAATCGTTCGCATTCTGCTGCTCAACAACACTGAAATTACCGGCGGCCCGAACGGGATCAGCCAGATCCCTAAACCGACCTTCTTCGGCCTGGAGTTCAGCCGTTCCGCGCGCGAAGGCGGCTGGGATACCTTCAGCAACTTCTTTGGCGTGAAGTATGACCCGTCCGATCGCGTGATCTGGCTCTATCTGGTGGCGCTGCTGCTGGTGGTGTTCTCGCTGTTCGTGATTAACCGCCTGCTGCGTATGCCGCTGGGCCGTGCGTGGGAAGCGCTGCGTGAAGATGAAATCGCCTGCCGCTCCCTGGGCCTGAGCCCGACGCGTATCAAGCTGACGGCCTTTACCATCAGCGCCGCGTTCGCTGGTTTTGCCGGTACGCTGTTTGCCGCACGTCAGGGGTTCGTCAGCCCGGAATCGTTCACTTTCGCCGAATCCGCTTTCGTGCTGGCAATTGTGGTACTGGGCGGGATGGGCTCGCAGTTTGCCGTTATTCTTGCGGCTATCCTGCTGGTGGTCTCGCGTGAACTGATGCGCGACTTTAACGAATACAGCATGTTAATGCTGGGTGGTTTGATGGTGCTGATGATGATCTGGCGTCCGCAGGGCTTGTTGCCGATGACCCGTGTACAGATGAAGTTGAAAAACGGGAAAGCGAAAGGAGAGCAGGCATGAGTCAGCCATTATTATCCGTTAGCGGCCTGATGATGCGTTTTGGCGGCCTGCTGGCGGTCAATAACGTCAATCTTGAGCTGCGCCCGCAGGAGATTGTCTCCCTGATTGGCCCGAACGGCGCGGGGAAAACCACGGTCTTCAACTGCCTGACCGGTTTCTACAAGCCGACAGGCGGCACCATCATGCTGCGCGACCAGCACCTGGAAGGGCTGCCCGGCCAGCAAATCGCCCGTATGGGCGTGGTGCGTACCTTCCAGCACGTGCGCCTGTTCCGCGAAATGACGGTGATTGAAAACCTGCTGGTGGCGCAGCATCAACAACTGAAAACCGGCGTTTTCTCCGGCCTGCTGAAAACTCCGTCATTCCGTCGCGCCCAGAGCGAAGCGCTCGATCGCGCCGCGACCTGGCTTGAGCGTATTGGCCTGCTGGAACACGCTAACCGCCAGGCGAGCAACCTGGCGTACGGTGACCAGCGTCGTCTGGAGATCGCTCGCTGCATGGTCACGCAGCCGGAAATTCTGATGCTCGATGAGCCTGCTGCGGGCCTCAACCCGAAAGAAACCAAAGAGCTGGACGAGCTGATTGCCGAGCTACGTAACGAGCATAACACCACCATTCTGCTGATTGAGCATGACATGAAGCTGGTGATGGGCATTTCCGACCGCATCTACGTGGTGAACCAGGGCACGCCGCTGGCGAACGGTACGCCGGAGCAAATTCGTAACAACCCGGACGTCATTCGTGCGTATTTAGGTGAGGCATAAAATGGAAAAAGTCATGTTGTCTTTTGACAAGGTCAATGCCCACTACGGCAAGATCCAGGCGCTGCATGAGGTGAGTCTGCATATCAACCAGGGCGAAATCGTCACCCTGATTGGTGCCAACGGCGCGGGGAAAACCACGCTGCTCGGCACACTGTGCGGCGATCCGCGCGCCACCAGCGGGCGCATCGTCTTCGATGATAAAGACATTACCGACTGGCAGACGGCGAAAATCATGCGCGAAGCGGTGGCGATTGTCCCGGAAGGGCGTCGTGTCTTCTCGCGTATGACGGTAGAAGAGAACCTGGCGATGGGCGGCTTCTTTGCCGAACGCGATCAGTTCCAGGAGCGTATTAAGTGGGTATACGAACTCTTCCCGCGCCTGCACGAGCGCCGTATTCAGCGTGCGGGTACCATGTCCGGCGGTGAGCAACAGATGCTGGCGATTGGTCGTGCACTGATGAGCAACCCGCGCCTGCTGTTGCTGGATGAGCCTTCGCTCGGCCTGGCGCCAATCATCATTCAGCAGATCTTCGACACCATCGAACAACTGCGCGAGCAGGGGATGACCATCTTCCTTGTCGAGCAGAACGCCAACCAGGCGCTGAAGCTCGCTGACCGCGGCTACGTGCTCGAAAACGGTCACGTGGTACTCGAAGATACCGGCGACGCGCTGCTGGCGAACGAAGCGGTGAGAAGTGCGTATTTGGGCGGTTAACGCATATGCCCGGTGGCGCTACGCTTACCGGGCCTACAAATTCAATACTCATCAGGCCGGGTAAGGCGACGTCGCCACCCGGCTTTATTGTGCCTGAATCGTACCTATACGTGCCCCACCTCCCATTTTCCTGTCACCGCAGCGTCATCGTCTTGCCATCCCTCTGACGCCTGACTATCTTTTTTTTGTAATAAAAACGTTATTTTTCTGTAATTCGAGCATGTCATGTTACCCCCGCGAGCATAAAACGCGTGAAATCGCGCATTCGAAACAACAAGAGAGATAATCAATGAAACTGTTACGACATACAGCCTCAGGATTGGCGCTCAGTCTGGTATTTGTTGGCCAGGCACTGGCAGTGACTAACATTCCGTTCTGGCATTCGATGGAAGGGGAGTTGGGTAAAGAAGTTGATTCTCTGGCGCAGCGTTTCAATGCCGCCAACCCGGATTACAAAATTGTGCCTATCTACAAGGGTAACTACGAACAGAACCTGAGCGCGGGTATCGCCGCGTTCCGTACCGGGAATGCCCCGGCGATTTTGCAGGTGTATGAAGTGGGCACCGCCACGATGATGGCATCGAAAGCCATTAAACCGGTGTATGAGGTGTTTAAAGACGCCGGAATTAACTTCGATGAGTCGCAGTTTGTGCCAACGGTTTCCGGTTACTACTCCGATGCGAAAACCGGGCATCTCCTTTCTCAGCCGTTTAACAGCTCCACGCCTGTTCTCTACTACAACAAAGATGCCTTCAAAAAAGCGGGCCTGGACCCGGAACAGCCGCCGAAAACCTGGCAGGACTTAGCGGCTTATACCGAAAAACTGAAAGCGGCGGGGATGAAGTGCGGTTACGCCAGCGGCTGGCAGGGGTGGATCCAACTGGAAAACTTCAGCGCCTGGAACGGCCTGCCGTTTGCCAGCAAAAACAACGGTTTTGACGGCACGGATGCGGTGCTGGAATTCAACAAACCGGAGCAGGTGAAACACATCGCGCTGTTGCAGGAGATGAACAAGAAGGGCGATTTCAGCTACGTGGGCCGCAAAGACGAATCGACCGAGAAGTTCTATAACGGCGACTGCGCGATTACCACCGCCTCTTCGGGCTCGCTGGCGAACATCCGTCAGTATGCCAAATTCAACTACGGCGTGGGCATGATGCCGTACGATGCAGACGCCAAAGGCGCGCCGCAGAACGCCATTATCGGCGGGGCAAGCCTGTGGGTGATGCAGGGTAAAGATAAAGAAACCTACACCGGTGTGGCGAAGTTCCTCGAATTCCTGGCGAAGCCGGAAAATGCCGCCGAGTGGCATCAGAAAACCGGTTATCTGCCAATCACTACCGCCGCCTATGACCTGACCCGCGAGCAGGGCTACTACGATAAAAACCCGGGTGCGGATACCGCCACGCGTCAGATGCTGAACAAGCCGCCGCTGCCGTTCACCAAAGGGCTGCGTCTGGGCAACATGCCGCAGATCCGCGTCATTGTCGATGAAGAACTGGAAAGCGTGTGGACCGGTAAGAAAACGCCTCAGCAGGCGCTGGATTCTGCCGTCGAGCGCGGAAATCAGTTGCTGCGCCGCTTTGAGAAATCGACGAAGTCTTAATCCGTACTTTCCCCCTCACCCTAACCCTCTCCCTCAGGGAGAGGGAACAGATCGGCGCGTTTTTTCACCCTCTCCCTCAGGGAGAGGGCCGGGGTGAGGGGCAATTCAACCAAGAGTCCAACTATGTCATCATCCCGTCCGGTGTTCCGCTCGCGCTGGCTGCCCTATTTGCTGGTTGCCCCGCAGTTGGTTATCACCGTTATTTTCTTTATCTGGCCTGCGGGCGAAGCGCTGTGGTACTCGCTGCAAAGCGTCGATCCGTTTGGTTTTTCCAGCCAGTTTGTTGGCCTGGATAACTTCGTCACCCTGTTCCAGGACAGTTACTATCTCGATTCTTTCTGGACGACGATCAAATTCAGCGCCATGGTGACCGTCAGCGGTCTGGTGATCTCGCTTGTCTTCGCCGCGCTGGTGGAGTACATCGTGCGCGGCAGTCGTCTGTATCAAACGCTGATGCTGCTGCCTTACGCCGTCGCGCCTGCCGTCGCGGCGGTGCTATGGATTTTCCTCTTCAACCCGGGGCGCGGGTTGATCACCCATTTCCTCGCCGAATTCGGTTACGACTGGAACCACGCGCAAAACAGCGGCCAGGCGATGTTCCTTGTGGTGTTCGCCTCGGTCTGGAAGCAAATCAGCTACAACTTCCTGTTCTTCTACGCTGCGCTGCAATCCATTCCGCGTTCGCTGATTGAGGCGGCGGCGATTGATGGCGCCGGCCCGATTCGCCGTTTCTTCAAGCTTGCTCTGCCGCTGATTGCGCCGGTTAGCTTCTTCCTGCTGGTGGTGAACTTGGTCTACGCCTTCTTCGACACCTTCCCGGTGATTGACGCCGCGACGGCGGGCGGACCAGTGCAGGCGACCACCACGCTGATTTATAAAATTTATCGCGAAGGTTTTACCGGGCTGGATCTCTCGGCCTCTGCCGCGCAGTCGGTGGTGCTGATGTTCCTCGTTATCGTGCTGACGGTGGTGCAGTTCCGCTATGTGGAAAGTAAGGTGCGTTACCAATGATTGAGAACCGTCCGGGGCTGACGATATTCAGCCATACGATGTTGATTCTGGGGATTGCGGTGATCCTCTTCCCGCTGTACGTCGCCTTTGTGGCGGCGACGCTGGATGACCAGGCGGTCTTCGCTACGCCGATGACGCTGATACCGGGGACGCATCTGCTGGAGAATATGCATCACATCTGGGTGAACGGTGTTGGTGTGAACAGCGCACCGTTCTGGCGAATGATGCTTAACAGTTTTGTGATGGCCTTCAGCATAACGGTGGGAAAAATCACCGTCTCGATGCTCTCGGCATTTGCGATTGTCTGGTTTCGTTTTCCGCTGCGTAACCTCTTCTTCTGGATGATTTTTATCACCCTGATGCTGCCGGTTGAAGTGCGTATCTTCCCGACGGTAGAGGTCATTGCCAACCTGAAGATGCTGGATAGCTACGCCGGGCTGACGCTGCCGTTAATGGCTTCGGCAACCGCGACGTTCCTGTTCCGTCAGTTCTTTATGACCCTCCCGGATGAGCTGGTGGAAGCCGCGCGTATTGATGGCGCCTCGCCGATGCGTTTTTTCCGCGACATCGTCTTCCCGCTGTCGAAAACCAATCTGGCGGCGCTTTTCGTGATCACCTTTATCTATGGCTGGAACCAGTATCTGTGGCCGCTGCTGATCATCACCGATGTTGATCTCGGCACCACCGTTGCGGGTATCAAAGGCATGATCGCCACCGGCGAAGGCACAACCCAATGGAACCAGGTGATGGCAGCGATGTTATTAACGCTTATCCCACCCGTGGTGATTGTTTTAGTGATGCAGCGTGCCTTTGTACGCGGTTTAGTGGACAGTGAGAAATAAGATGGCAGGACTGAAATTACAGGCAATAACCAAAAGCTGGGATGGCAAAACCCAGGTCATTAAACCGCTGACGCTGGACGTGGCCGATGGCGAATTCATCGTGATGGTCGGGCCGTCCGGCTGCGGGAAATCCACTTTGCTGCGCATGGTCGCCGGGCTTGAACGGGCGACCAGCGGCGATATCTGGATTGACGGCAAGCGCGTGACCGAAATGGAACCGAAAGATCGCGGCATTGCGATGGTGTTCCAGAACTACGCCCTCTACCCGCATATGAGCGTGGAGGAGAACATGGCGTGGGGGCTGAAAATACGCGGCATGGGTAAACAGCAGATTGCCGAGCGGGTGAAAGAGGCCGCGCGTATTCTGGAGCTTGACGGCCTGCTTAAGCGTCGCCCGCGCGAGCTTTCTGGCGGTCAGCGTCAGCGCGTGGCGATGGGCCGCGCGATTGTGCGCGACCCGGCGGTGTTCCTGTTCGATGAACCACTCTCGAATCTGGATGCCAAGCTGCGCGTGCAGATGCGCCTTGAGCTGCAACAACTGCATCGCCGCCTGAAAACCACCTCGCTGTACGTGACCCACGATCAGGTTGAGGCGATGACGCTCGCCCAGCGCGTGATGGTGATGAATGGCGGCATCGCCGAACAGATTGGTACGCCGGTAGAAGTGTACGAAAAGCCCGCCAGCCTGTTTGTGGCGAGTTTTATCGGCAGCCCGGCGATGAACCTGCTGGCCGGGCGCATCAACAATGAAGGCACGCACTTTGAACTGGAAGAGGGTCTGTTGCTGCCGCTGAATGGCTACTCTCGTCAGCACGCCGGGCGTAAAATGACCCTCGGTATCCGCCCGGAGCATATTGCGTTAAGCTCGCAGGCGGAAGGCGGGATACCGCTGGTGATGGACACTCTGGAGATGCTGGGCGCGGATAACCTTGCGCATGGTCGCTGGGGCGCGCAAAAGCTGGTGGTGCGTCTGTCTCATCAGGAACGCCCGACGGCAGGCAGCACGCTGTGGTTGCATCTGCCGGACAATCATTTGCATCTTTTTGATGGCGAAACAGGACAAAGAATATGAGTAACTGGCCTTATCCCCACGTTGCGGCCCATCGTGGCGGCGGCAGACTGGCTCCGGAAAACACGCTGGCGGCTATAGATGTGGGGGCGCGATACGGTCACACCATGATTGAGTTCGACGTGAAGTTGTCGAAAGACGGCGAAATTTTCCTGTTGCACGACGATAACCTTGAGCGCACCAGCAACGGCTGGGGCGTGGCGGGCGAACTGAACTGGCACGATTTACTGCGCGTGGACGCGGGTAGCTGGTTTAGTGGTGAATTCAAAGGTGAACCGCTGCCGCTGCTCTCGCAGGTGGCGGAACGTTGCCGCGAATACGGCATGATGGCGAACATCGAAATCAAACCGACCACCGGAACCGGGCCGCTAACCGGGAAAGCGGTGGCGCTGGCGGCGCGTGAACTGTGGGCAGGCATGACGCCGCCGCTGCTCTCGTCGTTTGAAATTGATGCGCTGGAAGCGGCACAGCAGGCCGCGCCGGAATTGCCGCGTGGTTTATTGCTGGATGAATGGCGTGATGACTGGCGTGAACTGACCACGCGGCTGGGCTGCGTGTCGATTCACCTCAACCACAAACTGCTGGATGAAGCGCGCGTGGATGCCCTGCGTGAGGCGGGTCTGAAGATTCTGGTGTACACGGTGAACAAGCCCCAGCGCGCATCACAACTGCTGCGCTGGGGCGTGAACTGCATCTGCACCGATGCCATTGATATCATCGGCCCGAACTTCCAGCCTTAAGGCAGATTGGTTTTCACCGGCAGATTAGGATTGTTATTCAACATGTCGCCATTCTGCCGCTGCGGCAACATATGCTGCTGATTATTCAACATCGAATCGCTATTCCCTGATGCCCCGCCCTGGTTCAGCATCCCGCCGTTAGTATTGGGGAGCATTTGCTGACCTGCGGGGTTTCGCTCCCCCGGCTGGGCCTGCTGGATACGCTGCCTGTCATTATTCATCTGCGTCTGAAGCTGTTGCTGCTGAACGCGCGTTTGCGTTTGCAACTGTTGATTCAGCATCCCTTTCTGCTGCACCTGCTGCGATTTCATCTGGGTTTGTAACCGCTGCTGGCTCGGAATTTTGTAATCCGGCAGATTGGGGTTGTTGGTGGTATTGAGTGGCTGTGCTAAAGCGGCAAACGGAAGCAGTGCCGCCAGAATCAGTAATCGTTTCATTGTCTCTCCTCCCTTCTGAGGGATCTCTTAAGTTTACCTCGTTTTTGCCATAACGATGATTTTTTAGGAGTTTTGAACCAGGCTTAAGCGGGACCTGTTACCCCAATTCTGGAGAACAACGATGATGAAACAGACGTTTGCGCGTTGGCTGGCGATTGCCACGCTGACCGCCGGAGGGAGTTTTGCCGTGGCGGCAGCGACGACCGAGCCTGCTGCACCACCGGTATCTTATGGCGTAGAGGAAGATGTTTTTCACCCGGTGCGCGCGCATCAGGGGATGGTAGCGTCGGTGGACGCGCTCGCCACCCAGGTCGGGGTGCAAATCCTGAAAGAGGGCGGTAATGCCGTCGATGCGGCCGTGGCGGTGGGGTATGCGCTGGCGGTGACGCATCCGCAAGCCGGGAACCTGGGCGGCGGCGGATTTATGCTGCTGCGCACCAAAGACGGGAAGACAACGGCTATCGACTTCCGCGAAATGGCCCCCGCCCAGGCCACGCGCGATATGTTCCTCGATGACCATGGCAACCCGGATAGCAAAAAATCGCTGACCTCGCATCTGGCCTCCGGTACGCCGGGCACGGTGGCGGGTTTCTCACTGGCGCTGGAAAAGTATGGCACGCTGCCGCTCAACAAAGTGGTTCAGCCCGCGTTCAAACTGGCGCGCGATGGCTTTGTGGTGAACGATGCGCTGGCAGACGATCTCAAAACCTACGGCAGTGAAGTCATTCCCAACCATGAAAACAGCAAAGCGATTTTCTGGAAAGATGGCGAGCCGCTGAAAAAGGGCGACAAGCTGGTGCAAAAAGATCTGGCGAAAAGCCTGGAGCTGATTGCCGAAAGCGGCCCGGATGCGTTTTATAAAGGCGCCATCGCCGATCAGATTGCCGACGAGATGCACAAACACGGTGGACTGATTACCAAAGCGGATCTCGCCGAATACAAAGCGATAGAGCGCACGCCAATCAGCGGTGATTATCGCGGTTACCAAGTCTTCTCGATGCCGCCACCGTCTTCCGGCGGGATCCACATTGTGCAAATCCTCAATATTCTCGAAAATTTCGACATGCATAAATATGGCTTTGGCAGCGCCGACGCCATGCAGGTGATGGCGGAAGCCGAGAAACATGCCTATGCGGATCGCTCTGAATACCTTGGCGACCCGGATTTTGTGAAGGTGCCGTGGCAGGCCCTGACCAGCAAAGCCTATGCGAAATCGATAGCCGAACAGATTGATGTCAACAAGGCGAAACCATCCAGTGAAATTCGCCCTGGCAAGCTCGCGCCTTACGAGAGCAATCAAACCACCCATTTCTCGGTGGTGGATAAAGACGGTAACGCGGTGGCGGTGACCTATACACTGAATACCACCTTCGGTACCGGGATTGTTGCCGGGAACAGCGGCATTCTGATGAATAATCAGATGGATGATTTCTCTGCCAAGCCGGGCGTGCCGAACGTTTATGGCCTGGTCGGCGGTGACGCGAATGCGGTAGGTCCGAAGAAGCGTCCGCTGTCGTCGATGTCGCCAACGATTGTGGTGAAAGACGGCAAAACCTGGCTGGTTACCGGTAGCCCTGGCGGCAGCCGGATTATCACCACGGTGCTGCAAATAGTGGTGAATACCATCGATTATGGGATGAATGTTGCGGAAGCCACTAACGCGCCGCGATTCCATCACCAGTGGCTGCCGGATGAACTGCGCGTGGAGAAGGGCTTTAGCCCGGATACGCTGAAGCTTCTGGAGCAGAAGGGGCAGAAAGTGGCCTTGAAAGAGGCGATGGGCAGTACACAGAGCATTATGGTAGAGCCAGACGGCACGCTGTATGGCGCATCTGACCCGCGTTCGGTGGATGATTTGGCGGCGGGGTACTGAATTTACCCCTCACCCTAACCCTCTCCCTCAAGGGTGAGGGGACCGATTCTCCCTCTCCCTGTGGGAGAGGGCCGGGGTGAGGGCATCAGGCCGCACTTAATCCTTTCACTCGCGCCATAAAATACGCATCCACATATTCCCCGTTGCGCAGCCCATACTTCTTCCCGGTGCCTTCAATTTCAAAGCCGTGCTTCTTATACACCGCAACCGCCGGGGCGTTATCGACGAACACCGTGAGCTCAATGCGTTCTACGCGCAGCCAGTTGTCGCACATATCAATCATCTCGCGCACTAACGCACTGGCGACGCCGCGGTTTTGCCAGCCAGCATCAACGCAAATGCCGAAATCGGCCACATGGCTGCGACGTGGGCGTTGTGCTACGTCGATGCACAGATGCCCGACCACCGTGTCGTCAATGCAGGCGACAAGCTGTTTGATGCCGGGCTGGTCGGCAAGACGCGCTTCCCACATTTGCTCGGAAGGATGAGGAACCTGTAGCGTGTTGTAATACACCTCCGGCTGGGCGTGGATCTGCCGAATGGCAGCGTAATCTTTCGGTTCCGCGTGGCGTATCACTATCTCACTCATTCCTTGTTTCCTTTGTGGGGGGATTATCCCTTTCAACATCATTGACTTTAAAAGCGGAGTCAACTGACATTTTTTGCAAAAAGTGTTGGACAAGTGCGAATGAGAATGATTATTATTGTCCTGCATTCAGGAAGACCCCTGAGGGAGAACCTGAAAGCACGACATTGCTCACATTGCTTCCAGTATTACTTTAGCCAGCCGCGTGCTGGCTTTTTTTTTGGGATTGTTCCAGCCTGGCTTACTTGCCATTTTGTTCCCGGGCTGTGCTCGCAATCCTCACGTACATTAAGTACGCTCCGGTTGCTGCGCGCAGGCCGGAAACAAACTGGCTGCGACGCCGACGGCTGGTGCGCGGGCATTGGTGTCATTCCTTGTCCAAACTTCCTCATTTTGTCTCTCTTCGCTTTGCGCTATGGTGTAACCAGATACCTTTAAAGGACGACATCATGGCCCTACATTGTGCATTCATTGGTTTTGGTAAAAGCACCACCCGCTATCATCTTCCCTATGTTCTGAACCGCAAAGACAGCTGGCATGTGGCGCATATCTATCGTCGCAGCGCGAAGCCGGAAGAGCAGCATCCGCAGTATTCTCACATTCACTTCACCAGCGACCTGGATGAAGTGCTCAATGACCCGGAAGTGAAGCTGGTGGTGGTGTGTACCCACGCTGATAGCCACTTCGACTACGCGAAGCGCGCGCTGGAAGCCGGGAAAAACGTGTTGGTCGAAAAGCCGTTCACCCCCACGCTTGCCGAAGCGAAAGAACTGTTTGCGCTGGCGAAAAGCAAAGGGCTGACGGTTACGCCGTATCAGAACCGCCGTTTTGACTCCTGCTTCCTGACTGCGAAAAAGGCGATTGAAAGCGGAAAACTGGGTGACATTGTGGAAATCGAAAGCCACTTTGACTACTTCCGCCCGGTGGCGGAAACCAAACCTGGGTTACCGCAGGACGGTGCGTTTTACGGCCTTGGCGTCCATACAATGGACCAGATCATTTCGCTGTTTGGCCGCCCGGATCACGTTGCTTATGACATCCGCAGCCTGCGAAACAAAGCCAACCCGGACGACACCTTTGAAGCGCAGCTTTTCTACGGCGATCTGAAGGCTATTGTCAAAACCAGCCACCTGGTGAAAATCGATTACCCGAAATTTATCGTGCACGGCACCAAAGGCTCGTACCTGAAATACGGTATCGACCAGCAGGAAACCAGCCTGAAAGCCAATATTATGCCGGGTGAACCGGGCTTTGCCGCTGATGACTCCATCGGGCAGCTTGAGTACGTCAACGCTGAAGGCGTGACGGTGAAAGAAGAGGTGAAACCGGAAACCGGCGACTATGGCCGCGTCTACGATGCGCTGTATCAAACTCTTACCCAGGGCACGCCGAATTACGTCAAGGAATCTGAAGTTCTGACCAACCTTGAGATCCTCGAACGTGCCTTCGAACAGGCATCACCTGCCACGATCGCCCTCGCTAAATAAGATGTTAAGGCTCCTCTATTCTTGTTCACATTTTTTGAACAGAGGAGTCAATTTTCACCCACTATCATCCCAGGCGGTTTAGGGCCACACTTACTCCATCGAAAACATGAGGGGGTAACAAATGATTTTCTTACGCAAAGCAAATGAACGTGGTCATGCAAATCATGGTTGGCTGGATTCCTGGCATACCTTCTCGTTTGCTAACTATTACGACCCGAATTTTATGGGCTTCTCGGCACTGCGCGTGATTAACGATGACGTGATTGATGCAGGCCAGGGGTTCGGTACGCACCCGCATAAAGATATGGAAATTTTGACCTATGTACTGGAAGGCGCTGTTGAGCACCAGGACAGCATGGGCAACAAAGAACAGGTTCCGGCGGGTGAGTTCCAGATTATGAGCGCGGGTACCGGTGTACGTCACTCCGAGTACAACCCGAGCAACACTGACCGTCTGCGTCTGTATCAAATCTGGATCATTCCAGAAGAAACCGGTATTACGCCGCGCTACGAACAGCGTCGCTTTGACGCCGAGCAGGGTAAACAACTGGTGCTGTCGCCGGATGCGCGTGATGGTTCGCTGAAAGTGCACCAGGATATGGAACTCTATCGCTGGGCGCTGGCGAAAGATGAGCAGTCGGTGCATCAGATTGCCGCTGACCGCCGCGTGTGGATTCAGGTGGTAAAAGGTAACGTCACCATCAATGGTACCAAAGCCACCACCAGTGATGGCCTGGCAATTTGGGATGAGCAGGCGATTTCTGTTCATGCCGACAGCGAAAGCGAAATTCTGCTCTTCGATCTGCCGCCAGTATGATAACTCGTAAATAAATAAGAGAACCTCCCCAATCAACCGGGGAGGTTCTCTTATCTCCGTGGTAAACTGAGAGGATGTTTCACTTTTATTTCTCTCAGGACGATGAAAAAGAAAAGACCCGTACTTCAGGATGTGGCCGATCGCGTCGGCGTGACCAAAATGACGGTCAGCCGTTTTTTACGCAATCCGGAGCAGGTCTCCGTCGCGCTGCGAGGTAAAATTGCTCAGGCCCTGGATGAGCTGGGTTATATTCCTAATCGTGCCCCTGATATTCTCTCCAATGCGACCAGCCGTGCGGTTGGCGTTCTTCTTCCTTCCTTAACCAACCAGGTTTTCGCAGAAGTGCTTCGCGGCATTGAAAGCGTGACCGACGCCTATGGTTATCAGACGATGCTTGCGCACTACGGCTATAAGCCGGAACTGGAGCAGGAGCGTCTGGAATCGATGCTGTCATGGAATATTGACGGCCTGATCCTTACCGAGCGTTCGCATACGCCGCGTACTCTGAAGATGATTGAAGTTGCGGGCATTCCGGTTGTCGAACTGATGGACAGCAAATCGCCATGCCTCGATATCGCGGTCGGTTTCGATAACTTCGAAGCTGCGCGGCAGATGACGGCAGCGATTATCGCGCGCGGCCATCGCCATATCGCTTATCTTGGCGCGCGTCTTGATGAACGTACTATCATCAAACAGAAGGGTTACGAGCAGGCGATGCTCGATGCCGGGCTGGTGCCTTACAGCGTGATGGTCGAGCAATCATCCTCTTACTCGTCGGGGATTGAGCTGATGCGCCAGGCGCGTCGCGAATATCCACAGCTTGACGGCATCTTCTGTACCAACGATGACCTTGCGGTGGGCGCATCCTTTGAGTGCCAGCGTCTGGGCTTACGTATTCCTGATGATATCGCCATCGCCGGTTTCCACGGCCATGACATCGGGCAAGTGATGGAACCCCGCCTGGCAAGCGTCCTGACGCCGCGTGAGCGGATGGGGCGCATCGGCGCGGAACGTCTGTTAGCACGGATCCGAGGTGAAGCAGTTACTCCTAAAATGTTAGATTTAGGTTTCACTTTGTCACCGGGCGGTTCAATTTAGCCCCGACAAATTTGAACTAGATCACACATATTCATTTCCGGCACGAATGGTGATTGCTTCTCCACTGGTCCGGCATGACAATGTTACCGATAACAGTTACCCGTAACAAATTCTTGTGTCCAGCAGGAGGACGCTTTGAGCACGACTAATCATGATCACCATGTCTACGTTCTGATGGGCGTATCTGGCAGTGGTAAATCCGCAGTCGCCAGTGAAGTGGCGCATCGACTGAATGCCGCGTTTCTTGATGGCGATTTCCTTCATCCGCGTTGCAACATCGTCAAAATGTCCTCCGGCGAACCGCTGAACGACGACGACCGCAAACCGTGGCTGCAGGCGCTGAACGACGCCGCATTCGCGATGCAGCGTACCAACAAAGTTTCCCTGATTGTCTGCTCTGCGCTGAAAAAAGCGTACCGTGACATTCTGCGTGAAGGTAACCCGAATCTCTCCTTCGTGTACCTGAAAGGCGATTTCGACCTGATCGAAAGCCGTCTGAAAGCACGTAAAGGTCACTTCTTCAAAACGCAAATGCTGGTGACGCAGTTCGAAACGCTGCAGGAACCGAATGCTGAAGAACGCGATGTGCTGGTGGTTGATATCGATCAGCCGCTGGAAGGCGTCATCAACAGTACTATTGAAGTGATTAACAAAGGCAGTAACGCGTGACAACTTTAACGCTGGTTTTAACAGCAGTAGGCTCTGTTCTGCTGCTGTTGTTTTTAGTCATGAAGGCGCGTATGCACGCCTTCCTGGCTTTGATGGTGGTTTCTATTGGTGCAGGTCTTTTCTCGGGTATGCCGCTGATTAAGATCGCGCAAACCATGGAAAAAGGGATGGGCGGTACGCTGGGCTTCCTGGCTATCGTGGTCGCGCTGGGCGCGATGTTCGGCAAAATTCTGCATGAAACGGGCGCGGTCGATCAGATTGCCGTCAAAATGCTGAAATCCTTTGGTCACAGCCGCGCGCACTATGCGATTGGCCTGGCGGGTCTGATTTGCGCACTGCCGCTGTTCTTCGAAGTGGCGATTGTGCTGTTGATTAGCGTCGCGTTCTCTATGGCGCGTCACACCGGGACTAACCTGGTGAAACTGGTTATCCCTCTGTTCGCCGGTGTTGCGGCGGCGGCGGCGTTCCTGCTGCCTGGGCCTGCGCCGATGCTGCTGGCTTCCCAGATGCACGCTGATTTCGGGTGGATGATTCTGATTGGCCTGTGCGCGGCGATTCCGGGCATGATCATTGCTGGCCCGCTGTGGGGCAACTTCATCAGCCGTTACGTTGAGCTGAGCATTCCGGAAGACATCACCGAGCCGCACCTGGGCGAAGGCAAAATGCCATCGTTCGGTTTCAGCCTCGCGCTGATTCTGCTGCCGCTGGTCCTGGTGGGTCTGAAAACGATTGCCGCGCGCTTTGTGGCTGAAGGCTCTACCGCGTACGAATGGTTTGAATTTATCGGTCACCCCTTCACTGCAATCCTGATTGCGTGTCTGGTTGCCATTTATGGTCTGGCGTATCGTCAGGGCATGGCGAAAGACAAAGTGATGGAAATCTGTGGTCACGCGCTGCAACCTGCGGGCATCATCCTGCTGGTTATCGGTGCAGGTGGCGTGTTCAAACAGGTTCTGGTTGACTCTGGCGTGGGCCCGGCTCTGGGCGAAGCGCTGACCGGTATGGGTCTGCCGATTGCGCTGACCTGCTTCATCCTGGCGGCTGCGGTACGTATCATTCAGGGTTCCGCAACGGTTGCTTGTCTGACGGCGGTAGGTCTGGTGATGCCGGTGATTGAACAGCTGAACTACAACGGCGCGCAGATGGCGGCGCTCTCTATCTGTATCGCGGGCGGCTCGATTGTGGTCAGCCACGTGAACGATGCTGGTTTCTGGTTATTTGGTAAGTTTACGAATGCCACCGAAGCACAGACGCTGAAAACCTGGACCATGATGGAAACCATCCTCGGTACCGTGGGCGCGATTGTCGGTATGATTGCGTTTACCCTGCTGAGCTAGGTTTTACAGAACGTTATTGCGAAAGGGCTTCCTGATGGAAGCCCTTTTTTATTGGCAAAATCGCCCGGTGGCGCTTCGCTTACCGGGCCTACGAGATGGCGAAATTGTTGTAGGCTGGGTAAGGCGTAGCCGCCACCCGGCGTCGTTCTGCTCCATCACCCCTTCATCCACATCCGAATGCCATCCAGGAACATCTGGGTTGCCATCATCACCAGAATCAGCCCCATCAGGCGCTCCAGCGCGTTCACGCCTTTCTCGCCCAGCAGGCGCAGGAACAGCGACGATTGCAGCAGAATGGCCACCGTGCCGCCCCAGGCAATCAGCAAAGCGATAACGAGGTGGCTCATATTGTTGGGATATTGATGCGAGAGCAGCATCAGGGTGGCCAGCAGCGTCGGTCCGGCGACCAGCGGAATGGCAAGCGGCACAATAAAAGGCTCTTCCCCCGCCGGTAAACCGGAACTGTTTTCGGAACTGCTGGGAAATATCATCTTAATGGCAATCAAAAACAGAATGATGCCGCCAGAGATAGAAACCGTTTCGGCACGCAGGTTCAAAAAAGCCAAAATCTTCTCGCCCGCGAACAGGAAAATCAGCATGACGAGAAGTGCGATTAAAAGCTCACGTATCATGATCGCCCTGCGGCGTCTGGGTTCCGTGTGTTTTAATACCGACATAAAAATCGGCAAGTTTCCTAATGGATCCATAATCAGGATCAACAAAACGGATGCAGAAAAGATTTCATTCATAACCTAAATTCCCTGATAATCATTGCGGATTTTCTGCTAAACACGTGGCCGATGGAAAGGTTTCCGAAGTGGCGCGTGTTGGCTCCCAAAATGGGGGTAATAAGTTGCATTTCTGATTGCTTTGCAATCATTGATTAATTTCACTTGCGACTTTGGCTGCTTTTTGTAATGTGAAGGATGTCGCACCGGATCTGGTGACATTAACAGCACATCTCTGCAGGAAAAAAACGTTATGAAAAATGTTGGTTTTATCGGCTGGCGTGGAATGGTCGGCTCTGTACTCATGCAACGCATGGTGGAAGAGCGCGATTTCGACGCCATTCGCCCGGTCTTCTTCTCCACCTCCCAGCTTGGGCAGGCGGCGCCGTCTTTTGGCACCACCACCGGTGGTACGCTGCAGGATGCTTACGATCTTGACGCGCTGAAGGCCCTGGACATTATTGTCACCTGCCAGGGCGGCGATTATACCAACGAAATCTATCCAAAGCTTCGTGAAAGCGGCTGGCAGGGCTACTGGATTGACGCGGCGTCTTCGCTGCGCATGAAAGACGACGCCATTATCATTCTTGACCCGGTTAACCAGAAAGTCATCACCGATGGCCTGAACAACGGCGTGAAAACCTTTGTGGGCGGCAACTGCACAGTCAGCCTGATGCTGATGTCTTTAGGCGGCCTGTTCGCTAACGACCTGGTGGAGTGGGCGTCCGTTGCTACCTATCAGGCGGCTTCCGGCGGCGGTGCGCGTCATATGCGTGAACTGCTGACCCAAATGGGCCAACTGCACAATCACGTCGCCGATGAACTGGCGAACCCGGCTTCCGCTATTCTCGATATCGAACGCAAAGTCACCGCGCTGACGCGCAGCGGCGATCTGGCGGTCGATAACTTCGGTGTACCGCTGGCAGGCAGTCTGATTCCGTGGATCGACAAACAGCTCGATAACGGCCAGAGCCGCGAAGAGTGGAAAGGCCAGGCCGAGACCAATAAAATCCTCGCCACCGCGTCCACCATCCCGGTTGACGGCCTTTGCGTCCGTGTCGGCGCGCTGCGTTGCCACAGCCAGGCTTTCACGCTGAAACTGAAAAAAGATATCTCTATCGCCACCGTTGAAGAGCTGCTGGCGGCTCACAACCCGTGGGCGAAAGTCATCCCGAACGATCGTGACATCACCATGCGCGAGCTGACCCCAGCGGCGGTCACCGGCACGCTGACCACGCCGGTTGGGCGTCTGCGTAAGCTGAACATGGGGCCGGAGTATCTCTCTGCCTTTACGGTTGGCGACCAGCTACTGTGGGGGGCAGCAGAACCGCTGCGCCGCATGCTGCGTCAGCTGGCTTAATATTCTCAGGGGGGCTTTATGCCCCCCTGTTTACATCTGATAGGTTTTGCGTACTACAAGGAGTAAACGCGAATGTATTCATTTTTCTCTGAGGTTAAATAAAGCGTTGGCTATGCTGTAAGCAAGGTTCAATTTTTGCGACCTTGACTGAAGGTTGGGCGGGGCAGAGAGGAAGCACATTGTGCTGCGCCGTGCAGGTCAAAAATGTCGTCCACTTAACTGGAACGAGACGACACACATACAACAGGATGATGAACCATGTCCGATCGTATTGATAGAGACGTGATTAACGCGCTAATTGCTGGCCATTTTGCGGATCCTTTTTCCGTTCTGGGTATGCATAGTACCGAAGCAGGGCTGGAAGTCCGGGCGCTTTTACCTGATGCGACTGATGTTTGGGTTATTGAACCGAAAACCGGGCGTAAAGTCGGTAAGCTCGAGTGTTTAGACTCGCGCGGTTTCTTTTGCGGCGTTCTGCCGCGACGTAAAAATCCTTTTCGTTATCAACTGGCGGTGGTTTGGCACGGCCAGCAGAATCTGATTGACGACCCCTATCGCTTCGGCCCGCTGTTGCAGGAGATGGACGCCTGGCTGCTGTCTGAAGGCACACACCTGCGTCCGTATGAGACGCTGGGCGCGCATGCCGACACAATGGACGGCGTCACCGGTACGCGATTCTCAGTATGGGCACCGAATGCACGCCGCGTCTCTGTGGTCGGGCAGTTCAACTACTGGGATGGCCGTCGCCATCCGATGCGCCTGCGTGGTGAAACGGGGATCTGGGAACTGTTTGTGCCCGGCGCGCATAACGGTCAGCTCTACAAATTTGAGATGATCGACGCGCACGGCAAACTGCGTATCAAAGCGGACCCTTACGCCTTCGAAGCCCAAATGCGCCCGGAAACGGCCTCGCTGATTTGCGGCCTGCCGGAAAAAGTGGTGCAGACGGAAGAGCGTAAGAAAGCGAACAGTTTTGATGCGCCGATTTCCATCTATGAAGTGCATCTCGGTTCCTGGCGTCGCCATACGGATAACAACTTCTGGCTGAGCTATCGCGAGCTGGCGGACCAGTTAGTGCCTTACGCTAAATGGATGGGCTTTACTCATCTGGAGCTGTTGCCGGTTAACGAGCATCCGTTCGACGGTAGCTGGGGTTACCAGCCAACCGGGCTGTACGCGCCGACGCGCCGTTTCGGTACGCGCGAAGATTTCCGCTACTTTATCAATGCTGCACACGCTGCCGGGCTGAACGTGATTCTTGACTGGGTGCCGGGCCACTTCCCGTCGGATGACTTCGCACTGGCGGAATTCGACGGTACCAAACTCTACGAACATGATGACCCGCGTGAAGGCTACCATCAGGACTGGAATACCCTGATTTACAACTACGGCCGCCGTGAAGTCAGCAATTTCCTCGTCGGTAATGCGCTGTACTGGGTTGAGCGTTTTGGTATTGACGCGCTGCGCGTGGATGCGGTCGCTTCGATGATTTATCGCGATTACAGCCGCAAAGAAGGTGAATGGATACCGAATGAATTTGGTGGCCGTGAAAACCTTGAAGCGATTGAATTCCTGCGCAACACCAACCGCGTGCTGGGCGAGCAGGTTCCCGGTGCGGTGAGTATGGCGGAAGAGTCGACCGATTTTGCCGGCGTGTCGCGCCCGCAGGATTCCGGTGGCCTGGGCTTCTGGTACAAGTGGAATCTGGGCTGGATGCACGACACGCTCGACTACATGAAGCTTGACCCGGTACATCGTCAGTATCATCACGACAAAATGACCTTTGGTCTGCTGTACAACTACACGGAAAACTTCGTTCTGCCGTTGTCGCACGATGAAGTGGTCCACGGTAAGAAATCGATTCTTGACCGTATGCCGGGCGATGCGTGGCAGAAATTTGCCAACCTGCGCGCCTACTACGGCTGGTTATTTGCGTTCCCGGGCAAAAAACTGCTGTTCATGGGTAATGAGTTTGCACAGGGGCGCGAGTGGAACCACGACGGCAGTCTCGACTGGCATCTGCTGGAAGGCGGCGATAACTGGCACCACGGCGTTCAGCGTCTGGTCCGCGACCTGAACCACACCTATCGCCACCATAAAGCGCTGCACGAGCTCGACTTTGACCCGTACGGTTTTGAGTGGCTGGTGGTCGATGACCACGAACGTTCGGTCTTTATCTTCGTGCGCCGCGACAAGCAGGGCAACGAAATGATCGTCGCCAGCAACTTTACGCCAGTGCCGCGCCACGACTATCGCTTTGGTATCAATCAGCCGGGTAGCTGGCGTGAAGAGCTGAATACTGACTCCGCACACTATCACGGCAGTAATGCCGGGAACGGCGGCGTGGTGCATAGCGATCACATTGCCAGCCACGGGCGTGAGCACTCCCTGAGCCTGACGCTGCCACCGCTGTCCACCATCTGGCTGGTTCGGGAGGGGGAATGACCGTACTCGCAGCAGGAACACCCACGCCGTTAGGCGCACGCTATGACGGCAGGGGCGTGAATTTTACGCTTTTCTCTGCCCATGCTGAGCGGGTGGAACTCTGCGTGTTCGATGCGCAGGGCAACGAGTCGCGCTACGACCTGCCTGCACGCAGCGGTGATATCTGGCACGGTTATCTGCCAAAAGCGCGCCCAGGGCTGCGTTACGGTTATCGCGTCCACGGCCCTTGGGACCCCGCGCAGGGCCACCGTTTTAACCCGGCGAAACTGCTTATCGACCCGTGCTGCTATCAGGTGGAAGGCTCGCTGAAAGATGACCCGAGCCTGCACGGCGGGCATCAGCAGCCGGATAACAGCGATAGCGCCGCAATCGCGCCGAAATCGGTCGTTGCTGCGCTCGATTATCAGTGGGAAGACGACGCGCCGCCGCGTACCGCGTGGGGCAAAACCGTTATCTACGAAGCGCATGTGAAGGGGCTGACCTATCGCCATCCGGGCATCCCGCAGGAAATTCGCGGCACCTACAAAGCGCTCGCTCACCCGGTGATGATTAACTACTTCAAAACGCTGGGTATTACCGCGCTGGAACTGATGCCAGTAGCGCATTTTGCCAGCGAACCGCGCCTGCAACGTATGGGGTTAAGCAATTACTGGGGCTACAACCCGATGGCGATGTTTGCCCTCGACCCACGCTACGCCAGTTCGCCCGAGCGCGCGCTGGATGAATTTCGCGATGCCATAAAAGCGCTGCACCGCGCCGGAATTGAAGTGATTCTCGACGTCGTGCTGAACCACAGCGCGGAGATTGACCTTGATGGTCCGACCTTCTCGCTGCGCGGAATCGATAACCGTAGCTATTATTGGATAAGGGAAGATGGCGATTACCACAACTGGACGGGGTGTGGGAACACGCTCAATCTCAGTCATCCTGGCGGCGTGGAGTATGCCCGTCAGTGCCTGCGTTTTTGGGTAGATGTCTGCCATGTTGATGGTTTTCGCTTCGATTTAGCCACCATTATGGGGCGTACGCCGGAATTTCGTCAGGATGCGCCACTGTTTGAAGCGATTAAACATGACCCGGTTCTGTCAGCGGTGAAGCTGATTGCCGAGCCGTGGGATATCGGGATGGGCGGTTACCAGGTCGGTAATTTCCCGCCGCTGTTTATGGAGTGGAACGACCATTTCCGCGATGCAATGCGCCGATTTTGGTTGCAGGAAAATCTCTCGTTGGGCGAGTTTGCCCAACGTTTTGCCGCCTCCAGCGATGTTTTTGCGCGAGGTGGTCGCAGCCCGTCGGCTGCGGTAAATCTGGTGACGGCGCATGATGGCTTCACGCTGCGTGACTGTGTTTGCTTCAACAATAAGCATAACGAAGCCAACGGTGAGGAAAATCGCGACGGCACTAGCAATAACCATAGCAACAATCATGGTATAGAAGGATTAGGTGGTAACCTGGACATTATTGAGCGCCGTCGGGCAAGCCTCCACGCTTTGCTGACGACGCTGCTGCTGTCCCAGGGGACACCAATGCTGCTGGCCGGTGACGAACATGGTCACAGCCAGCACGGTAATAACAACGCCTACTGCCAGGACAATCCGTTGACCTGGCTGGATTGGGAAAACGCCAATGCCGGGCTTACCGCATTTACCGCCGCGCTGATTCATCTGCGTCAGAACATCCCTGCCTTAACGCAGGATGCCTGGTGGCAGGAGGGTGACGGCAATGTGCAGTGGCTCAATCAGCATGCGCAACCGCTGCATCCTGATGAGTGGCAAAACGGCGTAAGGCGGATGCAAGTCCTGCTTTCCCATCGCTGGCTTATTACGCTCAATGCGACGCACGACGTGGCTACACTCGTTTTACCTGAGGGGGAGTGGCGCGCTGTTCCCCCCTTCGCCGGAGAGGATAATCCGGTCGTCATGGCTGTCTGGCATGGGCCCGCGCACGGAGTGTGCGTATTTCAAAGGTCATAAGTTCTGATTCATCTCAACAAAGAATGGATGAAGACGAGCAACAAAAGGAGTTAATCATGGTTAGGCTGGAAAAAAACGATCCCTTAATGCTGGCGCGCCAGTTACCGAATAAAACGGTTGCGCTGATCCTCGCGGGTGGCCGCGGCACGCGCTTAAAAGATCTCACCATCAAGCGTGCGAAACCGGCAGTGCACTTTGGCGGGAAATTCCGCATCATCGACTTTGCGCTGTCGAACTGCATCAACTCAGGGATTCGTCGTATTGGCGTGATTACGCAGTATCAGTCGCACACGCTGGTACAACACATCCAGCGCGGCTGGTCCTTCTTTAGCGAAGAGATGAACGAGTTTGTCGATCTTCTGCCTGCGCAGCAGCGCGTACACGGCGAAAACTGGTATCGCGGTACCGCCGATGCGGTGACCCAGAACCTCGACATCATCAATCGCTATAAAGCGGAATATGTGGTGATCCTCGCGGGCGACCATATCTACAAACAAGATTACTCGCGCATGCTTATCGACCACGTCGAAAAAGGCGCGCGCTGCACTGTTGCGTGCATGCCGGTGCCCATTGAAGAGGCATCAGCATTCGGCGTCATGGCGGTAGACGAAAGCGAAAAGATTATCGAATTCGTTGAAAAACCGGCGACCCCACCGGCGATGCCGAACGACCCGAATAAATCGCTCGCCAGTATGGGCATCTATGTCTTTGATGCAGATTATCTTTATGAATTGCTGAAAGAAGACGATCTGGATGAAAATTCCAGCCACGACTTCGGCAAAGACATCATCCCGAAAATCACCAAAGCTGGCATGGCTTATGCACATCCATTCCCACTCTCCTGCGTACAGTCTGACCCGAATGCAGAACCGTACTGGCGTGACGTGGGTACGCTGGAAGCGTACTGGAAAGCGAACCTTGACCTGGCGTCCGTCACGCCCGAACTGGACATGTATGACCAGAACTGGCCGATTCGTACTCACATGGAATCTCTGCCGCCAGCGAAATTCGTTCAGGACCGCTCCGGTAGCCACGGCATGACCCTGAACTCGCTGGTCTCCGGCGGCTGCATTATTTCAGGTTCCGTGGTGGTGCAATCGGTACTGTTCCCGCGCGTACGCGTGAACTCGTTCTGTAACATTGATTCGGCAGTCTTATTACCGGACGTTTGGGTTGGCCGCTCATGCCGCTTACGCCGTTGCGTTATCGACCGCGCCTGCGTCATTCCAGAAGGAATGGTGATTGGTGAAAATGCGGAAGACGATGCACGCCGTTTCTACCGCTCGGAAGAGGGGATTGTGCTGGTAACGCGTGACATGCTGCGCAAATTGCAGGTCAAACAGGAGCGATAATGCAGGTTTTACATGTTTGTTCAGAGATGTTCCCGTTACTGAAAACTGGCGGTCTGGCTGATGTTATTGGCGCGCTGCCCGCAGCGCAAATTGCTGATGGAACGGATACGCGCGTGCTGTTGCCGGGTTTCCCGGATATCCGCCGGGGCATCACGGATGCGCAGGTGGTTACGCGTCGTCAGACGTTTGCCGGGCCGATTTCGCTGCTGTTCGGGCATTTTAACGGAGTGGGCATTTACCTGATCGACGCGCCGCATTTGTATGACCGCCCGGGGAGCCCGTACCACGACACTAACCTGCATGCCTACACCGATAACGTGCTGCGCTTTGCGCTGCTGGGGTGGGTAGGCTGCGAAATGGCCTGCGGGCTTGACCCGTTCTGGCGCCCGGAAGTGGTGCACGCGCACGACTGGCATGCGGGCCTGGCCCCGGCGTATCTGGCGGCGCGTGGCCGCCCGGCGAAGTCGGTGTTTACGGTGCATAACCTGGCTTACCAGGGCATGTTCTATGCGCATCACATGAATGACATCGAGCTGCCGTGGTCGTTCTTCAACATGCACGGGCTGGAGTTTAACGGCCAGATTTCGTTCCTGAAAGCAGGGCTCTATTACGCCGATCACATCACGGCGGTGAGCCCAACCTATGCACGAGAGATTACCGAACCGCAGTTTGCTTACGGCATGGAAGGATTGCTGCGCCAGCGCCACCAGGAGGGCCGGCTTTCCGGCATCCTGAACGGCGTGGATGACAACGTATGGAGTCCGGAAAAGGACATACTGCTGGCGTCACGCTATAACCGCGATACTCTTGAGGAGAAAGCGGAAAACAAACGCCAGCTACAAATTGCGATGGGCCTTAATGTTAACGATAAAGTGCCGCTTTTTGCCGTTGTCAGCCGATTAACCAGCCAGAAAGGTCTGGACCTGGTTCTGGAAGCCCTTCCGGGTTTGCTGGAGCAAGGCGGGCAACTGGCGCTGCTGGGGGCCGGCGATCCTGTTCTGCAGGAAGGGTTCCTTGCGGCTGCGGCGGAGCATCCGGGGCAGGTTGGCGTCCAGATCGGCTATCATGAAGCCTTCTCGCACCGCATTATGGGCGGCGCGGACGTCATTCTTGTGCCAAGCCGTTTTGAACCTTGCGGCTTAACGCAGCTCTATGGCCTGAAGTACGGCACGCTACCGCTTGTGCGTCGTACCGGCGGCCTGGCGGATACGGTCTCAGACAGTTCACTGGAAAACCTGGCCGATGGCGTAGCCAGCGGTTTTGTCTTTGAGGACAGTAATGCCTGGTCGCTATTGAGAGCCATCCGGCGTGCTTTCGTGTTGTGGTCTCGCCCATCACTCTGGCGCTATGTACAGCGTCAGGCGATGAGCGTGGATTTTAGCTGGCAAGTCGCGGCGCACTCTTACCGCGAGCTTTATCAACGCTTGATGTAATCACAGGAACCATTTCTATGAATGCGCCATTTACATATGCATCACCGACTCTTAGCGTTGAGGCTCTCAAGCACTCTATTGCCTATAAGCTGATGTTCACGATTGGGAAAGATCCGGCCATTGCCAACAAACATGAGTGGCTGAACGCCACGCTGTTTGCGGTGCGTGACCGCATGGTGGAGCGCTGGTTGCGCTCCAACCGCGCACAACTTTCTCAGGAAACGCGACAGGTTTATTACCTGTCGATGGAGTTTTTGATTGGCCGCACCCTTTCCAACGCGCTGTTATCCCTCGGCATCTATGAAGATGTCAAAAACGCGCTGGAAGGGATGGGGTTAGACCTTGAAGAGTTGATCGACGAAGAAAACGACCCTGGGCTCGGCAACGGCGGCTTAGGCCGACTGGCGGCCTGCTTCCTGGATTCCCTTGCTACCCTTGGTTTGCCGGGGCGTGGCTATGGTATTCGTTACGACTACGGCATGTTCCGCCAGAACATTGTCGATGGTCGCCAGAAAGAATCGCCGGATTACTGGCTGGAATACGGTAACCCATGGGAGTTCGAACGTCATAACACCCGCTACAAAGTGCGCTTTGGTGGCCGTATCCAGCAGGAAGGCAAAAAGAGCCGCTGGGTCGAAACCGAAGAAATCATCGCCGAAGCCTACGACCAAATCATTCCTGGCTACGACACCGACGCGACCAATACGCTGCGTCTGTGGAGCGCCCAGGCGAGCAGTGAAATCAACCTCGGTAAATTTAACCAGGGCGATTACTTCGCGGCGGTGGAAGACAAAAACCACTCGGAAAACGTCTCACGCGTTCTCTACCCGGATGACTCCACCTATTCGGGCCGCGAGCTGCGTCTGCGTCAGGAGTATTTCCTGGTCTCCTCAACCATTCAGGATATTTTAAGCCGCCACTACCAACTGCATAAAACCTATGCCAACCTGGCGGATAAAATCGCGATTCACCTCAACGACACCCACCCGGTGCTGTCGATCCCTGAGCTGATGCGCCTGTTAATTGATGAGCACAAATTCAGCTGGGATGACGCGTTTGAGGTGACCTGCCAGGTCTTCTCTTACACCAACCACACGCTGATGAGCG
This sequence comes from Pseudocitrobacter sp. 2023LY-00077, assembly GCF_055796175.1. Taxonomy (NCBI): domain Bacteria; kingdom Pseudomonadati; phylum Pseudomonadota; class Gammaproteobacteria; order Enterobacterales; family Enterobacteriaceae; genus Pseudocitrobacter; species Pseudocitrobacter sp. 2023LY-00077. Next base: position 85,197 of record NZ_JBSPEI010000003.1, on the reverse strand, counting down.
AAGCGCTGGAAACCTGGCCGGTCGACATGCTGGGTAAAATTCTGCCGCGTCACCTGCAAATCATCTTTGAAATCAACGACTACTTCCTCAAAACCCTGCAGGAGCAATACCCGCAGGATATGGGGCTGCTGAGTCGTACGTCTATTATTGATGAGTCCAACGGTCGCCGCGTGCGGATGGCCTGGCTGGCAGTGGTGGTCAGTCACAAGGTTAATGGCGTGTCTGAACTGCACTCCAACCTGATGGTGCAATCACTGTTTGCCGATTTCGCCAGTATCTTCCCGATGCGTTTTACCAACGTAACTAACGGCGTCACGCCGCGTCGCTGGCTGGCGCTGGCGAATCCGCCATTGTCAGAGGTCCTGGATGAGAACATTGGTCGTACCTGGCGCACCGATCTCAGCCAGCTCAGCGACCTTGAACAGCACATTGATTACCCGACGGTGAAACAGGCCGTGCATCGCGCCAAGCTGGAAAACAAAAAACGGCTGGCGGCGGCGATTGCCCAACACCTGAACGTGGTGGTCAACCCGAATGCGCTGTTTGATGTACAGATTAAGCGTATCCACGAGTACAAACGTCAGTTAATGAATGTGCTACATGTGATCACCCGATACAACCGTATCAAAGCTGACCCGACGGCGGAGTGGGTGCCGCGTGTGAATATCTTTGCCGGGAAAGCAGCATCGGCGTACTACATGGCGAAGCACATCATTCACCTGATCAACGATGTGGCCAATGTGATCAACAACGATCCGCAAATTGGCGATAAGCTGAAAGTGGTGTTTGTGCCGAACTACAGCGTCAGTCTGGCGCAGGTGATCATTCCGGCGGCCGATCTCTCCGAGCAGATTTCACTGGCAGGAACAGAAGCTTCCGGCACCAGTAATATGAAGTTTGCCCTGAACGGCGCGCTCACCATCGGCACGCTGGACGGCGCAAACGTCGAGATGCAGGAGAAAGTGGGCGAAGAGAATATCTTCATCTTCGGCAACACCGCAGAAGAAGTGGAAGCGCTGCGCCGTAACGGTTACAAACCGCGTGATTACTACGAGCAGGACGAAGAGTTGCATCAGGTGCTGACGCAAATCGGCAGTGGGCTGTTTAGCCCGGAAGAGCCGGGGCGCTATCGCGACCTGGTTGACTCTCTGATCAACTTTGGCGACCACTATCAGGTGCTGGCGGATTACCGTAGCTATATCGACACCCAGGATAAAGTCGATGAGCTCTACCGTAACCCGGAAGAGTGGACCACTAAAGCGATGCTCAATATTGCCAATATGGGGTATTTCTCCTCTGACCGCACCATTCAGGAATATGCCAAACATATCTGGCATATTGACCCGGTGAGGTTGTAATACCTAAAAAATGCGAAGGGGCCGGAAGGCCCCTTCAATGTATTAATTAACCGTCACCCGGCGGTATTCTCATCAAGACGCCAGCGACAGTTCACGCTTTCCCGCGTTTTGCAGCAGCCATTGCGCCACGCGTGACTGCTGTTCGGCGTTCAGCCACATCCCCTGCTTGGTCCTGCGCCACAGCGCGTCATCGGCGCGGCGTACCCATTCATGCTCAACCAGGTAACGCAGTTCAGCTTCATAAAACTCATGACCGAAATCTTCGCCTAAATCAGCCACACTTTTCGCCTGACCCAGTAACAGCTCGCTGTTGCTGCCGTAGGTGCGGGCGAAATGACGCGCCAGCGATTCGCTGATAAACGGATAGCGGCGGCGCAGGGTAGCCGCGTAGTCATCACGGTCACCGTTGATGTCGCCGCCGGGCAGCGTTGCACCTTTGGTCCATGCCGGGCCGATATTTTTGTAATACGGCGCCAGTTTCTCCAGCGCGTGCTCTGCCAGCTTGCGATAGGTGGTGAGCTTCCCGCCGAACACCGACAGCAGCGGGGCCTGGTTATCGACGTCATGAACGTCCAGCGTGTAGTCGCGGGTAATGGCCTGCGGTGAGTCAGATTCGTCATCGCACAGCGGACGTACGCCGGAATAAGTCCAGACGATGTCGTCGCGCCCCAGCTGTTTTTTGAAGTGCGCGTTATAGACCTTCAGCAGATAACTGATTTCCCCTTCGTCGATTTCGACATTCTTCGGATCGCCGTGATACTCCTGGTCGGTGGTACCGATAATCGAAAACTCATCCATCCACGGGATTACGAACACAATACGCTTATCTTCGTTTTGCAGGATGTATGCCTGCTTCTGAGTATGCACGCGCGGCACCACAATGTGGCTGCCTTTGATCAGGCGGATGCCGTAAGGCGAGGGAAGATGCATGCCGTCATCGAAGAACTGTTTCACCCACGGGCCGGTGGCGTTGACCAGGCCACGCGCCTGCCAGGTGTATTTTTTGCCGGTATCGATGTCTTCCGCTTCCACAATCCACAGGCCATTCTCACGACGCGCGGAGGTGGCACGGGTGCGAGTCAGTACCTCACCACCTTTACGCGCCACCATTTGCGCGTTGGCTAATACCAGGCGAGCATCATCGACCCAGCAGTCGGAATATTCGAATCCGCGCACGATTTCAGGTTTGAGGACCGATTCTGCGCCAAAACGCAAACCCGCTGAGCTCGGCAGACTGGTGCGTTTACCCAGGTGATCGTACATAAACAAACCAATACGGATCATCCAGGCTGGACGCAGATGCGGGCGATGCGGCAGACGAAAACGCATCGGGAAAGCGATATGAGGTGCCATTTTTAACAGCACTTCACGTTCGGCGAGCGCTTCGCTCACCAGGCGGAATTCATAGTGTTCAAGGTAGCGCAGGCCGCCGTGGATGAGCTTAGAACTGGCGCTGGAGGTGGCGCATGCCAGATCCTGCGCTTCCAGCATCAAAACGGATAATCCGCGCCCGGCGGCATCCGCTGCGATCCCTGCGCCGTTGATCCCGCCACCTATCACAATCAGATCTTTGGTTTCCATGCTCGCTACCTCGTTCACTTTCGTTATAGCTCAATAATGCTCGATAACGAAAATAATAGCAAATAAACGCGCGTTCGGTAACATCAAAAAAACAATTTACAGTGATGTGTGTAACATATTGGCGTTTCACTGCCGTCAGGACGTACACTTGGCGGTAAAATGGCGTGAGTTCGCCCACCTGCAATAAAGAGAAGAGAAACCATGGAACAGTTTGTGTGTATCAATGTAGAAGAAGCGCACCAGAAGTTACGCCAGCAGACCGCCGTGCTGGTCGATATTCGTGACCCGCAGAGTTATGCGCTGGGCCACACACCGGGTGCGTTTCATCTGACCAACGATACGCTGGGCGCATTTATGCGCGACAACGATTTTGACACGCCGGTGATGGTGATGTGCTATCACGGCAACAGCAGCAAAGGCGCAGCGCAATATCTGCTACAGCAGGGCTACGATGAAGTCTACAGCGTGGACGGCGGCTTCGACGCCTGGCATCGCCACTTCCCGGCAGAGGTTGAACACATCGCGCTTTAGGCATTTGAATGCGATGTTATACTGTCCCCCTTTGTGTGGAATAAGCGACCCTCTGCATGTTGATGATCACCTCTTTTACTAACCCGCGCGTCGCCCAGGCCTTTGTGGACTATATGGCGACGCAGGGTATTATCCTGACAATACAACAACATACTCAGAGTGATGTCTGGCTCGCAGATGAAAGTCAGGCAGAACGTGTGCGCGCCGAGCTGACCCGCTTTCTGGAAAACCCGGCAGATCCGCGTTATCTGGCGGCGAGCTGGCAATCGGGCCACACCAACAGTGGGCTGCACTATCGTCGTTTCCCGTTCCTCGAAACGCTGAAAGCCAATGCCGGTCCGGTGACCATGGCGGTGATGATCGCCTGTATTCTGGTTTTCGTCCTGATGAATGTGGTGGGCGATCAGGCCGTGATGATGTGGCTGGCCTGGCCCTATGACAGCTCGGTGCAGTTTGAAGCCTGGCGCTACTTTAGCCACGCGCTCATGCATTTCTCGGTGCTGCATATTCTGTTTAACCTGCTGTGGTGGTGGTATCTCGGTGGGGCGGTGGAGAAACGCATCGGCAGCGGTAAACTGGTAGTGATCACCGCGATCAGTGCGCTGTTGAGCGGTTTTATCCAGCACCAGTTTAGTGGCCCATGGTTTGGTGGGCTGTCTGGCGTGGTGTATGCGCTGATGGGTTACGTCTGGCTGCGTGGCGAGCGCGATCCGGACAGCGGTATTTACCTGCAGCGTGGGTTGATTATCTTTTCGTTGGTCTGGCTGGTTGCCGGTTGGTTTGATCTTTTTGGCATGTCGATTGCCAATGGCGCACATGTTACCGGCCTGGTGGTCGGTCTGGCGATGGCGTTTGTCGATACGCTAAATGCGCGAAAGCGCGCGTAATTTTTTCAGGGACTCACCATGAAACAAACACAACGTCATGACGCGATAATTGAGCTGGTCAAATTGCAGGGCTATGTCAGCACTGAAGAGCTGGTAGAGCACTTTTCCGTTAGCCCACAAACCATCCGCCGCGACCTGAACGACCTGGCGGAGCAGAAGATGATCCTGCGCCACCACGGCGGCGCGGCGTTACCGTCAAGTTCGGTAAATGCCTCGTGGCACGACCGAAAATCGACGCAGACGGCGGAGAAAGAGCGCATTGCCCGTAAGGTGGCCAGCGAAATCCCGAACGGCTCTACGCTGTTTATCGATATCGGCACCACACCGGAAGCGGTCGCCCACGCCCTGCTAAATCATAGTGACCTGCGTATCGTCACCAATAACCTCAACGTGGCTAATACGCTGATGGTGAAGGAAGATTTTCGCATCATCCTCGCGGGCGGTGAATTGCGCAGCCGTGACGGCGGGATTATCGGTGAAGCGACACTCGATTTTATCTCTCAGTTCCGCCTCGATTTCGGCATTCTGGGGATCAGCGGCATCGACAGCGACGGTTCGCTGCTTGAGTTTGATTACCATGAAGTGCGCACCAAGCGCGCCATCATTGAGAACTCGCGTCATGTGATGCTGGTGGTTGACCATTCTAAGTTTGGCCGTAACGCGATGGTGAATATGGGCAGTATCAGCATGGTGGATGCAGTCTACACAGATGTGTTGCCGCCGGATGGGGTAATGAAGGTGATTGCCGAACATAACATCCAGCTGGAGTTGTGTCGGGAGTAGCGGTGAGAAGTGCCGGATGGCGGCTGCGCCTTATCCGGCCTACAGAGTGCTTGTAGGCCGGATAAGCGAAGCGCCATCCGGCATTCGTTACATCTGGAACTGCCCTTTGCTCAGGTCAGTCACGATGGCATTCATTTTGTCTTCCGTCAGCTGATAGTAGCGAATGGAAATCGCGGTAATCAGATAGAAGATAGCCGGTAACACGGTAAACAGAATCAGTACGCCGCGAATCGCTTCGGCGGATTGATGCTCCACGCCAGCCTGATAGCCGTAGAAAGCCAGGCCCCAGCCCGTCAGTGCGCCACCAATTGCCACGCCCAGTTTGATGATAAAAATATTCGCTGCGACGTTCATACCGGTAATACGACGCTGAGTCTTCCATTCGCCGTAGTTGTTGGCATCGGTGATCATTGACCATTGCAGCGGCGCGTTAATGCCCTGCAATACGTTCAGAATAATGTGAACGATAAATGCCGGGATCCAGTATTCCGTTGGCAACACGAGGAACAGCAAGCCAATTAAGGCACTCAGAATGTTTACCCACACGGAAGCGCGGATTTTGCACACTTTTGAACCCAATGGTTTTGCGGCCAGGCTTCCGACCACCGCAGCAACCGTTGTCGCCAGCATAAACATGGAAATAACGCTGCTACCCTGATTCAGGATATATTGCACGAAATAAACCAGTAAGCTGCCGCGCACAACGACGCCACACAACATCGCCAGGTTATAAACCGACAGAATCCACCACTGATCGTTTTTCGCCAGGATTTTCACGTCGCGCAGAATATTCAGGTTCTCTTCTTTCACCGGTTCAATACGTTCTTTGGTGGTCAGGAAGCAGATCAGGAACATAATGCAGCCAATGACACCAAATATCCCCATCGCCCACTGCATACCGCTTGCGCGATCGCCTGGTGCAAGGAAGTCTGCCAGCGGAAGAATCAGCGCCGTACCCATTGCACCGCCAATAGGTGCGATGGCGAAGCGCCAGGATTGCAGGGAGAGGTTTTCAGACGGATCGGCAGTAATGGCCGCACCCAGTGAGCAGTAAGGAATATTAATCGCGGTATACATTAGCGTCATAAATATATAGGCGATGACGGCGTAAATGATTTTTCCTGTCTGATCAAAGTCTGGCGTGGAATAAACTAAAATGCAGCTCACGGCAAACGGTACGCAGATAATTAACAGCCACGGACGAAAACGCCCCCAGCGGCTTTTTGTCTGGTCCGCAATTGCGCCCATGATAGGGTCGGTAATGGCGTCCAGGACTCTGACAACTAAAAATAATGTCCCCATTACCGCCGGGGGTAAGCCATAAATATTTGTGTAGAAGTACGCCAGAATAGCAACAGAGGAATCGAAAACAATATGGCTTGCGGCATCGCCCAAACCAAATCCAAACTTCTCTTTAGCACTGACTTTTTCGGTTAATGCCGACATATAATCACCCTTTTATAACGTGCCAACTCGCAGCAGTAGTTATAAAAGGTGAGGCGGGGAAGAAATATTCTAATTTTTCACTTCTGATTTATGTTTCTTCTCTAATGTGACGTAGCTATCTCTTCTTAATTAGAAGTATCAATATACAATATATTTTGGTGATAATAATTTACCACCAAAATATATATTAAACGCCATATCCCATCATTTTCAGCAGCTGTTGCGCGTGCTGTACCGCATCCTGACGATGTGCCACGCCCAGTTTCTGGTACAGATTACGGATATGCGTCTTGATGGTCGTGGCGGCCACGTCCAGTTCACCGGCAATCTGTTCATTGCTGTAACCCGAGTAGATAAGCCCCAGCACCTGCCATTCACGCTGTGTGAGCGGGCTGGTGCGGATGAGCTCCGGCACTTCCGGGTGATTCAGCAGACGTTCGACGAAGTTCTCATCAAAGTGCGCGAACTTATGCCGATGATGCTGATTGATTTCACGCAGAATGCGCTGAGCGCGATGCTGATCGAGTTCCGGCAGTGTGTTGAGCTGAATAAGCTGACGCAACTGCTGCGCCATCGCTTCGCCCTCAATCACAAAGTGGCTGATAAACCCGGTGCGGTTGGCCAGCGTCAGCGCTTCCAGCAGTACGCGCTGGGCTTCGTTTTTCCGCCCTGCCTGCCAGTACAGTTGATTCAACAACAGCAGGTTACGGTTGAGATCGCTCATCAGACGCAGCGAACGCGCATTTTCGTTCAACTCTTCCAGCACCATTTCAGCGGCATCAAATTCGCCGAGCAGGATCTGCACGCGGGCGATGTTGCGCCACTGGCTTTGCAGGAAGTGGTTGTTGGCGAATGCCGGTTTTGGCGTATGGCGCAACCAGTTGGCGGCGGATTTTTTGTCGCCAACCATTTGCCAGTAAATTACCCGCACTTTATCGGCGTTAGAGACCCAGTCGCTGTGATACGGGCCATTCCCGAGTAAATTTTCCAGACGGTTCAGGTGGCTGCGGGCATTGTCGAGATCGCCGCGCGCCAGAGAGCATTGTACCAGCAGCGCCAGGCACTGAAGCTGCTGCTGCGGCTGATAGTTTACCAGCACGTCCATGCCGGTACGCGCAGTGGCTTCGGCTTCATCCAGACGTGCCCACGCCCACAGCAACTGCGCGCGAATGCGCAGCAGGAACTCGTGCATTGGCAACTGTTCGAGATGCTGATCGCGGATCAGCTGGAACGCTTTTTCCTGGCACTCCCAGGCGGCCTGCAAAAAGCCCTGGGCAAACAGAATTTCACTTTGTTGGATCAGGCTCCACAGGGCGTAATGCCAGACATCATGACGGCGCGCCATCTGCTCCGTTTGCTGCATCACCGACAGCGACTGCCCCAGTTGCCCTTTGCAGTGAAGCACTTCGCCGTGCACGGAGGTGGCGACGATACGGCTGTAGAAGCTTGCCAGCGGCAGCTCATCAAGGGCAACCATCGCCAGACGTTCCGCTTCTTCCGGGTCGCCATCGTTAATTGCCACCTGCGCGCGCAGGGCATTGAAATCGCCATGCAGGGCTTTGTCCATCTCGAAGTCCATCTCCTGTTCGGCACGCGCCAATAGGGTGTTAACTTCGCTATAGCGATGCTGGCTCTGCATCAGCCATGCCTGTAACAGTACCAGACGCGGGTTTTCCAGCAGGCTTTCCCACGGCAGGGCGGAGAGCGACTCTTCCAGCAGCGCGAGTTTGCTGTGATGGAACAGACCCCAGGCGTGATTCAGCAGAATATCGCGCAGCATTTTGGGGTCGCCCGCCGCAAGCGCGTGATGAATCGCCTCGCTCGGGAAGCCTTGCGCCATCCAGCTTTCGGCGGCGGCGCGATGAATATCGGGTAACTCTGTCGCCAGTTCCCACTGACAGCGCTGGCGCAGGAAGCTACAGAACAGCGGGTGATAGTTAAACCATTCACCGGAGTCATCCATGCGTTGCAGGAACAGCCCCTGACGCTCAATCTCTTCCAGCCGCATCTGGCCGTTTTCTTCGCCGGTCACGCGCACAATGAGCGCGTCGTTCATCGAGCGCAGCAGCGAACTTTTCAGCAGGAAATTACGCGTTGCAGGCTCCACGTTATCCAGCACTTCATCGACCAGATAATCGGACAGATGGCTGGCGTTAATGCCGGAGAGACGGCGGGCGGAGTGCTGCGTGGCATTATTGCGCTGACGCGCCGACAGGGCGATCAGCTGTAACGCCGTCGCCCAACCGGCAACGTCGTCACACAGACGGCCACTCTCCGCAAGCTCGATAGGCGAGGTGAGGCGGCAGTCGAAGAATTGTTTGGTTTCACAATGGTTAAAGGCCAGCTGTTGGCTGCCGATTTCCAGCAGTTGATCGCGCACGCGCAGGTTGGCGATACCCAACTGCGGCAAATTACGCGACAGGACAACCAGCGTCAGGTTTTCCGGCTGATGGCGCAGGAAAAAGCGCATGGCGTCGTGGATCACCGGATTGGTGATCAGATGATAATCGTCAATCACCAGATACAGCGGTTTCTGCCACTCGCTCAGCTCGACAAAAAGCTGAGAAAACAGCGATGACAGGCTCGCATACTGGCGTTTTTGCACCATGTTTTCACTGGCGCTGCAATGGCCGCCCGTCGCCTGCTGAATCGCGGCGATAAGGTAGCTGGCGAACCGTTCCTGCTGGTTATCCCCTTCATCAAGGGAGTACCAACCCAGTTCGTTTTTTCCCGCCGCCCACTGTGAAATGAGCGTCGTCTTGCCATAACCTGCAGGGCTGGTGATCAGCGCCAGACGATAATTGTTCGCGCCTGAAAGCTTCGCCAGCAGCCGTTCCCGAATCACTGTGTGTTCAAGACGGACGGGTCGACTTAATTTTGACGGAATCAACATAGCAATCACTTCACTGTGAGGAGAGAAAAATATTTTTTTTAGGGCTCGTAATTAATCAATACAAAGGTCGGCCAAATGACAATTTATTGCAAGTTATGTCCGGTTTTGATGTCTGCGAATTTGCACTCTGTCACAATTCTACTTATTGCCCATTTGAATTACGGAGACCGGTTGCAGGGCGCGTGGTGACTGGGTTTGTCAAAAAGAGTAAAACTCTGAAAAAGCGACAAAGGGCATGGGGTTAATTAAACAACTATTAAATTTATAGTCAGCTGCGCTATTTGCATCATGGATCATCTTATTTTCATTTCAGGTTATTTCATCAGCGTAACTATTTCCTTGCGGCCATAAATTAGGAAAAACACCATTTCATTTTTATGACATACCGCGCGGATATCTTCGTTCTGATAACTGAAACTGCCGCCAGGCAGAATGGATGGCCGCCTGATGCTGGGTAAAATTTGCGCAAATCAGGAATTAGTGAATCATGTAATAGTGTCTGCGATCACATTTTTCGCTCATCCCTGCGACTCCTCCCCGCCTAATCCGGGACGGGATGAGGAAGACACCCAGTCAGCCAGGCAAACTATCACTAACGTTTATGTAAAAAGGACTCGAATTCCCTATGTCACAGCCAACCTTCAATAAAGAACTGTTTCAGGCTGCCCTGACGCGTCAGTGGCAACGATTTGGTTTACAGGCTGCTTCTGAGATGACCTCTCACCAGTGGTGGCAGGCTGTGAGCGGTGCGCTGGCAGAAATGCTGTCCGCTCAGCCCGTGGCGAAACCGGCGAAGGATCAACGCCACGTGAACTACATTTCGATGGAGTTTCTGATTGGTCGTCTGACTGGCAACAACCTGCTGAACCTCGGCTGGTATGAGGGCGTGAGCGATGCGCTCAAGCCGTTCGATATTCATCTGACCGACCTGCTGGAAGAAGAAACGGACCCGGCGTTGGGTAACGGTGGCCTGGGGCGTCTGGCGGCCTGCTTCCTCGACTCCATGGCGACCGTGGGTCAGTCGGCGACGGGCTATGGCCTGAACTATCAATATGGCTTATTCCGTCAGTCCTTTGCCGATGGTCAGCAGATGGAAGCGCCGGATGACTGGCAGCGCGGTAGCTACCCGTGGTTCCGCCACAACGCGGCGCTGGATGTGCTGGTCGGTATTGGCGGAAAAGTCAGCAAAGAGGGTCACTGGACCCCGGCATTTGAAATCACCGGTGAAGCCTGGGACCTGCCGGTACTCGGCTACCGTAACGGCATCGCACAGCCGCTGCGCCTGTGGCAGGCGAAGCACGCGCATCCGTTTAACCTGACCAAATTCAACGACGGCGACTTCCTGCGTGCAGAACAGCAGGGCATCGACGCCGAAAAACTGACGAAAGTACTCTACCCGAACGACAACCATACGGCGGGTAAAAAACTGCGCCTGATGCAGCAATACTTCCAGTGCGCCTGTTCAGTGGCGGATATTCTGCGTCGTCATCATCTGGCGGGCCGCAAACTGCATGAACTGGCGAATTTCGAAGTCATTCAGCTTAACGATACACACCCAACGATCGCCATTCCGGAACTGCTGCGCGTGCTGATTGATGAGCACCAGCTGAGCTGGGATGACGCCTGGGCTATCACCAGCAAAACATTCGCCTACACCAACCACACCCTGATGCCGGAAGCGCTCGAGTGCTGGGATGAAAAACTGATTAAAGCGCTGCTGCCGCGCCATATGCAGATCATCAACGAAATCAATGCGCGCTTTAAAAAGCTGGTTGATAAAACCTGGCCGGGCGACAAAGCCGTATGGGCGAAACTGGCTGTGGTACACGACAAACGGGTGCGCATGGCGAACATGTGCGTGGTCAGCGGCTTTGCGGTGAACGGCGTCGCCGCGCTGCACTCCGACCTGGTGGTGAAAGATCTGTTCCCGGAATATCACCAGCTGTGGCCGAACAAATTCCACAACGTCACCAACGGTATTACGCCGCGTCGCTGGATCAAACAGTGCAACCCGGCACTGGCTGCGTTGCTTGATAAGTCGCTGAAGAAAGAGTGGGCGAACGATCTCGACCAGTTGATCAACCTCGAGAAATTCGCCGATGACGCGAAATTCCGCCAGACATACCGCGAGATCAAACAGGCCAACAAAGAGCGCCTGGCTGAGTTCGTGAAAGCGCGTACCGGCATTGAAATCAATACTCAGGCGATTTTTGATATCCAAATCAAGCGCCTGCATGAATACAAACGTCAGCACCTGAACCTGCTGCACATTCTGGCACTGTATAAAGAGATCCGCGAGAACCCGCAGGCAGACCGCGTACCGCGCGTATTCCTGTTCGGTGCGAAAGCAGCGCCGGGCTATTACCTGGCGAAGAACATCATCTTCGCGATTAACAAGGTGGCAGAAGCCGTCAACAACGATCCGAAAGTGGGCGACAAGCTGAAAGTGGTCTTCCTGCCGGATTACTGTGTGTCGGCGGCGGAAAAACTGATCCCGGCGGCGGATGTCTCCGAACAGATCTCTACCGCAGGCAAAGAAGCGTCTGGTACCGGCAACATGAAGCTGGCGCTGAACGGTGCGTTGACCGTCGGTACGCTGGACGGTGCGAACGTGGAAATCGCGGAAGTGGTCGGCGATGAAAACATCTTCATCTTCGGTAACACCGTTGAACAGGTGAAGGCGCTGAAAGCGAAAGGTTACGATCCGCTGAAATGGCGTAAGAAAGACAAACTGCTGGACGCGGTGCTCAAAGAGCTGGAGAGCGGTAAATACAGCGATGGTGACAAACACGCGTTCGACCAGATGCTGCACAGCCTGCTGAAAGGCGGCGACCCGTACCTGGTGCTGGCCGATTTTGAAGCCTACGTGGCAGCGCAGAAACAGGTCGATGTGCTGTATCGCGATCAGGAAGCGTGGACTCGCGCCACTATCCTGAACACCGCGCGCTGCGGCATGTTTAGCTCCGATCGCTCCATTCGCGATTATCAGAAACGTATCTGGCAGGCAAAACGCTAAGGACAGGCCTATGGAAAGCAAACGCCTCGACAATGCCGCGCTGGCGGCGGGGATCAGCCCCAACTATATCAATGCGCACGGTAAACCGCAGTCTATCGGTGCTGACACCAAACGGCGTTTGCTGGACGCAATGCACGCTACCGCCACGAAAGTGGCGGTGACGCCCGTCCCGAACGTCATGGTCTGGACGCATGGCAAAAAAATGGCCCTGACGGTTGAAGGTAGCGGTGAGTTTCACTGGCTGCTGACCACCGAAGAGGGCAAGCAATATCAGGGGGAGGCGACAGGAGGCAAAAACCTGGCGCTGCCCGCGCGTCTGCCTGAGGGCTATCACTCCCTTACGCTGACCCAGTCTGATGAACGCTGGCACTGCCGGGTGATTGTCGCCCCGGAACGCTGCTATGAACCGCTGGCGTTGAAAGAGAAAGAAAAACTGTGGGGCGCCTGCGTGCAGCTCTACACCCTGCGTTCTGAAAAGAACTGGGGAATTGGCGACTTTGGCGACCTGAAGGCGATGCTGCCGGAAATCGCCAAACGCGGCGGGGCGTTTATCGGCCTCAACCCGATTCACGCGCTCTATCCGGCGAATCCGGAAAGTGCCAGCCCGTACAGCCCGTCTTCACGCCGCTGGCTGAATGTGATTTATATCGATGTCAATGCGGTGGAGGATTTCCAGCACAGCGAAGAAGCGCAGGCCTGGTGGAAAAAACCGGCCACGCAGAAAGCGTTGAAAGCCGCCTGCGATGCGGTCTGGGTTGACTACACGGCGGTTACAGAACTGAAAATGACCGCGCTGCGTATGGCGTGGAAGCGTTTTGCTAAACGCGATGACGCGCAGATGACCCAGTTCCGCAACTTTGTGGAACGTGAAGGTGAAAGCCTTTACTGGCAGGCGGCGTATGATGCGCTGCATGCCAACCAGGTGAAAATCGACAAACTGCGCTGGGGCTGGCCTGCCTGGCCGAAAGCGTATCAGGATGTCGATAGCCCGGAAGTGCGTGCGTTCTGCGCGCAGCATGCCGATGAAGTCGATTTCTACCTTTGGCTGCAATGGCTGGCGTACACCCAGTTTGCGGCCTGCTGGCAGGAAAGCCAGCAACATGACATGCCGATTGGCCTTTATCGCGACCTCGCCGTGGGCGTGGCGGAAGGCGGCGCGGAAACCTGGTGTGACCGCGAGCTTTACTGCCTGAAAGCGTCAGTAGGCGCACCGCCGGATATCCTCGGGCCGCTGGGGCAAAACTGGGGCCTGCCGCCGATGGACCCGCACATCATTACCGCGCGTGCCTACGAGCCGTTTATCGACCTGCTGCGCGCGAACATGAAAAACTGCGGCGCGCTGCGTATCGACCACGTGATGTCCGTGCTGCGTCTGTGGTGGATACCGTACGGTGAAACGGCGGACCACGGCGCGTACGTGCATTATCCGGTGGACGATCTGCTGTCGATTCTGGCGCTGGAGAGTAAACGCCATCGCTGCATGGTGATTGGCGAAGATCTCGGTACCGTACCGGTGGAGATTGTCGGCAAACTGCGCAAGAGCGGAGTTTACTCATACAAAGTGCTCTACTTCGAAAATGACAGCGACAAAACCTTCCGTGCGCCAAAAGCGTATCCGGAGCAATCCATGGCGGTCGCCACCACCCATGACCTGCCGACGCTGCGCGGTTACTGGGAAAGCGGTGACCTGACGCTGGGTCGGGCGCTGGGGCTTTATCCTGACGAAGTGGTGTTACGTGGTTTGTACCAGGATCGCGAACTGGCGAAGCAGGGCTTGCTGGATGCGCTGCACAAATATGGCGTGCTGCCAAAACGTGCCGGGCATAAAGCCAGCCTGATGAGCATGACCGACACGCTTAATCGCGGTATGCAGCGTTATATCGCTGACAGCAACAGCGCACTGCTGGGGCTGCAACCGGAAGACTGGCTGAATATGGAAGAGCCGGTCAATATCCCCGGTACCAGCGATCAGTACAAAAACTGGCGTCGTAAGCTGACCACCAGTCTTGAGCAGATGTTTGCCGATGAACGGGTGAATAAGCTGATTAAGGACCTGGATAAGCGGCGCAAAGCGGCAGGTAAGAAGAAGTAAAAAAAAGAACCCGCCAGATGGCGGGTTCTTTTTGTGTCGGATGACGGTTTACACTTAAACAACCATTCCCAGCAGCAGACAACCAACCAGACCACACACGGAGATGATGGTTTCCAGCATCGACCAGGACTTGATGGTCTCGCCGATAGTCAGGTTGAAGTACTCTTTGAACAGCCAGAAACCTGGATCGTTCACGTGAGAGAAGATAACGCTGCCGGAACCAACCGCGATAACCATCAGCTCTGGGCTCACGCCAGTAGTGGCAATCAGCGGGGCCGCGATACCACCGGCAGTGATGGCTGCAACGGTTGCAGAACCCAGCGCGATACGCAGCACGGCGGCAATAGACCAGGCCATCAGCAGCGGAGAAACGTTGGAGCCATGCATCATTGACGCGATGTATTTGTCCACGCCGCTATCAACCAGAACCTGCTTAAACGCACCGCCACCGCCAATGATCAACAGCATCATGGCAATGATTTTGATGGAAGAGGTCAGCGTATCGTTCACCTGGTCCATGTTACGACCACGGTTCAGGCCGAACGTGAACACGGCAATCAGTACGGCAATCAGCGTAGCCATTACCGGGTCGCCGAAGAATTCAGCGTACGGCAGCACCGCGTGGCCTTTCGGCAGCACCATTTCTGCAATGGCGCGCAGGGCCATCAGGATAACTGGAACCAGAGCTGTCCAAACGCTCACGCCGAAAGAAGGCATTTCTTCTTCGGTGAAGGTTTTCGGGTTGTGCAGACCTTCCGGAATGGGTTTGTCGATGCTTTTCAGGCAGCGCGCATAAACCGGACCTGCCAGAATCACAGTCGGGATTGCCAGCAGCGTACCGTACAGCAGGGTTTTACCCATGTCTGCGTGGAAGATGGTTGCAATCGCGGTCGGGCCCGGGTGCGGCGGCAGGAAGCCGTGCGTAACGGACAGCGCGGCAGCCATCGGTACACCGATATACAGCAGCGGAATACGCGCGGAAGCGGCGATGGTGAAGACCAGCGGCAGCAACAGAACGAAACCAACCTCATAGAACAGGGCAAAACCGACGGTGAAACCGGTCAGAACCACTGCCCACTGAATGTTTTTGCGGCCGAACTTTTCGATAAGCGTGGTGGCGATACGCTGAGCACCGCCGCAGTCTGCCAGCAGTTTACCGAGCATTGCGCCGAAGCCCATAATCAGCGCAAGGCTGCCCAGGGTTCCACCTACACCGTTTTTGATAGAGACGATGACTTTGTCGAGCGGCATACCCTGCATCAACCCGACGGCGAGCGCCACCAGGATAAGGGCAATAAAGCCGTTCATTTTAAAACGGATCATCAGCAGTAATAACAGGATAACCCCGATAGCTACTATGACTAATGGCATGATGCACCTGGCCTTTAATTTATATGGGTAACGTCATTGTTTCAGTGACAACGTCCAATTGTCCCCTGGAGAGGGTGGACACACTTCATTGCGTCGGAATCTCACTTTTGCCTGCTAAAGGATAGCTGGCTATTGATTTGCGTGACGACGCTATGGGGCGGATGATACGGGTAACATGCAAGGGTGAGAATTACCCAGGCAGCATAAATGTAAAAATTGAGACGGATGTCATACTATTTGCCGGGTTTTTGCAAAGATGTGTATAGGGAATTGCGAGCCATGTTGCGCGGTAACATTACGGGGATGGATTTGTGTGGTGTGAAGCATTTGCCGGATGCGGCTTCGCCTTATCCGGCCTACAAAATCTGCACAGTCACGTAGGCCCGATAAGCAAAGCGCATCGGGCAAAAGCAGGCACAGTCACGTAGGCCCGATAAGCGAAGCGCATCGGGCAACAGCAGCACAAACCGTAGGCCCGGTAAGCGTAGCGCCACCGGGCAAAAGGGGAGCACAAACACGTAGGCCCGGTAAGCGCAGCGCCACCGGGCAATCAGGGAAGGGGGGAAAACTTAGTAGTAAGAGTGTTCGCCGCGCTGGTGTTCAGTCAGGTCGCGCACGCCTTTCAGTTCCGGGAATTCAGCCAGCAGCTGCTTTTCAATCCCTTCTTTCAGCGTCACGTCTACCATCGAGCAACCGTTACAGCCGCCGCCGAATTGCAGAATCGCGTAACCTTCGTCGGTGATTTCCATCAGCGTCACGCGGCCACCGTGGCCTGCCAGCTGCGGGTTAACCTGCGCCTGAATCATGTACTCAACGCGTTCCATCAGCGGCGCATCGTCAGACACTTTACGCATTTTGGCGTTAGGCGCTTTCAGGGTCAGTTGAGAACCCAACTGATCGGTAACAAAATCGATTTCCGCATCTTCGAGATACGGTGCGCTCAGCTCATCGACATAGGCGGTGAGTTGTTCAAATTTCAGGGCAGTGTCACTTGCTTCCACCGCATCCGGCGGGCAATAAGAAACGCCACATTCTGCGTTTGGCGTGCCAGGATTGATAACAAATACGCGGATTTGTGTACCTTCTTCCTGATTTACCAGCAGTTTGGCAAAGTGCGCTTGTGCAGCATCGGAAATACGGATCATAGCTTTGGCCTAATAGTTGACTACTTTAGTTGGTTATAATACGCCCATCAGAGGGGGTCTACAAGGTGCGACACAGGCACCATACCTGAACGCTCGCCGCGCCGTTTCGCAAAAGCAGGCGGGAAATTTCGGCGACAGTGCTGCCCGTAGTGACGACATCATCCACAATCACCATATGGAGCCCCTTCACCGGTAATTCAAGCCGGAAGGCATTTTTCAGGTTACGGGCGCGTAACCGCGCGCTGAGCTGGTGCTGGGTGGCGGTTTTTCGCACCCGTTTAAGGGCAAAAGGATGCCAGGCGCAGCCAAGCCATTTTGCCAGCGCCTGACACAACAGGTCGCTCTGATTAAATCCCCGTCGCCAGTGGCGTCGCTGCCAGAGCGGCACGCTGATGAGCCGGTCGGGCCGGGGTAATCCCGACCTTTGCCGCGCGTTCAATAGCATGAGCCGTGCCAGAATCGGGGCGAGCTCCGGCTTATCGCAGAATTTAAATTCATGAATCAAATGACTGAGCGGCGGGACATAATCATTCACCGCTATTAACCGGCTCCAGGGCGGCGCCTTACGCAGGCAGCGCCCGCATACGACGTGCCCGATCGCTGCCGGAAGGCCGCATTGTGGGCAGCGCGGTTGTGTGTTGAATAACGTTCGCGCGCAGCGGGAGCAGACGCCCCATCGTGGGATCGCCAGCGGCATTTGGCATAGCCAGCACAAGCTGTGGACTGTTAGCATATTGCACCTCGAAAGCTGGATGTGGGAACAATAACTGATGAACAACGTTTGGTGGCAAACCAAAGGTGAAGGAGATTGTCATCTTGTGCTGCTGCACGGATGGGGGCTGAACGCGCAGGTGTGGGATTGCATAACGCCGGAACTGAGCGCGCATTTCACGCTGCATCTTGTCGACCTGCCAGGCTTTGGCCGCAGCCGTGATTTCGGTGCAATGTCGCTGGATGCGATGGCGGAGCGTGTTCTTGCACAGGCGCCTGAACAGGCGATTTGGTTGGGCTGGAGCCTCGGCGGGCTGGTGGCGAGCCAGATAGCCCTGACGCATCCACAACGCGTCCAGGCGCTGATTACCGTCGCATCATCACCTTGCTTCTGTGCGCAGGACGACTGGGTCGGCATCAAGCCCGAGATTCTGGCGGGCTTCCAGCAGCAACTGAGTGAAGATTTTCAGCGTACCGTTGAGCGCTTCCTCGCACTGCAAACGCTGGGCACGGAAAGCGCCAGACAGGATGCGCGTGCGCTGAAAAGCACGGTACTGTCACTGCCGATGCCGACCGTCGAAGCGCTTAATGGCGGGCTGGAGATCCTCAAAACCGCTGATTTGCGTCAGGCGCTGACCTCGCTGGACAAACCTTTCCTGCGTCTTTATGGCCGACTGGATGGTCTGGTGCCGCGCAAAATAGTGCCCCAACTCGATGCCCTGTGGCCGCAGAGTGAATCGTACCTTTTTGCCAAAGCCGCCCATGCGCCGTTTATCTCGCATCCGGATGAATTTTGTCAGGTTATTCGCGAGTTTGCCGACGCTAAAATTTAATTTTTGCGTCCACATGGCAAAAGTTTCAAAGCGGAATAATACTTATCCTGCCGGTACGCTTAATGCGTTGATAGCCGTTGCGTACCGCATATAAAACAAAAACTTATATAGGGATAACGTTATGAAACTTGTTACAGGTATTGTCGCGACTCTGGTTATGGGCTCGCTCTCTTTTGGTGCGCTGGCGGCACAAGAGATTCAGAAAGAAGATGTCGCGAAGATGAATCTCACCAAAATTGGTGAAATTACTACTTCGCGCACCACCTCGCCGATGGATGCGAAGCGCGATTTGTCGAAAAAAGCGGATGAGCTGGGCGGGAAGTACTATGTGATTATCGCCGGTTCAAAGAATGAGAAAACTGTGCACGGTAACGCAGACGTTTATAAGTAATTAAAAAAGCGGGTCTTCGGACCCGCTTTTGCCATGAGTGCCTGCATTTTTGCCGGATAGCGCTGCGCTTATCCGGCCTACGGCTAAGCGGATGTTGGCCCATTTTGTAGGCCCGGTAAGCAACGCGCCACCGGGCAGATCAGCACAGCACCCACCACTCGCTCAGGCAGGCGCGCCCTTCCGGGCACTGCTTACAGCTTCCCGACAGACAGCCGTCCGCCTCTTCCTGCACGCGACGCGCTTTACCCATCGCTTCCAGGCGTTCGAGCATGGCATCGATCATCGGCTGCGGCGTGTGTAACTGCGCGCTGAGTTGTGATGCCCCCATGCGTCCCTGCAGTGCCAGCATATCGCGAACCTCAATTAACGATGCCATCGCCTCTCCTTAGTGGCAGCTGCCAGAGGTTTCATGAGCGTGAACGGTTTTGCGCGTCGCCAGCAGATTTACATCCACGCGGCTGCGTGCCCGGCGCAGCGCGCCAATCACTATCACGTTAAACAGAATCACCGCCAGAATGCACACCAGGCTGTACTGCGGGTGTTGTTTGAAGCTGGTGACCTGATAAAACAGCGTTGATAGTGAGTAAGCGATGTTCAGCCCCCACAACACCGAGAAGCCCATCCAGCCGCGGCTGGATTCACGGGCAATTGCGCCCATCACCGAAATGCACGGAATGTAGAGCAGAACGAAAATCAGGTAGCTGTAGGCCGCCGCGGCACTGCCGAATTTGCTGCTCATCACGCCCATCGCGCCGGTCGCCATTTCCCCGTCGCCTTTGCTGGCTTCGATTGGGTTCGCCAGCACGCTCAGGCTGAAGGTGTCTTTCAGGCTCTGCCAGGTTTCATCGGCTGCGCCCAGAAGCTCGTCGGTCAGGCTAAAGGTGGCCGGGTCGAAATCTTCTTGCTGGATATTTTCAGCGGTATAGAGCGTGTTCAGCGTACCGACCACCACTTCTTTTGCCATCGCCCCGGTAAACAGGCCAACCGCTGCCTGCCAGTTGTCTTCATGCACACCAATCGGTTTCAGCAGCGGCGTCAACTGACGGCTCACTGACGCAAGGGCCGAGTCGTTGATGTTATCGACCGCCTGGCCGCTCAGCGAGAAGCTGTTCAGGGCGCTGAGGAAAATACTGACGATAACGATGACTTTACCCGCGCGAACCACAAAGCCTTTCAGGCGTTGCCAGGTCTGGATAAACAGGCTCTTCAGATGCGGGATGTGATAAACCGGCAGCTCCATCACGAACGGGGAGGCTTCACCACGCATGATGGTGTATTTGAGCATCAGACCGGTGAGGATCGCCATCACGATGCCCAGTACGTAAAGCGAGAAGACCGCCAGCGCGCCCTGTTGACCAAAGAACGCCGCCGCGAAGACGGCGAAGATCGCCAGACGTGCGCCGCAGGACATAAACGGCGCCATCATGATAGTCATCAGACGTTCACGCGGTGCGTCCAGCGTACGTGCACCCATCACCGACGGCACGTTACAGCCGAAACCAACAATCAGCGGCACGAAGGATTTGCCCGGTAGACCAAGTGACTGCATCAGGCGGTCCATAACAAACGCCGCACGCGCCATGTAGCCGGAATCCTCAAGAAAGGAGAGGAACAGGTACATCATGCCGATTTGCGGTACCAGAGGTAGTACGGTGTTGATCCCGCCGCCAATCCCCTGGGCGAGGAAAATCGTCAGCCATTCCGGGAAGTGCAGTGTTGCGCCAATCCATTGAATGCCGTGAATAAAGATAGCGACCGAGCCGCCGTCGAAAATAGGCTGCAATGCGCCGCCGATGTTAATCGCCAGCAGGAACATCAGGTACATGACAAATAGGAAGATCGGCAGCCCCAGCACGCGGTTGAGTACGATTTTATCCACGGCAGCGGTGAAGCGGCTTGGCTCGGCGGTGAGCGTATTACTGACGCTATCGCAAATGGCGGAGATGCTCTGGTAACGCGCATCGGCGATATGCAACGCCGGGTCATCCAGCTCGTCGCTCAGGTTAGCCAGCGCGATATCGAGTTTATCTGCCGCATCGCCCGCATAGGCGCGGCTATAGATATCGCCTTCCAGCATCTGCATACCGAGCCAGTGGCGCTGTTTTGCCGGAATAGACTCCGGCATCGCGCGCGCCAGATTCTCTGCTTCACGCAGTAGCGGCGCGGCGTAGTGCACCAGCTCAATCTCATCGTTGCTTTGGTAGCGGTCAACCGCCAGCTTCAGTGCGTCGATCCCGCGGCCACGGGTGGAAACCAGCGGAACGACCGGGCAACCCAAACGGGCGGAGAGGGCATCGATATCAATGCGGATTTTCTGTTTCTCCGCGATATCAAGCATGTTGAGCGCCACGATGCAGGGAATGCCCAGCTCAAGGAGTTGCAGCGTCAGATAGAGGTTGCGCTCGAGGTTGGAGGCATCGACGACGTTAATCAGAAGGTCGGCGTCGCCGCTCAGAATATAGTGGCAGGCGATTTGCTCATCGAGCGAGGTTTGCGAGGAGATGGTGGTCAGGGAGTAGGTCCCTGGCAGGTCGACCAGCGTGACGTTGTGGTCGGTCGTTGAAAACAACCCTTCTTTACGCTCGACCGTCACCCCGGACCAGTTACCCACGCGCTGACGTGCGCCGGTTAATTGATTGAATAATGTTGTCTTGCCGGAATTAGGATTACCAATTAAGCCAATGGTTAGTTTTTTCATTTTTTGTGAACTCTATAACAGCTAAATCGGATTAACGAGAAATGGATTCAAGATCCAGAAATTCCAAATCTTTTTTGCGTAGGACTAAACTGACTCGACGCGTTTCAATATGAATGGGGTCGCCTAATGGCGCGACACGCACTACCTGGAAAGAGGAGCCGGGCAGCATACCAAGCGACAGCAGTTTCTGACGCCAGGCTGGGCTGATTTCACGGGAGAAGCCAGTAATTTTCCACGCACTATCAGGAGTAAATTGCATAGGGCCTACTTATTTCATCGCGAGTCACTGTCGCGCGGGTTCAACAGAAACGAACGGAAAGGCGCGCGAACATGAGAGAGGTTAATTAATCTACAATACGATGATAATGAGAATGGTTTGTATCTTCAATAGATAAAATGTGACCGGATGTTCTTTCTGAGAATAAAGTGGCGCAAAGTTGATTTGGCTCAAAACAATTCGGGTAAACCGTATGTTTGTTTATTTCATTGAATGTTAATGCGGTGATAATAATGCTAAATATAAAAACAATTAATCTATTTCCGAAATAAAAAGCCCGATAACGTTTATCGGGCCCACAGACGTTTCTGGTTTGTAGGCCGGGTAAGCGCAGCGCCACCCGGCAACACAAACCGCACGCGTTAGCGTTTTTTCCCCATCGCCGCCGCCAGCGCATCCATCATCGCGCTGTTACCCGCAGGTTGCGCATCGCGACCGCGTGGTTTTGCTGCTTTGGCCGCCGGGCGATTACCCTGGTTGCGCTCATTGCTATTACCGCCGCGACGGGCGTTGGTTTCACCCGGCTGCTCGTCCAGACGCATGGTGAGCGCAATACGTTTACGCGGCAGGTCCACTTCCAGCACCTTCACTTTCACGATATCGCCGGCTTTCACCACCGTGTGTGGATCTTCCACAAACTTATCCGCCAGCGACGAGATGTGAACCAGGCCATCCTGATGCACGCCGATATCCACAAACGCACCAAAGTTGGTGACGTTAGTGACCGCGCCTTCCAGAATCATCCCCGGCAACAGGTCATTCATGGTTTCTACGCCATCAGCGAACTGCGCGGTTTTAAACTCAGGACGCGGGTCACGGCCCGGTTTTTCCAGCTCTTTAATGATATCGGTGACGGTTGGCACGCCGAAACGCTCGTCGGTGAATTCAGAGGCTTTCAGGTTACGCAACTCGCTGCTGTTGCCCATCAGATCTTTCAGCGCCTGCTGAGTCCGCGCCAGGATACGCTCGACCACCGGATACGCTTCCGGGTGCACCGTTGAGGCATCCAGCGGGTTGTCGCCGTGGTTAATACGCAGGAAGCCCGCGCACTGCTCGAACGCTTTTGGCCCCAGACGGCTGACTTTCAGCAGTTGCTGACGGTTCTGGAACTGACCGTTCTCATCACGCCAGCTGACAATATTCTGCGCCATCATGCGCGTCAGGCCCGCCACGCGAGTCAACAGCGGAACGGAAGCGGTATTCAGGTCTACGCCGACGGCGTTTACGCAGTCTTCCACCACCGCATCCAGCTTGCGCGCCAGCGAGGTCTGGCTAACGTCATGCTGATACTGGCCGACGCCGATGGATTTCGGGTCGATTTTTACCAGCTCGGCGAGCGGGTCCTGCAAACGGCGGGCGATAGAGACCGCGCCACGCAGAGAAACGTCGAGGTCCGGGAATTCCAGCGCCGCCAGTTCAGACGCGGAGTAAACCGATGCGCCTGCTTCGCTGACGATCACTTTCTGCGCCGTCACTTTCGGGAACTGTTTCTGCACGTCGAGGAAGAAACGCTCCGTTTCGCGCGAGGCCGTACCGTTACCGATAGCGACCAGCTCAACGTTATGTTTCTCGCACAGCGCCGCGACTGCAACGGCTGCTTTCGCCGCCTGACCCGTGTGCGGATAGATGGTGTCGGTGGCGACCAGTTTGCCGGTGCCATCAACAACGGCCACTTTCACGCCGGTACGCAGGCCCGGATCGAGGCCCATCGTCGCGCGCAGGCCCGCAGGCGCCGCCATCAGCAGGTCGTGCAGGTTACGGGCGAAGACGTTAATTGCTTCGTCTTCCGCGCGCTCGCGCACGGTGCCCATCAGTTCGGTTTCCAGGTGCATCAGCACCTTGATGCGCCATGTCCAGCTCACCACGCCTTTGCGCCAGCTATCCGCCGGGGCGTTGTTCAGGCGCAGGCCAAGGTGATCGATAATAATCTGTTCGCCGTGGCTCTCTTTCGGCGGCTCGTCGAATTGCGGGTCGGCATTCAGCGAGAGTTGCAGGATGCCTTCGTTGCGGCCACGGAACATCGCCAGCGCGCGGTGAGACGGCACGGTAGAAATCGGTTCGTGATGGTCGAAGTAGTCGCGGAATTTCGCGCCTTCTTCCTCTTTGCCTGCCACCACGGTCGCCACGATGTGGGCGTTTTTCCACAGATAATCACGCACTTTCGCCAGCAGGCCCGCGTCTTCAGCAAAACGCTCCATCAGGATATAGCGTGCGCCATCCAGCGCGGCTTTGGTGTCGGCCACGCCTTTGTCGGCATCGATAAATTTGGCGGCTTCCGTTTCCGGGTCATGCGACGGTTCGTTCCACAGCAGCTCAGCCAGCGGTTCCAGCCCGGCTTCAATGGCGATTTGCCCGCGCGTGCGACGTTTTTGTTTATACGGAAGGTAAAGGTCTTCAAGCTCGGTTTTGCTGAGGGTGTCGTTGATGGCTTTTTCCAGCGATTCGGTCAGTTTACCTTGCTCGCTGATCGACTTAAGAATGGTCTGGCGACGATCTTCCAGTTCACGCAAATAGCCCAGTCGGGATTCCAGATTACGCAGCTGCGTGTCATCCAGACCGCCGGTGACTTCCTTACGATAACGTGCAATAAACGGCACGGTATTCCCATCATCAAGCAGGCGAACGGCGGCTTCCACCTGTTCTGCGCGTGCCTGAAGTTCACCCGCAATAATGCGGCAGAGCGAATCATTCATCATGGTGTTGTCATCTGTTGGGTCGAAAAATCAGGGGATAGTTATACGGATTGACCGGCAAAAATGCCAGTCGACACCGTATTCTCTCGGATTGTTCCAGGCGCGCTACTTCACATATTCGATCTCATTGATGTACCAGCTCGCCTCACCGGCGGGCGTTTGCACCACGGCCAGATCGCCAACCTCTTTTTTCAGCAGGCCGCGCGCCATCGGTGAATCAATTGAGATGTAGTCGTTACGACCAAATATTTCATCGTAGCCGACAATGCGAAAACGCTTCACATCGCCGTCGTCGTTTTCAATTTCCACCCACGCGCCAAAGAAGACTTTGCCTTCCTGCTGCGGTGAATAATCGACAATCTTCAGGTTTTCCAGACATTTGGTGAGATAACGCACGCGGCGGTCGATTTCACGCAGGCGCTTTTTGTTGTACTGGTAATCGGCGTTTTCACTGCGATCGCCCAGACTTGCTGCCCAGGTCACTTTTTTGGTGACTTCCGGGCGTTCCTCGCGCCAGAGGTAATCCATCTCTTTTTTCAGTTTTTCATACCCTTCACGGGTAATTAAAGGCGTTTTCATCCGCGTTTCCTGCCTTCTGCTGGCCTGTTGGAAAGCACAAAAGAGTCCAACAGGATGAATAATGTGTCTTATGATTAAATGTATACTTAAGCCGCTGTAAAATATGCTTTGTAACAATTTAGCCTGGAATTTATACCAGATTTAACTGGTGACCGGCTTACGCTTTTTTAAGAATACGCACTGATAATTGTTGCGAACCTTTGGGAGTAAAAACAATGCAAGAGAATTATAAGATTCTGGTGGTCGATGACGACATGCGCCTGCGTGCGCTGCTTGAACGTTATCTGACCGAGCAGGGTTTCCAGGTTCGAAGTGTAGCCAACGCCGAACAGATGGATCGTCTGTTAACCCGCGAATCCTTCCATCTTATGGTACTGGATTTAATGCTGCCAGGCGAAGACGGTTTGTCCATCTGCCGCCGTCTGCGTAGCCAAAGCAACCCAATGCCGATCATCATGGTGACGGCGAAGGGCGAAGAAGTTGACCGTATCGTCGGCCTGGAAATCGGCGCTGACGACTACATTCCAAAACCGTTCAACCCGCGTGAACTGCTGGCCCGTATTCGTGCGGTGCTGCGTCGTCAGGCGAACGAACTGCCGGGCGCGCCTTCTCAGGAAGAGGCGGTGATTGCCTTTGGTAAGTTCAAGCTGAATCTCGGTACGCGTGAAATGTTCCGTGAAGACGAGCCGATGCCGCTGACCAGCGGGGAATTTGCGGTACTGAAAGCGCTGGTGAGCCACCCGCGCGAACCGCTCTCCCGCGATAAACTGATGAACCTGGCGCGTGGTCGCGAGTACTCCGCCATGGAACGTTCCATCGACGTCCAGATCTCCCGTCTGCGCCGCATGGTGGAAGAAGATCCGGCCCATCCACGCTATATCCAGACCGTTTGGGGCCTGGGTTACGTCTTTGTCCCGGACGGTTCTAAGGCATGAGGCGATTGCGCTTCTCTCCGCGAAGTTCGTTTGCCCGCACGTTGTTGCTGATTGTCACCTTGCTGTTTGTCAGCCTGGTGACAACCTATCTTGTGGTGCTGAACTTCGCGATTTTGCCAAGCCTCCAGC
This sequence comes from Pseudocitrobacter sp. 2023LY-00077, assembly GCF_055796175.1. Taxonomy (NCBI): domain Bacteria; kingdom Pseudomonadati; phylum Pseudomonadota; class Gammaproteobacteria; order Enterobacterales; family Enterobacteriaceae; genus Pseudocitrobacter; species Pseudocitrobacter sp. 2023LY-00077. Next base: position 58,848 of record NZ_JBSPEI010000003.1, on the reverse strand, counting down.
AGTTTAATAAGGTCCTCGCCTACGAAGTCCGTATGCTGATGACCGATAAACTTGAGCTGGAGGACGGTACGCAGCTGGTGGTGCCGCCTGCGTTCCGTCGCGAAATTTACCGCGAACTTGGTATCTCGCTCTATTCCGATGAAGCGGCGGAAGAGGCGGGGCTGCGCTGGGCGCAGCATTACGAATTTTTAAGCCAGCAGATGGCGACGCAGCTGGGTGGCCCGACGGAAGTACGCGTCGAGGTTAATAAAAGCTCGCCTGTCGTCTGGCTGAAAACCTGGTTGTCTCCCAACATCTGGGTGCGCGTTCCCCTTACTGAAATCCATCAGGGCGATTTCTCGCCGCTGTTCCGTTACACACTCGCGATCATGCTGCTGGCAATAGGCGGTGCGTGGCTGTTTATCCGTATTCAGAACCGGCCCCTGGTTGACCTTGAACATGCCGCGCTACAGGTCGGTAAAGGCATGATCCCGCCGCCGCTGCGCGAATATGGCGCGTCGGAAGTACGTTCGGTAACCCGCGCCTTTAACCATATGGCCGCAGGCGTGAAGCAGCTTGCCGATGATCGCACCTTGCTGATGGCGGGCGTCAGCCACGACCTGCGCACGCCGCTCACCCGTATTCGTCTGGCGACGGAGATGATGGGCGAGCAGGACGGCTATCTGGCGGAATCGATTAACAAAGATATCGAAGAGTGCAACGCGATCATCGAACAATTCATCGACTACCTGCGCACCGGGCAGGAGATGCCGATGGAGATGGCGGATCTCAATGCAGTTCTTGGCGAAGTGATCGCCGCCGAAAGTGGTTATGAGCGCGAGATAGAAACCGATCTCCAGGCAGGAGAAATTCTGCTGCGAATGCACCCGCTCTCTATCAAACGCGCGCTGGCCAATATGGTGGTGAACGCCGCGCGTTACGGTAATGGCTGGATTAAGGTCAGCAGCGGCAGCGAACTCAACCGCGCCTGGTTCCAGGTGGAAGATGACGGGCCTGGGATTAAACCCGAGCAGCGCAAGCATCTGTTCCAGCCGTTTGTGCGCGGCGACAGCGCGCGCAGCACCAGCGGCACGGGGCTTGGTCTGGCGATTGTGCAACGTATTATCGACAACCATAACGGTTTGCTGGAAATTGACACCAGCGAACGCGGCGGCCTGCTGATCCGCGCCTGGCTCCCGGTTCCGGTGGCACATGTGCATGGGCCGGTGAAAGAGAGTTAGCGCGCGTCGTCGGTATTGCCTGATGGCGCTACGCTTATCAGGCCTACAAAAACTGAGCTGGTTGGCCCGGCAACAGGCGGGCACACTCGCTAAACCCTGGCCAAAAAAAATCCCCCAACCTCACGGAAGGGGGATTTCATCATCTCACCAGACCGATTACAGCTTTGGCCCAGCGCTTACCAGCGCGGCACCTGCCGGAGTATCGGTATATTTCTCGAAGTTCTCGATAAACAGTTTCGCCAGCGCGGTGGCTTTTTCCTGCCACTGTTCCGGGGAACCGTAGGTGTTACGCGGGTCGAGAATATGCGTATCCACGCCCGGCAGCTCGGTTGGGATCTGCAAATCGAACATCGGCAGGGTGAAGGTTTCTGCGTTATCCAGCGAACCGTTCAGGATGGCGTCGATAATGGCGCGGGTATCTTTAATCGAGATACGCTTGCCGGTGCCGTTCCAGCCGGTGTTGACCAGGTACGCCTGTGCGCCAGAGGCTTTCATGCGTTTCACCAGCACTTCCGCGTACTGCGTTGGGTGCAGCGACAGGAACGCCGCGCCGAAGCAGGAGGAGAAGGTTGGGGTCGGTTCGTTGACACCACGCTCGGTACCGGCCAGTTTGGCGGTGAAGCCAGACAGGAAGTGATACTGAGTCTGGTCAGCGGTCAGACGAGAAACAGGCGGCAGCACGCCAAACGCATCCGCCGTCAGGAAGATAACTTTGGTGGCGTGGCCCGCTTTGGAAATCGGCTTGACGATATTATCGATGTGATAAATCGGGTAGGAGACGCGGGTGTTTTCGGTTTTCGAGTTATCGTCGAAATCAATGGTGCCGTCGGCGCGTACCACCACGTTTTCCAGCAGCGCATCGCGGCGAATCGCGTTGTAGATTTCCGGTTCCGCTTCTTTGGAAAGTTTGATGGTTTTCGCGTAGCAGCCGCCTTCGAAGTTGAAGACGCCATCGTCATCCCAGCCGTGCTCGTCATCGCCAATCAGGCGGCGTTTCGGGTCGGTAGACAGCGTGGTTTTGCCGGTGCCGGAAAGACCAAAGAAGACCGCCACATCACCTTTCTCACCGACGTTTGCCGAGCAGTGCATCGACGCGATGCCCTTCAGCGGCAGCAGGTAGTTCATGATAGAGAACATCCCTTTTTTCATTTCGCCGCCGTACCAGGTGCCGCCAATCAACTGAATGCGCTCGGTCAGGTTAAAGGCAATGAAGTTTTCAGAGTTCAGACCCTGCTCTTTCCACTGCGGGTTGGTGCATTTCGCGCCGTTCATCACGATAAAGTCTGGTTTAAAGGTTGCCAGCTCTTCTTCGGTTGGGCGAATAAACATGTTTTTGACAAAGTGCGCCTGCCAGGCCACTTCGGTGATGAAGCGCACGGAAAGACGGGTATCTTCGTTTGCGCCACAGAAAGCGTCGATGATAAACAGACGCTTGCCAGAAAGTTGATTTGAAACGAGTCCTTTCAGGTGCTGCCAGGTTTCCTGAGAGAGCGGCTTGTTGTCGTTCTTTCCTTTGCCTTTATCAGACCACCAAACGGTATCACGCGTGGTATCGTCACGGACGATATACTTATCTTTCGGGGAACGGCCGGTAAAGATACCGGTGTCGACGTTGATAGCACCAAGATTGGTCAGGACGCCACGCTCGTAACCTTCCAGGTTAGGATCAAGTTCTTCCTGATACAGCGTGTCGTAATCCGGATTGTAGACAATCTCCTGTGCGTCGTTGATACCATAAGCCTTGAGATCCTGCGGAGTTAAACCATTGCGCATTTCACTGCTCCTTAGCCAATTGTATTGCTACAAATTCTATGGGTATTTTAGGGGTGTTGACCGCGACCAGGCTCATAGATTTACGTATCCCGACAAAACGTCTACTTACGAATTCATTGTGACTCCTGTCACGAAGCGGCACCGATTATGGCAGGAAAATGATTTGAATTGGGGTAAATGTTCTTAATTGGTTAAAAAATGGTTTAAAATACGATGTTTATGTGAATGTAATCGCATTTCTGAAAGAAAATTACGTAACCCTTTCATGGAAAAAATCGATTCACCTCGCTGAGCCATTTTCCGAATTTCCACACTTTCTAAACGTGATATCAGACGTAATGCGATAATCGCGCTTACTGCTAATTTGTGGATACCAACATGGATAACGTTGAACTTTCGCGCCCCATGTGATGTTCGAGAGCTACGGTTGTTACTCTGGGGATACAACAGAATTAAAAAAAAGCCCGGTGGCGCTACGCTTACCGGGCCTACAAATGGCATTTTTCAAAGCCGGATAATTAATGTACCTGCGGGTCCGCCGGAGAGGCGTTATTGCGGATCTCTGCAATATCCATGGCGTTGAAAACGTAATGGCTACCGCAGTAATCGCAGTGCATATCGATTTCGCCTTCATCGGCCAGGATGCTGTCGATTTCTTCATCCGGCAGCGTTTTCAGCGCGCCAGCGCAGCGCTCGCGGGAGCAGGTGCACTTGAACTCCACGTCCTGCGGGTCGTAAATCGTCACTTCTTCTTCGTGATACAGACGCCACAGCACATCGTTCGCCGGCAGGGTGAACAGCTCTTCGCCTTTGATGGTCTCGGTCAGTGCCGCCAGGTGATCGAAATCATCACGCTGCGCGTCCTGTGCTGGCATTACCTGCAACAGCATACCGCCCGCCGCAGGCTTACCGTTCGCTTCGCCGGTGCGGATGAACAGACGCGTCGGCAGCTGTTCAGAGCGCTGGAAGTAATCTTCCAGGCATTCCGCCAGCGTATCGCCTTCCAGACCCACCACGCCCTGATAGCGCTCGCCTTCTTCCGGGGTGATGGTGATCACCAGATAACCATTCCCCACCAGTGCTTTCAGGTCGGCATCGGCAGGAATATCGCCCTGCACGCGCGCCACACCGCGCAGCTGCTGCTGGTTGTTGCCGTTGATCACGGCCAGCGTCATCGGGCCATCGCCCTGCAACTGAACGGTAATATCGCCAGCGAACTTCAGCGTTGCGGTCAGCAGGCTGGTGGCAACCAGCAGCTCGGCCAGCACGTTTTTTACCGGCTGCGGGTAGTCGTGGTTCGCGAGGATCTGTTCGAGGGTGTCTGATACGGTGACCAGTTCGCCACGGACGGCATAGTTTTCAAACAGATAGCGATGTAATTGATCGTGTTGAGTCATAATTTTCTCTCTTGAGGCGCCAGTCACTCACTGTCGCCATATTTAAATCTCATCAGGTCGCGGCGCTCTTTTTTATCCGGGCGTCGGTCCGGATGCGGCATCGTCAGCGCGTTGAGTTTACGTGCCAGCGCGACTTTCTCGCGCTTCTCAATGCTTTCAGCCGTCTCTTCATAAAGCAGCATGGCTTCGCTTGCCGGGCGGCGCTGCTCGGTAATGCTTTTCACCACGACGGTACGTTCGTCGTTGCCCTGGCGTAAGGTGAGCAGGGCGTTGAGTTCGACTATCTTGCTGGGCTTGCTGCGCTGCCCGTTATAGTGAACCTTGCCGCCGTCAACCATCTCCCTCGCCAGCGCCCGGGTTTTATAGAAACGCGCGGCCCATAACCATTTATCCAGCCGAACGCCCGCTGCGGATTTCTCTTTCATGGTCACTCCTTCACTTGAGTGAGGGGATCAGACGACGGTAATCATTCAGGGCGGGATGACGTAAATAGCTTTTGTCCGCCAGACCGGAGTCCGGGTTAGTGACGCCTAAACAGTAGCGAATACCAAATGTCGCCGCCGCGTCCAGAATCGCCTCGCTATCGTCGATAAACAGCGTGCGCTCCGCTTTCAGCCCTGTATGTTCCGCTACCGCCTGCCACAACCGCTGATCCTCTTTCGGATAACCAAATGTGTGGGTGGAAAGTAATAAATCAAGGTGTGCATCAAGACCGGTATGCTCCAGCTTGACGGAAAGGTTGTAAGGATGCGCGTTGGTCAGCAGAATGCGCCGCTTACCGCTCGCCTGTAAGGCATTGAGAAAAGGCACAGTATCATCACGCAGCGCCGCACGCGGCCCCTGCTCGCGGGTCATCGCACAAATATCCAAACCCAGCCGGTCGCTCCAGTAATCAAGACAGTACCAGTTTAGCGTATGCTGCACATCGTGGTACTCCTGGCGCAGCGCGTCGCGCGCTTCCTGCGGCGTCAGGCCCTTCTGGCTGCCGTAGGTCTCAGGCACCAGCGTTTGCCAGAAGTAATTATCGAATGCGAGGTCGAGCAGCGTACCATCCATATCCAGCAGAACGGTATCGACCTCCTGCCAGGCGATGTCAAAATGCATGAGGAGCCTCCAGCCATAGAATTGCGCGACAGGTTAGCACAACCTGCCGCTTTGCTTCATTCAGGATGGAATCAATGATGCGGCATATTTTGCTCATAATCCTCAGGGTTGGAGAGCAAAACGGGGTTGGTGCAGCTTTCGTAATATTTCTGAATTTCGACCAAACGTTCGCGATGACGCTGATAACGGCGCAGCGCCTGAACGCCGTTGTAGACGGCGCAGATAATCATCGCAATCATCAGCAGGGTGGTCGCCAGATAGCGCCACAGGCCGCTGCTGTCCGGCATGCGGTGCAGGTTAACGTGCTGCGTGCCGTTGGCGTCGGTAAAGATATTGGTGACGATGCCTTCCGCGTGGAACGGGGTGTGCATCAGCATGCCCGCCAGACGCTGGAACTCGCTCCACTGCTGATGCGCCGGGAAGTCATACAGGCTCATCGTTGGATAAGGTTGAGTAACGAGATCGCTGCCTTCATCGCTGGTGATAAGAAAACCGCCAGGCGCCGGACTGTTCAGGGCCTGTGCCGCGCGCGCAGTTTCCCGCAGAATAAACGGCGCGGTGGAGGTATCGACCAGATTATCGAGCGACTCGGCGCTGACCGGGCGTAACAGAACGTTCACGCCGTCCAGACGCCCCGAATTGGCGCGCTTGACCAGCGTTTCCCAATCGCGCGTGTTCCCAAGGTTTACCAGTGCATTTTTGAGCCGCGAACACTCGTCCGCCGCCGAGCACAGATCTTTGGTTTTCAGCACGATATCGGCAAAGTCATCCAGCAGCACCATGCCTGATTTTTGAATCGCTGAGCGTAGCGCCGGGCTGACGCGGGAGCTGTCATCCGGCGTTGGGTGCAGCTGACGGTTCACCGCCTGCACCAGCGCCGTGGCTTTATTGACGATATCCGACTCCGGCAGCGGCAGGCGCGGCGCGTTATTCCAGATAATTTGCGAGCAGTCGAACGGCAGGAAAGGCGAACTCTCCTGCGCAGTCCAGGTACCCGGCGAATGAATATTACACATCCCGGTGCCCTGAAGCTGTAGCGTATCGCCCACACGCACGCCCGCTTTGGCGAGCTGATCGACGGTGGTGGCTTCAATCACCTGCGCGCCTTTCAGCCAGGAGAGCGTGAATTTAAACGGCATGTTGAGCGGCACGCTCACCCACAGCATCACCACCACCAGCAGCGCGCCACCGGCAATGACGGCGCTACGCAACCAGTGCTGAAGCGGGAAGTTTTTGACCTCATCGTGCAGCGACAGGAAACGTCCCTGACGCACTACATGCCTGTCGAGATAGATATCGATATCGGTTTGCTGACCGAGATCCTGCGCGACAAACGGCTGCCAGTGGCGCGGGTAAATCAGGTCGATGATGCCCAGTGAAATATTGTTAATGTGCTCCTGGTCATTTTCGCCAAACAAACCCCAGCGTTTTGGTGTGCCGCGCAGGCAGTGGATTTCACGCAGCGACGTTTTGGTGGGCGGCGCAAACAGGCCCCACAGGCCCGCCAGCAGCAGCAAAACGGCACCGCCGAGCAACCAGGGCGTAAAGACGCCGGGCAGGACCAGGCTGCAATAAAACAGGACGAATGCGCCAACGATCAGCAGCGCTTCCCGCAGCCCGTCCGGGCGGCTTAGCGCGTACTCTTCGTGCGTCTCCTGACGAATGTTGAGTAGCTCGATCTGTTCGCTCTCTTCGCCGCGAATAGACGCCTGCGTCGAGGTGGGGGATTCCAGCGCCTTACGCTGGCCTTCAAGGGTGTACTCTTTCAGCGAATAACCGTTGAGGGCAATCACCAGCGGAATATCATCGGTGACGATAAGTTCGATGCTGTTTTCGTCATTGATGTGCTGCTCCCAGAAGGGCGGCAGATGAACTTCGATGGAGTCGAGGAAATAGCGCCATTTATTGGGATCGTCGGTCGTGATGCCGTAGCGGGTAATGGCGCGGGTCAGGGTGAAAACGGTATTGCTTTGCGCATTCAACGAGATAAGCGTAGGGGCGACCGTAGAACCCGATGCGGGGATCTGCTGACTCTGGTTGAGATCTTCAAGATAGTTCTCAATGCCGCGACGCTCATCGTCGGTTAATTTGCGCGTGGTCGCGCCAGGGAATGCATGCAGCCAGGGTAAACGGCGTCGCTTTGCGCGCATGCGAATAAACCAGCCCGCCAGTAAGGCACAGACCAGAATCGCAGCGGTAAAGAGAGTCAATGTGCCCATGCTATTGCCATTATCCTTATTTTTGTCGGTCGCTTCATTCGTCTTTTTTATTATTCACTTTTAGTACGAATGACCCAGGTCTTCACAGATTTGTTGCACACTATCGTAACTCGCGAGGATAACAAACCCCTCTCGCGGCGAATATCAGCAAATTCTCAAATTTGTTTCAACTTCTTGACTTTTTGGAACAAATAAGGGTTATCAAAAACAATAGTTACGAAAATGTAAATAACAGCCATTTTAAATTGCCGGAATGCGCCTCTTGGCTCACAATGACAACAGTCATCACAGCAAAGAACGGTCCAATGAGTAAACCATTACAAAAACCCACGATTCTCCATGTTGAAACGGTCGCGCGCTCCCGTTTATTTAATGTTGAAAGCGTAGATCTGGAGTTTAGTAACGGAGTACGCCGCGTTTATGAACGCATGAAACCGTCGTCGCGTGAAGCCGTCATGATTGTGCCGGTAGTGGACGATCACTTAATTCTCATCCGCGAATATGCCGTGGGCACCGAGTCCTATGAGCTGGGGTTCTCTAAAGGGCTCATCGACCCGGGTGAAACCGTCTTTGAAGCCGCGAACCGCGAGCTGAAAGAAGAGGTAGGATTCGGGGCCAACAACCTGACCTTCCTGAAACAGCTCAGCATGGCGCCGTCTTACTTCTCCAGTAAGATGAATATCGTGGTGGCGGAAGACCTATATCCCGAATCGCTGGAAGGCGATGAACCGGAACCGCTGCCGCAGGTGCGCTGGCCTATCGCCAATATGATGGAACTGCTTGAAGAGCCGGATTTCAACGAAGCCCGTAATGTGAGCGCGCTGTTTTTAGTGCGTGAGTGGTTGAAGGCGCAGGGCAGGTTTTAAAGCTTTCCGGGTGGCGCTAGCGCTTACCCGGCCTACAATTTATGGTGCTTTGTAGGCCTGATAAGCGAAGCGCATCAGGCAATTCGCGGTACCGTTAGAACAATTCCTGCGATTCCCCGTTATCAATAATCTCCGTTCCCACCTCGCGAATCGACTGATGCGTCGGTTGGGTGCCTTCGATAAAGTATTCGGCGCGGCTGTTACCGCCGCTGGACAACTGTCCGGTGCTGCGGTCGATATTAATCGTGACGATACCCGGCGGCGGCGTTAACGGCTGTTCCGGCACCCCGGCCAGAATAGCTTTCATAAACGCATCCCACGCAGGCTGCGCGCTTTTCGCACCACCTTCGTAACCGGAAATCTGATCCTTAATTGCGCCCGAGGCTGAGGTTCTGCCGAGGTCGCGGCGATGATCGTCAAAGCCAATCCACACTGAGGTCACCGCGCCCGGACCATAACCTGAGAACCACGCATCTTTCGAGCTGTTGGTGGTCCCGGTTTTACCGCCGATATCGTGACGTTGCAGATCGCGACCCGCGCGCCAGCCCGTACCCTGCCAGCCGGGTTCGCCGAAGACGTTGGTATTCAGCGCGCTCTTAATCAGGAACGACAGCGGCGTGTTGATCACATGCGGGGCATACTCCTGCGCGCCTGTCTGTGCCACCAGTGACTGGTTAGCCTGTTCAAGCTGCGGCATTGGTACGCTGGAATTCTGCGGCGTTTGTGATGCGGCGACATCCTCAACGTTTTTGTTTTCCAGTACGTCGGATTTCTGCGTTTCGCCGTAAATCACCGGGATATCACATTCCGGACAGGCGATTTTCGGTTTCGCTTCAAAAATCACGCCGCCCTGATCGTTCTCAATCTTGCTGATAAAGTACGGATCGACCAGGAAGCCGCCGTTCGCCATCACCGCATAGCCGCGTGCGACCTGTAGCGGGGTGAAGGATGGCGAGCCCAGCGCCAGCGATTCTGTGCGAACAATGTTCTCTGACGGGAAGCCAAAGCGCTGGAGATACTCCGCCGCATAATCGACGCCCATCGCACGCATGGCACGCACCATCACCACGTTCTTCGACTGACCTAAACCCTGACGCAGGCGAATCGGGCCCGCGTACTCGTTCGGGGAGTTCTTCGGACGCCAGTCTGAACCGGCCCCGGCATCCCAGCGGGAAATCGGCACGTCATTCAGGATGCTGGCGAGCGTTAAGCCTTTGTCCATCGCCGCCGTGTACAGGAACGGCTTGATGTTCGAGCCCACCTGACGCAGCGCCTGCGTGGCGCGGTTAAATTTGCTTTGGTTGAAATCGAAGCCGCCGACCAGCGCGATGATCGCGCCATTCTGCGGGTTGATGGAAACCAGCGCCGAGTTCACATCCGGCACCTGCGACAGCCACCAACTTTCGCCAACCTGACGCACCCAAATCTGCTGCCCGGCCTGCACGACTTCGCTAACGCGACGCGGGGTTGGCCCCTGCGATGTATCTGAACGCCAGGCGCGCGCCCAGCGAACGCCTTCCATTGTCAGGGAGACAGAACTGCCATCGGCCAGCTGTGCGGTCGCTTCCGTCGCGCTGGCTGACATCACCACCGCCGGGCGCAGCGGCCCGTAGGTCGGCAGCGCTTTCAGGGAGTCAGTAATTTTCTTGCTATCCCACGGCGTCTCGCCCACTTTCCACAGCACATTAGACGGGCCGCGATAGCCGTGACGCATATCGTAATCCATCACGTTGGTCCGCACGGCCAACTGCGCGGCCTGCTGGTTCTTACGCGTGATGGTGGTGTAAACGCGGTAGCCGTCTTCATACGCCTGCTCGCCGTAGCGTTTCACCATCTCCTGGCGCACCATTTCGGTCAGATACGGGGCAGAGAAGGCGATTTCCGGGGCATGGTAGTCCGCATCAATCGGCTGGCTACGTGCCTGATCGTACTGCGCCTGAGTGATATACCCTTCGTTCAGCATGCGCGACAGCACCACGTTACGACGGGCCGTGGCGCGATCCATAGAATAGAGCGGGTTGAAGGTGGAAGGCGCTTTCGGTAAGCCGGCGATCACCGCCATTTCGCTCAGGCTCAGCTGATCGATGGATTTACCGAAGTAAACATGCGCCGCAGCGCCCACGCCGTACGCGCGGTAGCCGAGGTAGATTTTGTTCAGATAGAGTTCGAGGATCTCATCTTTGCTCAGCATCTGCTCGATGCGAATGGCCAGGAACACTTCCTTTATTTTACGCATCAGCGTCTTTTCAGGGCTGAGGAAGAAGTTACGCGCCAGCTGCTGGGTGATGGTACTCGCCCCCTGCGACGCGTGGCCGGAGAACAGCGCGACGCTGGCGGCACGGAAAATCCCCACCGGGTCAACCCCGTGGTGCTCGTAGAAACGGCTGTCTTCCGTGGCAATAAAGGCCTTCACCAGCTCAGGCGGCATTTGACTGAGGGTAACCGGAATACGCCGTTTTTCGCCATATTGGGCGATCAGCTCGCCGTCTGCGCTGTAAACCTGCATTGGAATTTGCAGACGCACGTCTCTGAGCGTCGCAACATCAGGAAGCTGGGGCTCAATATACTTGTAGAGGCCATAAACCGAGCCTGCTCCCAGCAGAATGCAACAGACTGCAAGGATTAATAAATACTTTACGAACTTCACCGGAGATTTCCCATTTAGTTTCATTTGGGCAGTTTATAAACAAACGCGCGGTAGTATAAAGGCAAGCCAGATGCATTGATATAGCCGTCACCATGATGGCGTTTAAGGGATATCACGAAATGGCTTTCGGATGCTGGCAAATAGGTCTTCACATTCAACAGGATAAAATTGCGGCCCTTGCGCTCCAGCGCGTGCGCGGCGGCTGGGCGCTGCGTCGTTGGTGGCTTCTGCCGCTTCCCGCTGGTTTCTCGACACTTTCTCCCCCACAGACGGAAAACGCGCTGGTGGCGGCCCTCGCGGCCTGGCGACGCGAGCTTCCGTGGCAGCATGCGGTCAGCCTGGCGTTTCCGGCGCATCGCACCTTACAGAAAACGCTACCGCAGGCGTCGATGACGCTGCGTGACAGCGAGCAGGCGCAGTGGATCGCCAGCGCGATGGCGCAACAGGTGGCGATGGAGCCTTCTGCGCTCTGTTTTGATTATCAGCCAAACATGCAGGCAGAAGGCTGGAGCGTAACTGCGGCTCAGCGTAAGGACGTTGAACCGTTGCAGCGCGTCGCCCGCGCGCTGCGCCTGCATGTGACGGCGATTACGCCCGACGCCTGTGCGCTGCGCCACTTTCTGCCCTGGCTTTCCCACGGGGCGAGCGCGCTGGCGTGGCAGGACGATGCTCATTGGCTATGGGCCGGCGCAGCAGGCTGGGGAAGCGTGTTGCGGGCGGAGACGTCTTCGTTGCACCAACTCAGCACGCGACTGGCTATGCCTGAGCTGGTGCGCTGTACCGCGCAGGCTGATGACGCTCCTCGCTTCGACCCCTGGAGTGTCATCGGGCAGATTCAGCCGCCGTTGCCCGCCGACAGCGATGCGTTTGCCATCGCCATTGGCCTGGCGCTGGGAGCACAGGAATGAGCGTGGCGGTTAACTTTCTGCCCTGGCGACAATCTCGTCAGCGAAAACGGCTCCGTCTTGCATACCTCATCGTGACTGGCGTCATGCTGGCGCTGCTGGTGGCTGGGGCAAGCAGGCAGGTGGAATCGCGCCTGCAAGAGACGCTGCTGGCTTGCCATGTGGATGCCGAACGCCAGTTGATTCACGCGCTGACCCAGCGTGAAGAGCACTTCAGGCAACAACTGGAAGAACGCGCGCTGCTGCAGCGTCAACAGGCCACGCGGCAGCAAACGTTCGCCTGGCAGGCACGGCTGGTGGCGCTTGCCGAACAGTTGCCCGGGCAGGCATGGCTGACCGGCCTGAGCTACCAGAACGACGTATTGCAGCTTTCCGGCGTGCTGGCGCGTTTTTCCGCCTTGCACGCCCTTGATGAGCAAATGCAACGTATCGACGGTTTTCAGCCTGCCGTTGCCGGAAAAATGGCGCGCGATAAAGACGGACGCTGGCTGTTCAGCTATCAGATGAAAAGGAGATCCGCCGATGCTGCGCCCTGAACGCTGGCATGCCGGGCTTGCAGGTGTGCTGTTGATGGCGGCGGGCGGCGTGGCGTTTCTGCTGCAATCCGAAGCAGCCTCGCCGAACGCCGCGTGGAAGCAACAGCAGATACTGCGCATCGCCCGCTGGCAGAGCGTGATGCCGCTACAGGCGGCGCTAAACGTTGCCGCTGACGCCACTCTGGCTGCGACTAAACCCTTTTCCCCTGTCGATTTTCAACGCCCAGGGGCCGAACTGATGAGCTGGACGCCTGCCGTGCGGGGCGGTGAGCTGGTGCTGGAAACCGAATGGGAGCAGGTGCCATCGGTGTTTATGCTTCTGGCGGAGCGGGGAATGCGGGTATCGGCCTTTTCTCTTCAGGCAGGCGAGACTCGGCATGTGCTGACGCTGCAACTGGAGAGCATCAATGCAGAATAATTTACGCGGTGCGCTAATGCTGTTCCTCCCGTTGTTGCTGGGTATGCGTGACCCCTTTTTGCCGGTAGACGATCCCTGTCGAATCGCGCAGCTCAGCCAGTTGCAGTACGCGGGCAGTGTGGATAGCGGGCAACGGCAGATTGCATTTTTGCGCGACGAAAAAGGAAAGTGGCGACGAATACAGCGAGAAGACCGACTCATGTCTGGCTGGCGTATTACGGAAATCACGGCACAAAGCCTGACGATGGAGACGGGTGAAGCCTGCGAACCGTCGCAGTGGCGAATCATTAAAGGAGAAATCGAGCATGATAAAAAGGATAAGCCTGCTGGCGCTGATACTGCTGCCGCTGCTGGCCGCCAGTAAAAATGTGTCGCTGGTTGTCGATGAGGTGCCGGTGGCGCAGGTGCTGCAAAGCCTGGCCGATCTGGAGCAACGCAATATGGTGATTGCGCCCGATGTGCAGGGCACGCTGTCGTTGCAGCTGAAAAATGTGCCGTGGAAGCAGGCGCTGCAAACGGTGTTAACCAGCAGCGGATTAATCATGACCCAGCAAGGCAGCGTTATCGCCATTCATTCGCAGGCCTGGCAGGAAGCACGTCAGCAGCGCGCGCAGGCTGAGCAGGAAAAACGCCAGCAGGCGCTTCCGCTGAAAAGCCGCAGCATCGTGCTGTATCACGCGGATGCAGGGGAACTCGCCAAAGCCGGGGAAAAGTTGCTGAGCCCGCGCGGCACGCTCACCGTCGATAAACGCACTAATCGGCTCATTCTGCGTGATGATGAAAATCATCTGCCACTGTTTGATAGCTGGGCCAGCGAAATGGACATTCCCGTGGGTCAGGTTGAGCTGGCGGCGCACATCGTTACCATTAATGAAAAGAGTCTGCGCGAGCTTGGCGTGAAGTGGACGCTGGCGGATGCCGCCAATCCGCCGGGGCTGGGCAAAGTGACCACCCTCAGTAGCGACTTGTCTGTGGCGGATGCGACCACCCGCGCGGGGTTTAACATTGGCCGCATTAATGGCCGTTTGCTGGAGCTGGAACTCTCTGCGCTGGAACAAAAGCAGCAACTGGAAATTATCGCCAGCCCACGTTTACTGGCTTCGCACCTACAGCCTGCCAGCATCAAACAGGGGAGCGAAATTCCTTATCAGGTCTCCAGCGGCGAAAGCGGCGCGACCTCGGTAGAATTTAAAGAGGCGGTGCTGGGGATGGAAGTGACCCCTACAGTGCTACAGAAAAACCGCGTCCGCCTGAAACTGCACATTAGTGAGAATATGCCGGGGCAGGTACTGCAACAGGCCGATGGTGAAGTGCTGGCTATCGATAAACAGGAGATTGAAACCCAGGTGGAAGTCCAGAGCGGCGAAACGCTGGCACTGGGCGGAATATTCTCGCAAAAAAACAAAACCGCGCGGGATGGTATACCTTTATTGGGCGATATCCCGCTATTGGGCCAACTTTTCCGCCATGACGGCAAAGATAATGAGCGACGAGAGCTGGTGGTGTTTATCACCCCACGCATCATTTCTACTCGCTGAAGGCCCGTTAATCGCTGAAATTTCTTTACGAACTGACGTCAGGTGTTTGACGTGAGACAGGATTTAGCATACAAGGAGTACCGATTTGAGCGTCGGCGCCTCTTTCCAGTCTCCTTCAAGACGGCAATTTAATCTGTTGCCAAACCAGCCGGAGTATTGAGATAATTTTCAGTCTGACTCTCGCAGTATCGCACAAGAGGTTTCAGTTCATGTCCGGCGACGCCAAAGTGTTTGCGGCGCGGATTTATCATTAACGAATAGTCTTAGTAGTACCAAAAAAATGGCAGAGAAACGCAATATCTTTCTGGTTGGACCTATGGGTGCCGGCAAAAGCACTATTGGGCGCCAGTTAGCCCAACAGCTCAATATGGAATTTTACGATTCTGATCAAGAGATTGAGAAACGGACAGGCGCTGACGTGGGCTGGGTCTTTGATGTCGAAGGCGAAGAAGGTTTCCGTGACCGCGAAGAAAAGATCATCAACGAGCTGACCGAAAAGCAGGGCATTGTTCTGGCGACGGGTGGTGGCTCTGTTAAATCTCGCGAAACGCGCAATCGTCTCTCCGCCCGCGGCGTGGTGGTTTATCTCGAAACGACCATCGAAAAACAGCTGGCACGTACGCAGCGCGATAAAAAACGTCCGCTGTTGCAGGTTGATGCACCGCAGCGCGATGTCTTCGTGGCGTTGGCCGATGAGCGCAACCCGCTGTATGAAGAGATTGCCGACATCACTATCCGTACTGACGATCAGAGTGCAAAAGTGGTCGCGAACCAGATCATTCATATGCTGGAAAGCAACTGATACTGGGCAGCGAACACTGCGTCAGCGTAAAGCGTTTAAGCGAATATAAGTAACCAAGGTGGACGTCGCGTTATGGAGAGGCTTACTGTAACTCTCGGGGAACGTAGTTACCCGATAACCATCGCGGCTGGTTTGTTTAACGATCCAGCTTCCTTCTTACCGCTCAAGTCTGGCAGCCAGGTTATGCTGGTCACCAACGAAACGCTGGCGCCGCTCTATCTTGATAAGGTCCGTTCTGTGTTAGAACAGGCTGGCGTCAAGGTCGATAGCGTGATCCTTCCCGATGGCGAGAAGTACAAAAGCCTGGCCGTGATGGACACCGTCTTTACAGCACTACTGCAAAAACCGCACGGTCGCGATACGACCCTGGTAGCCCTTGGCGGCGGCGTCATTGGCGATTTAACCGGGTTTGCGGCGGCGAGCTATCAGCGCGGCGTGCGCTTTATTCAGGTACCTACCACGCTGCTTTCGCAGGTAGATTCCTCGGTTGGCGGCAAAACAGCCGTAAACCATCCCCTTGGCAAGAATATGATTGGCGCGTTCTGGCAACCGGCTTCCGTGGTTGTCGATTTGAACTGCCTGAAAACCCTGCCTGCGCGTGAACTCTCTTCGGGTCTCGCTGAAGTCATCAAATATGGCATTATCCTTGACGCGCCGTTCTTCGACTGGCTGGAAGAGAATATTGATGCCCTGATGGCCCTCGATGAGAAAGCCATGGCGTACTGCATTCGTCGCTGTTGCGAATTAAAAGCAGAAGTTGTCGCTGCGGACGAGCGCGAAACCGGCTTACGTGCTTTACTCAATCTTGGACATACATTTGGACATGCGATTGAAGCCGAGATGGGTTACGGTAACTGGCTTCACGGTGAAGCGGTTGCTGCTGGCATGGTCATGGCGGCGCATACCTCTGAA
This sequence comes from Pseudocitrobacter sp. 2023LY-00077, assembly GCF_055796175.1. Classification (NCBI taxonomy): domain Bacteria; kingdom Pseudomonadati; phylum Pseudomonadota; class Gammaproteobacteria; order Enterobacterales; family Enterobacteriaceae; genus Pseudocitrobacter; species Pseudocitrobacter sp. 2023LY-00077. The sequence goes on along the minus strand of NZ_JBSPEI010000003.1, from coordinate 42,511 downwards.
CGCTTAGGTCAGTTTAAGCCGGAAGAGACACAGCGTATTATTGCGCTGCTCAAGCGCGCAAACCTGCCGGTCACGGGCCCGCAGGAGATGACGGCACAAGCCTATCTGCCGCACATGATGCGCGACAAAAAAGTTTTAGCCGGTGAGATGCGACTCGTCCTCCCGCTGGCAATCGGTAAAAGTGAAGTGCGCGGCGGTGTGCCGCATGATGTGGTTCTTGGCGCTATTGCTGATACTCAGCGGGCGCAACAATAAGAAAGGTCAAGCCGCGTTCGCGCGGCGTTTTATCTTCAGGTGAAGTGCAATAGTTGTGGGCGTGAGCCTTTTAGTGGGGTGTTAAATGGATGAATTTAAACCAGAAGACGAGCTGAAACCCGATCCCAGCGATCGTCGTACTGGTCGCTCTCGTCAATCTTCCGATCGTGACAATGAGCCGCAGATCAATTTTGATGATGTGGAGCTGGAAGCGGATGAGCGCCGTCCGGCCCGTAGCCGCAAGGCACGTGAAGATGTCGAGCCCGAAGATGAGCTGTATGACGACGAAGATGATGCAGAGGCGGAAGAAGTCGTCGAGCGTCGTCCGCGTAAACGTAAATCCCCACCGCGTAAACCGGCCTCCCGCCAGTACATTATGATGGGCGTCGGGATTCTGGTGCTGCTGCTGCTGATCGTCGGCATCGGCTCGGCGCTGAAGTCGCCGTCTTCCTCTTCCAGCGACCAGAGCGCGTCAACGGAAAAAAATATCGATCTCTCCGGTGATGCTGCCGATCAGGCAAATGGCACGCAGCCTGCGCCAGGCACCACTTCAGCAGAGCAGACCGCAGGCGCTAACCCGCAGCAGGACGTTTCTCTGCCGCCTATCTCTTCCACGCCGACTCAGGGTCAGCCAGCCGCAACGGCTGAAGGCCAGCAGCGTGTGGAAGTACAGGGCGATCTGAACAACGCACTGACTCAGCAGCAGGGCCAGGTCGATAACGTAGTAGTGAACTCCACGCTGCCAACCGAACCGGCTACCGTTGCACCTATCCGTAACGGCGCGGCATCTCGCCCGGCGGCAACGGAAACGGCACCGCGTCAGCAGACGGCGGCAACGCGTCCTGAACGTAAACAAGCTGTGATTGAACCGAAACCGCAGAGCAAACCGCAAACGACCGCGGCGGCGAAACCGGCTCCGGTGACAACGCCTAAACCTGTTGCCCAGCAGCCGAAACATACCGAAACCGCAGCCACGAGCACGCCGGCGAAAACGCCTGCGACCTCTACCGCTCCGGCGAAACCGGCAGCTACGGCAACCACCACGGCACCTGCAGCAACATCAACGACTACCCCTGCGGCGACCACTGCACCGGCTGCCACTGCGGCAACCAGCGCTCCGTCCAGCAGCGCGGCGAAATCCGCAGGTGATGTGAACTCACTGAAATCTGCACCAGGCGGTCATTACACGCTGCAGCTCAGCTCCTCTTCCAACTACGACAACCTGAACGGTTGGGCGAAGAAAGAGAATCTGAAAGACTACGTGGTTTATCAGACCACGCGTAACGGTCAGCCATGGTATGTGCTGGTAACGGGTGTTTACGCGTCGAAAGATGATGCGAAACGCGCGGTCACCACGCTGCCTGCCGATGTACAGGCAAAAAATCCGTGGGCGAAACCGTTGCATCAGGTGCAATCTGACCTGAAGTAATGTGACGTGCTACAAGCGCAGGATGCTGTCGGAGCTTTCTCCACAGCCGGAGAAAGTGTAATTAGTTAGGCAGCATGAAAAAAAATCGCGCTTTTTTGAAATGGGCAGGGGGCAAGTACCCCCTGCTCGAAGATATTAGACATCACTTGCCATCAGGTGACTGCCTGGTGGAGCCCTTCGTGGGCGCCGGGTCGGTATTTCTTAATACCGACTTTTCTCGTTATATCCTTGCTGATATCAACAGCGATCTTATCGATCTCTACAACATCGTAAAAAACCAGCCTGACGACTACGTCGCTGAGGCCCGCAAGGTTTTCACGCCAGAAACGAATGATTCCGAGCGCTACTATGCGTTTCGTAGCGAATTTAACGCCAGCACGGATAAAATGCGTCGTGCGGTACTCTTCTTGTACCTGAATCGCCACGGTTACAATGGCCTGTGCCGTTACAACTTGCGCGGCGAGTTCAACGTGCCGTTTGGCCGATACAAGAAGCCTTACTTCCCGGAAGCCGAGCTATATCACTTCGCCGAAAAAGCGCAGAACGCTGAGTTCTATTGCGAGTCGTATGAAGTGTGTATGGACCGCGCGCAGCAGGCAAAGAAAGCGGTCGTTTATTGCGATCCGCCGTACGCGCCGCTCTCCGCAACGGCCAACTTTACGGCCTACCACACCAATAGCTTCAGCAGCGAACAGCAAAAGCTGCTGGCTGATAAAGCCGAAGAGCTGGTGGCAAAGCGTATTCCGGTACTGATTTCAAACCATCGCACACCCGAGACGGTGGCGTGGTATAACAACGCAGTACAGCACGTCGTAAAAGTGCGACGCAGCATTAGCCGCAACGGCGGCACGCGTAATAAGGTGGATGAGCTGCTGGCGTTGTATCGTCCGGCAGATAAAAAATAGTTTTTAGGAGATGCGGATGAAACAGTTTTTGATTGCCCCCTCAATTCTGTCGGCTGATTTTGCCCGCCTGGGTGAAGACACCGCCAACGCACTGGCAGCCGGTGCGGATGTGGTTCATTTCGATGTTATGGATAACCACTACGTGCCGAACCTGACCATCGGCCCGATGGTGCTGAAAGCCCTGCGTAAATACGGTATTACCGCGCCTATCGACGTTCATCTGATGGTGAAACCGGTTGACCGCATTGTTCCCGATTTCGCGGCGGCAGGCGCCAGCATTATTACCTTCCATCCCGAAGCCTCTGAGCACGTTGACCGCACGCTGCAACTGATCAAAGAGCACGGCTGTAAAGCGGGGCTGGTATTCAACCCGGCGACGCCGCTGAGCTATCTCGATTATGTAATGGATAAGCTGGACGTGATCCTGCTGATGTCGGTGAACCCAGGCTTCGGCGGCCAGTCCTTCATTCCTCACACCCTCGATAAGCTGCGTGAAGTGCGTCGTCGCATTGACGAATCTGGCTATGATATCCGCCTGGAAGTGGACGGCGGGGTGAAGGTGAACAACATTGGTGAAATCGCCGCCGCCGGGGCAGATATGTTTGTCGCAGGCTCGGCGATTTTTGACCAGCCGGATTATAAAAAAGTGATTGATGAAATGCGCAGTGAACTGGCAAAGGTAAGTCATGGATAAATTGCAGACCCTCCGCGGCGTGGCCTTCGATCTCGACGGCACGCTGGTGGATAGCGCGCCGGGGCTGACCGCGGCGGTTGATAGCGCGCTCTACGCGCTGGAACTCCCGGTAGCAGGCGAAGAACGCGTGGTCACCTGGATTGGCAACGGTGCTGATGTCCTGATGGAGCGGGCGCTGGCCTGGTCGCGTCAGGAGCGTGCGACTCAACGTGCGGCCCAGGGGAAACCTTCCGTTGACCATGCGGATATCCCGCAGGATGAACAGCTGCGCGTGTTGCGTCGCCTGTTTGATCGCTACTACGCCGAGTTTGCCGAAGAGGGCAGTTTCCTCTTCCCGCATGTTGAACAGACGCTGACGGCGCTGCATGACAAAGGCCTGCTGCTGGCGCTGGTGACCAACAAGCCGACGCCGTTTGTCGCGCCGCTACTTGAGTCGCTGGGCATTGCGCGTTTCTTTAGCGTGGTGATTGGCGGCGATGACGTGCAGAACAAGAAGCCGCATCCGGAGCCGCTGTTGCTGGTGGCGAAGCGTCTGGAAATCGAACCGGCTGAACTGTTGTTTGTGGGCGATTCACGCAACGATATTCAGGCGGCACAGGCGGCGGGCTGCTGCTCCGTGGGCCTGACCTACGGCTACAACTATGGCGAATCTATCGCGCTCAGCTCGCCCGATTATATCTTCGACCAGTTTAACGAACTCTTGCCCGCGCTCGGGCTTCCGCACAGTGAAAATCAGGAATTAGAAAATGACTAAGCCCATCGTTTTTAGTGGCGCACAGCCGTCGGGTGAATTGACCATTGGCAACTACATGGGTGCGCTGCGTCAGTGGGTAAACATGCAGGATGACTACCATTGCATCTATTGCATCGTTGACCAACATGCGATCACCGTGCGTCAGGACCCGCAGGCGCTGCGCAAAGCGACGTTAGATACCCTGGCGCTCTATCTGGCCTGTGGCATTGACCCGGAAAAAAGCACCATCTTCGTTCAGTCTCACGTGCCGGAACACGCGCAGCTGAGCTGGGCGCTGAACTGCTATACCTACTTCGGTGAACTGAGCCGCATGACCCAGTTCAAAGATAAATCCGCACGCTATGCGGAAAACATCAACGCCGGTCTGTTTGACTACCCTGTGCTGATGGCGGCAGACATCCTGCTGTATCAAACCAATCAGGTGCCGGTGGGTGAAGATCAGAAACAGCACCTGGAACTGAGCCGCGATATCGCCCAGCGCTTTAACGCCATTTATGGCGATATTTTTAAAGTGCCAGAGCCGTTCATTCCGAAATCCGGCGCGCGCGTGATGTCGCTGCTGGAGCCGACCAAGAAGATGTCCAAATCTGATGACAACCGCAACAACGTCATCGGCCTGCTGGAAGATCCGAAATCCGTGGTGAAGAAAATCAAACGTGCGATGACCGACTCGGAAGAGCCGCCGGTGGTGCGTTATGATGTGAAAGAGAAAGCGGGCGTTTCCAACCTGCTTGATATTCTCTCTGCCGTTACGGGCCAGAGCATTCCGGAGCTGGAAAAACACTTCGAAGGCAAAATGTACGGCCACCTGAAAGGCGAAGTGGCAGAAGCCGTTTCCGGCATGCTGACCGAGCTTCAGGAACGCTATCACCGTTTCCGTAACGATGAAGCGCTGCTCAACAAAATCATGAAAGAGGGCGCGGACAAAGCCAGCGCGCGCGCGGGGCAAACCCTGAAAGCGGTGTATGAAGCGATTGGGTTTGTGGGTAAGCCTGTATAATAAATGACTGAAGCCGGGAATATTCCCGGCTTTTTTATATCATTTAAATTACTGCTCTGCCGCAGGTCCGCAGCCGCCAATAATTTTGGAAACCGAAATAGCGGGATGCAGCAAATAATCGTAAGAGCAGGTTTTGTTTTTATTCTCAATGTGCCCGGTGCAGGCGGTGAGAGTAGAGAGTGCCAGCACGACGGCGGCGGCTTTAAGTATGGTTTTCATAGAATCATCCCTTGAATCGATAGACGTTATTAAATCCCTGTACTTATCTCCGGTGAGGCCGGAATAAGTTATCTCTATTTAACGCCATACGGTGGGAAATGAATAATTCGACTAACTTAAAAATGTATTAAATATTAATAATAATCGTAGGTGTCATGCGTTTGTATTATATGTGGGCGCGGCAGGTTTACCACGCCCGAAGGGCATTAATGATTTGAGAACCAGTTCAGTTTCTCGCGCAGCCCAACCACACGGCCGACGATAATCAGCGACGGGCTTTCCATCTGCTGCGCCATTGCGCCGAGTTCGGCCAGCGTGCCGTCAACGACGCGTTGTTTAATGGCCGTGCCGTTTTCCACAATCGCCACCGGCATCTCCGCCGACATGCCGTGTTCAATCAGTTTTTCCTGGATAGTCGCCGCCTGATTCAGCCCCATGTAGAACACCAGCGTTTGTTTCTCTGCCGCCAGATTTTCCCAGTCCAGCTCGCCGCCGGTTTTCAGGTGGCCGGTGACCAGACGCACGCTTTGCGCATAGTCGCGGTGCGTGAGCGGGATACCTGAATACGCCGAGCAACCCGATGCCGCCGTAATACCCGGCACAACGGAGAAAGGTATACCGGCATCGCACAGCGTTTCCAGCTCTTCGCCCCCGCGCCCGAAGATAAATGGATCGCCGCCTTTCAGTCGAACCACGCGTTTTCCTTTCTGCGCTTCGCGCAGCAGGATCTGGTTGATCTCATCCTGCGGCACGCAGTGATAACCGGCACGTTTACCGACGAAGACGCGGTCCGCGTCGCGGCGCACCAGATTCATAATGTCATCGGAGACCAGACGGTCATAAACCACCACATCCGCTTGCTGGATTTGTTGCAGCCCTTTGAGCGTCAATAAGCCCGCATCGCCCGGCCCGGCGCCAACCAGCACCACTTCGCCGCGATGATCCAGCGGTTCGCTGAGCAGGTGTTCGGTGACCTGTTCAATGGCAACTTTGTCCTGATTCGCCAGCGACTGGGCTAAACGGTCATGGCTGAACAGTTTTTCCCAGAAACGGCGGCGTTCAGCGATGGTGGAAAACTGCTTTTTCACCCGTGAACGTAGCTGGCCTGCGTAGTGTGCCACCTGTCCAAGATGCAGCGGCAGCAGCGATTCCAGCTTTTCGCGCAGCAGACGTGCCAGCACCGGAGACGTGCCGCCGGAAGAGACTGCCACCATCAGCGGCGAGCGGTCGATAATCGACGGCATGATAAAACTGGCGGCTTTTGGCGCATCCACCACGTTGCAGAAAATGCGGCGCGCTTCCGCCGCTTCACTGACCTGCTGATTCACCACATCGTTATCCGTGGCGGCGATGGCCAGCCAGCAGGTATCAAGCAGAGACGGGGCAAATTCGCCCTCAACCAGCGTCAGCATGCCTGCTTCTTCCCAAATCCTGAACTGAGGAACGTACTCCAGCGCGTTAACCGTCAAACGGGCTCCTGCATCAAGCAGCAAGCGCGCCTTGCGTTCAGCAACATCACCGCCGCCAACCAATAAACAGTCACGGTCGTGTAACTGGCAGAAGATAGGTAAGTGATCCACGGTGTAGCCTCTTAAATGGACAGAAACAGGGGGAATATGGCGGGTAGAATAACAGCAGAAGCCGTATGAAACATACGACTTTTCCTGCTGTTACCTCTAAGAGGTCATAGGAGGAACCTATGACCTGTCACGTCAGGCTTTAAGCTGCACCTGGCCGTCTTTGACGCGAGCTTCAAAATGGGCGACAGAGTGATTTTCGTCTTCCATACACAGCCCATCGCGCAGACGGAAACGCTGTTTTTTCAGCGGGCTGGCGACCCATAAATCGCCCTGATGTTCTGCAATCAGGCCGCGTGATAACACGCTGGACTCAAAGAACGGGTCGATGTTGCTGATGGCGAAAACCTGGTCGTCAGCGTAGGGGCGGAAAATCGCCACCTGCTGGTCGCCCAGCAGGGCGCAAACGCCGGTTGCCGGCAAAATAGCGTCGATTTTGCAGATGTTTACCCACTGGCTCATGCGTTTTCCTCCACCATGGTGACCGGGATGCGTTCGTACGGCGTGGCCGGGCGATGCTGTTCACGTTCAGGCACAACCTGCACGTTCGGGTCACGCTGCTCGCTATTGATAAAGTGTTTGAAACGAACCTGTGCCGCCGGGTTGTTCACGGTTTCTGTCCATTCACAGGCGAACGCCGCGCGCAGACGGGCAATTTCAGATTCCAGATGTTCGTTCAGGCCCAGTTTGTCGTCGATGATCACGGCACGCAGGTAGTCGATCCCGCCTTCCAGGTTATCCAGCCACGGCGCGGTACGCGTCAGCTTATCGGCGGTGCGGATGTAGAACATCATGAAGCGGTCGAGATATTTCACCAGCGTATCTCGATCAAGATCGGCCGCCAGCAGGTCCGCGTGACGCGGTTTCATCCCGCCGTTACCGCAGACATACAGGTTCCAGCCTTTCTCGGTTGCGATGATGCCCACGTCTTTACCCTGCGCTTCCGCACATTCACGGGTACAGCCGGAGACGCCGAATTTCATTTTGTGCGGCGTACGGATGCCTTTGTAGCGGTTTTCCAGCTCAACGCCGAAGCCCACGCTATCGCCCACGCCATAGCGGCACCAGGTGCTGCCCACGCAGGTTTTCGCCATACGCAGCGCTTTCGCATACGCGTGGCCGGTCTCGAAGCCGGCATCAATCAGTTGACGCCAGATTTCCGGCAGGTCGTCTTTTTGCGCACCAAACAGGCCGATACGCTGGGAACCGGTGATTTTGGTGTACAGGTTAAATTCACGCGCGATACGGCCCACGGCGACCAACCCTTCCGGGGTGATTTCACCGCCCGCAGAGCGCGGAATAACGGAGTAGGTCCCGTCTTTCTGGATGTTCGCCAGGAAGTTATCGTTGGTATCCTGCAACGGCGTATGTTCCGGTTTGAGAATGTACTCATTCCAGCAGGAGGCCAGCAGCGAACCGACGGTCGGTTTACACACTTCGCAGCCGTAGCCTTTCCCGTATTTTTGCAGCAGTTCGTCGAAGGATTTGATGCCTTCCACGCGGATCAGGTGATACAGCTCCTGGCGGGTGAAGGCGAAGTGTTCACAGAGGTTGTTGTTAACTTCGATACCCTGTTTCGACAGTTCCGCGTTCAGCACTTGCGTCACCAGCGGGATACAACCGCCGCAGCCAGTACCGGCTTTGGTTTCCGCTTTCAGCGCCGCAACGGTGTGACAGCCACGGTTAATCGCCGCGACGAGGTCACCTTTGGTGACGTCGAAGCAGGAACAGATTTGTGCGCTATCCGGCAGTTTATCGACGCCGATAGACGGTTTACCACTGCCCGCGTGTGCAGGAAGAATCAAGGAGTCCGGGTTTTCCGGCAGCTCAATCTTGTTCATCTCCAGTTGCAGCAGGTTGCCGTAGTCGCTGGTATCGCCCACCAGCACTGCGCCGAGCAGGTATTTGTTGTCTTCGCTGACGATCAGGCGTTTGTAGACTTCCTTGCTTTCATCGAGGTAAACGTAGCTGCGCGCGCCCGGCGTGCGGCCGTGCGCATCGCCAATACCGCCAACATCAACGCCCAGCAACTTCAGTTTCGCGCTCAGGTCTGCGCCCTGGAACGCATTCTGCGTGCCGAGGATATGGTCAACGGCGACCTGCGCCATTTTGTAGCCAGGGGCAACCAGGCCGTAAACACGGTTATTCCAGCTGGCACATTCGCCGATGGCGTAGATATCCGGGTCGGAGGTCTGGCAGGTGTCATTAATCACGATACCGCCGCGCTGTGCGACGGCCAGACCGCACTGGGTCGCCAGTTTGTCGCGCGGGCGAATACCGGTAGAGAAGACGATAAAGTCGACTTCTAAATCGCTGCCGTCGGCAAAGCGCATGGTTTTACGCGCTTCTTTACCTTCCTGCACGATCTCTTTGGTGTTTTTGCTGGTGTGCACGCGCACGCCCATGCTTTCAATCTTACGACGTAACTGCTCGCCACCCATCTGATCAAGCTGTTCAGCCATCAGCATCGGTGCGAACTCAATCACGTGGGTTTCTACGCCTAAACTTTTCAGCGCGCCAGCCGCTTCCAGCCCGAGCAGCCCGCCGCCAACCACCGCGCCGCGTTTGCTGCGACGCGCGCAGGATTCAATGGCGTTAAGATCTTCGATGGTACGATAAACAAAGCAGTCCTGCGTTTCAGAACCCTTGATCGGCGGCACCCACGGGTATGAACCCGTCGCCATGATCAATTTGTCATAAAAAACGGTACGACCGGCGCTGGAGTGGATCACCTTTTCCTGACGGTTAATGGTGATGGCGCGTTCGCCAATCAGTGCCTTAACGCCATGCTTCTCATAGTAACCTTCGCGCACCAGCGACAGCTCTTCCGCTGTATGATGAGAGAAGTAGGAAGAAAGGTGCACGCGGTCATAGGCTTTACGCGGTTCTTCACAGAACACGGTGATGTCGTAAAGGCTGGCGTCGGACTTATCGAGAAGATCCTCGATAAAGCGGTGGCCGACCATGCCGTTACCGATAATTGCGAGTCTGACTTTGCTCATTATTGCCTCGATTTCTTTTCTATTACTGCCTACCTTAACGATTCAGCTATGGCGATTATTGATACAAATCAAATACACCTTTACCTACCACTTAATGGGTATATTACTGATTTGTCAGTATTTTTATAAGTTGCGGAAAAGACACGCTTTTCCGGCTTGCTCTTTTTGTGTACAAAATAGTGGTAAATGAACATTTCGTGCTGGTGAAAAAAACAGCGACTAAAACGAGAGGAAAGGAATGACAACGCTACCGCTTCGCTTAATCCAGAATGTGCGTTTGCCGAATCAGGAAGGACGTTGGCAAATTGCGATAGAAAATGGCCAGTTTGGCGCGATTACCCCCATGGAGGTGGTGCAGGCTGACGACCCGCAGGTTCTCGACGCTGAGGGCGGTTTAGCGCTGCCGCCGTTTATCGAACCGCATATTCACCTCGACACCACGCAAACGGCAGGCGAGCCGAACTGGAATCAGTCTGGCACGCTGTTCGAAGGTATTGAGCGCTGGGCCGAGCGCAAAGCGCTGCTGAGCCACGACGATGTGAAAGCACGAGCGTGGAAAACCCTGAAGTGGCAGATGGCGAATGGCATTCAGTACGTGCGTACCCATGTGGATGTCTCCGACCCATCGCTCACCGCCCTGAAAGCCATGCTGGAAGTGAAGCAGGAAGTTGCGCCGTGGGTTGATCTGCAAATTGTGGCCTTCCCGCAGGAGGGGATTCTGTCGTACCCCAACGGCGAAGCGTTACTGGAAGAGGCGCTGAAACTTGGCGCGGATGTGGTGGGGGCGATCCCGCACTTTGAATTTACCCGCGAGTACGGCGTGGAATCGCTGCATATCGCGTTTCGCCTGGCGCAGAAGTATGGACGCCCGCTGGATATTCACTGCGACGAAATCGACGACGAGCAGTCGCGCTTTGTCGAAACCGTGGCGGCGCTGGCGCTGAAAGAGGGTATCGGCGCACGGGTGACGGCGAGCCACACTACGGCGATGCACTCCTATAACGGCGCGTATACCTCGCGCTTATTCCGCTTGCTGAAGATGTCGGGCATTAACTTTGTCGCCAACCCGCTGGTGAATATTCATCTTCAGGGGCGTTTTGATGATTATCCGAAACGTCGCGGCATCACCCGCGTGAAAGAGATGCTGGCGGCAGAGATTAACGTCTGCTTCGGGCATGATGATGTGTTCGACCCGTGGTATCCGCTCGGCACCGGGAATATGTTGCAGGTGCTGCATATGGGGCTGCACGTTTGCCAGTTGATGGGGTATCAGCAAATCAACGAGGGGCTGAAGCTGATTACGCACCACAGCGCGCGAACATTTGGCGTGACGGATTACGGCATCGCGTCGGGGAATAGGGCTAACCTGATAATTTTACCGGCGGAGAATGGTTTTGAGGCGGTACGCCGTCAGGTGCCGGTACGCTGGTCGATAAGAGAAGGGAAGGTGATTGCGGAAACCCAGCTGGCGAAAACCTGGGTGCGGGGAGAAAGCGTGAATTTCGCGCGAAACGCCTGAGGCGATGAAATGCCGGATGGCGCTTCGCTTATCCGGCCTACAACGCGACACACCTTGTAGGCCCGGTAAGCGCCAACGCCACCGGGCACAACAACAATCGTCTTAGTGAGACGCCGCGCCGTGCTGGCGATGGCGGCTAACGAAGCCGAGGATCACACACATCACGAAGACCACAGCATAAAGGCCGTTGGCAGTTACCAGCGCCGCATGCGGGCCACTGTGAGCCACAATCGGGCCAGTGACCACGAAGGTCAGCATGGTGCCGATAGTGCCGCAGGTCAGAACGAAGTTAACCAGTTTCGGCGAGGCCACTTTGGTTTGCAGCGAGCCCAGCGTAATGATTGAGGTGTAAATCGCGCTGGAGAAGAAGCCCAGTGTCAGAATAAACCACGCCAGATGCTGCGGCTCGCCGTGAATGAAGAAGTACATCAGCACGGTCGCCAGGCCTGCCAGCACGGTCAGAATACGTTGCAGATCGAAGAAGCGCAGAATGAAGCTGAATGCCCACATACCGAACATATATGACATCCAGAAATCGCTGACCAGTTTACCCGCGTCGTTCAGGCTCATGCCCAGGCCTTTGGCGTATTCCGGCACCCAGGAGATAAACCCGAGCTGACCAAGGATGTAGCACAGTGCGGCAATCGACAGGAACAGCACGCCGATACCCCATTTTTCTTTCACCACAGGCTGTGCATCGGGCGCGGCTTTTTTACCGAGAACCGGGAAGTCGCAGCCGAAGGTCAGAATAAAGATAGCCACGTAGACCAGACCAATGCAGGCATACACCCAGTACCACTCGATGCTGCGTGCCAGCAGAACCGCAGCGACCATCGGGAAGATCATCCCGGCCATGCTGAAGAAGGAGTCGGTGAACAGCAGACGCGCGCCGCGCTGGCGGCCTTCATACATGTGGGTGATCAGGAACGTACCGATGGACATGGTGATCCCGCTGACCAGACCGAGTACGAACATCGCGGCAGAGAACAGCGCCAGACTGTGCGTAGTCATCAGACCGGCAACCGCCAGCACCATCAGCACAAAGCCAAAGCGGAGCTGCGTTTTTAGCGGCACGATTTCCATCAGCCACGCGTTCAGGAAGATAGAAATCAGGATCCCGGCGTTCAGGAAGGTGAAGGTGTTACTCATGCTGGAAACGGGCAGATTAAAGTAATCGGCGATATTTCCCATCACCATCCCGGTGACAATCACCAACGCACCGGTAAGGGCGTAGGAGAAGAAGCTGATCCATGTGAGCTTGATACGGTTGCTGTTAGTCATGACTGGCCTGTATGAATAGAAACGTAAAACGCGTTGACACCCCGCCGGGTGCGCAGATTTTATTCATTTCAGTGATGCATTCCTAGTTTTATTGCATCAATGTTATCTATTGCACTGTCTAACGTGACCTGCATCACATTAAAAATGCGGAGATCTCAGCGCCACGCTGGTTACATCTGTTTCAAATAAGTAAACTTAAGTAAAAGGCTGGCCTGGGGTGCAAACCCTCTTTAGAATCAAGCCACTTGCCTTCTTTACTGCACCCGTTAAGGAATTCTCATGCTCAAATCAACTCTGGCGGCCATGACGGCTGTTTTTGCACTCTCAGCGATCTCCCCGGCGGCCCTGGCTGCAACCGGTGATCCGCATGTGCTGCTGACGACCTCCGCAGGGAATATTGAGCTGGAGCTGAACAGCCAGAAAGCGCCGGTTTCCGTGGAAAACTTCGTGAACTACGTCAACAGCGGTTTCTATAACAACACCACTTTCCACCGCGTGATCCCCGGATTCATGGTGCAGGGCGGTGGTTTTAACGAGCAGATGCAGCAGAAGCAACCGAACCCGCCTATCAAAAACGAAGCGGACAACGGCCTGCGTAACACCCGTGGCACTATCTCGATGGCGCGTACTGCTGATAAAGATAGCGCAACCAGCCAGTTCTTCATCAACGTTGCGGATAATGCCTTCCTCGATCACGGTCAGCGTGATTTTGGCTACGCGGTATTTGGTAAGGTTGTCAAAGGGATGGACGTCGCTGATAAAATTTCTCAGGTGCAGTCCCATAACGTTGGCCCGTACCAGAATGTGCCGACCAAACCGGTTGTTATCCTCTCCGCAAAAGTCCTGCCGTAAATTCGTCTTCGCGCGGGCGATGCCGTCCGCGCGTTTTTGCCTTTCTGCATAACCTGGAATTGCTGCTTATACTTGTGGCAAACGGGAACAGTTCAGGGAGGCTGCATGAAAAAACTCATCGATAAGCAAAAAGCTCAGCTCTGGGAAAAGACACGCAACGAGAATTTTCAGGCCAGTCGCCGCCTGGAAGGTGTTGATATCCCGTTGGTCACCCTGAGCGCCGAAGACGCGCTGACACGCATTGAACAACTGCGGGGGCACTATGAGCGATAAATTCGGTAACGACCGCGACCCTTATCTGTTCCCCGGTTTAAACGTGATGCGTAATAAACTGGGCATCCACGAAGCCACCCGCCTTGAGCAGGCCGCCTGGGAGCTTACCTCTCTGCGTGCCGCGACCCTCGAACTGGGCCCGCAGGTGCGCGGGCTTCCCTGGCTGTGCGCCATTCATTATCAGCTCTATCAGGATGTGTTTGACTGGGCCGGAAAGTATCGGGAAATCAATATCTACCACGGCGATACACCATTCTGCCATTTCACGCGCATTGAAAAAGAAGGCAACGCCCTGATGCAGGAACTGGAAGACGAGGACTGGCTGACTGGGCTGGAGAAAGACGCGTTTATTGAGCGGTTGACGTGGTACTACTGCGAAATCAACGTTCTGCATCCGTTTCGCATTGGCAGCGGCCTGGCGCAGCGCATTTTCTTTGAGCAACTGGCGATTCACGCGGGCTACGCGCTGGACTGGCGGGAGATTGAACCGCTACGCTGGAACGACGCCAACCAGCAGGGGGCGATGGGGGATTTGAAACCGCTGCTGGCGTTGTTTACGAAAGTGGTGAGAGTCGCTGCCTGACCCGGTAGAATGCTCCGGTTTGCTGTAACCGGAGCCGCCATGATCCTGCTAATTGATAACTACGATTCCTTTACCTGGAACCTCTACCAGTACTTCTGCGAGCTGGGCGCTGAGGTGCTCGTGAAGCGCAACGATGACATCACCCTCGCGCAAATCGACGCGCTCAACCCGGCGAAAATCGTTATCTCCCCTGGCCCCTGTACGCCGGATGACGCGGGTATTTCGCTGGAGGTCATTCGCCATTACGCCGGAAAAACGCCGCTGCTGGGCGTCTGCCTGGGGCATCAGGCGATTGCGCAGGCGTTTGGCGCGCGCATCGTGCGGGCGAAAAAAGTGATGCACGGCAAAACTTCGCCCATTACGCACAACGGGCAGGGCGTTTTTCAGGGGCTGAATAACCCGCTGACCGTCACCCGCTACCATTCCCTGCTGATCGACCCGGATACGCTACCGGAAACCTTCGAAGTGACCGCGCGCAGTGAAAGCGGCGAGATCATGGGCATTCGCCATCGCCAGTGGGATCTCGAAGGCGTGCAGTTCCACCCGGAAAGTATTCTCAGCGAACAAGGGCATGCACTGCTGGCAAACTTCCTTAATCGCTAATTTAGTCATTGCCATTGAGTGATTTTTTATGCATATTTTGTGATTATAATTTCATAATCATTGCTACATAATCACAGAAGGGCATGACATGACAACCAAACAACCTGCAATTACCCGCGCGACATTCGATCAGGTGATCCTGCCAATTTATGCACCGGCGGAGTTTATCCCGGTAAAAGGTAAAGGCAGCCGCGTGTGGGATCAGCAGGGGAAAGAGTACGTCGATTTCGCCGGTGGGATTGCGGTGACGGCGCTGGGACATTGCCATCCGGCGCTGGTTGAGGCGCTGAAATCGCAGGGCGAAACCCTGTGGCACACCAGCAACGTATTCACCAATGAACCGGCGCTGCGTCTGGGGCAGAAGCTGGTGGACGCCACCTTCGCCGAGCGCGTGGTGTTTATGAACTCCGGTACTGAAGCCAACGAAACCGCGTTCAAACTGGCGCGTTACTACGCCTCTACGCGTCATAGCCCGTACAAAAGTAAGATTATTGCCTTCCACAACGCCTTCCATGGTCGCTCGTTGTTTACGGTTTCCGTCGGCGGTCAGCCGAAATATTCCGATGGCTTTGGCCCAAAACCGGCGGATATCGTCCATGTGCCGTTTAACGATTTGCACGCGGTGGAAGCGGTGATTGACGACCATACCTGCGCGATTGTGGTCGAACCCGTTCAGGGCGAAGGCGGCGTGCTGGCCGCGACGCCGGAATTTTTACAGGGGCTGCGTGACCTGTGCGATAAACATCAGGCGCTGTTGGTGTTTGATGAAGTGCAGAGCGGGATGGGCCGTACCGGTTCGCTGTTCGCCTATATGCACTATGGCGTGACGCCGGATATCCTCACCAGCGCGAAAGCATTGGGCGGTGGTTTCCCGATTAGCGCCATGCTCACTACCGAAGATATCGCCAGCGCATTTCACGTCGGCTCCCACGGCTCGACCTACGGTGGTAACCCGCTGGCGTGCGCCGTGGCGGGTGCGGCATTCGATATTATCAACACGCCGGAAGTGCTGGATGGCGTTCATGCCAAACGCGTGCGTTTTGTTCAACATTTGCAGGATATCGACGCGAAGTATGATGTCTTCAGCGATATTCGCGGCATGGGCCTGCTGATTGGCGCCGAGCTGAAAGAACCGTACAAAGGCCGCGCACGTGAATTCCTTTACGCGGCCGCTGATGCCGGTGTCATGGTGCTGAACGCCGGGCCAGACGTGATGCGTTTCGCGCCATCGCTGGTGGTGGAAGAAAAAGACATCGACGACGGCATGACGCGTTTTGCGCAGGCGGTGGCGAAAGTCGTCAGTTGATATGGCGGTTTAGCCAGATACCGTGCCTTGGCCGCTGACGCCATGCCACCGACGAAATGGTGTGCATGGTGTTGAGGTGGCCCAGAATACGCTGGAGATGCTGTTCCATGGTGCTGAGTGGCCCGTGGGACAGCGTATCCGGTGACTCCATGATGTTCACATCCCCGCTACTGCCCGATTCATCATACTCCAGACGCTGCTGACAGCGTTGCAGGGCGACTTCACACGATTCCAGATAACGTTGCATCAGCTCCGGCGAGAGCGTGTCGTGCTCACGCGCCAGCGTGGTCATGGCGTTGATATGTTCGACGATGAACTGGCTGTGCGTCACCCACAGTTTCATATCTTCCAGATAGTGCGTATTAAAGCCCGGTTCCTGCATCGCCTGATTGAGCGAGTTAAACAAGGCGTTATGCGCCTGGTTGACGCGCATACGTTGATACGCCAGTTTTTCCGCGGAAGGGTCGTCACTCAAAATTAACTGGATTGCTTCCTGATCCGCTTCCAGCGCAGAGTGCGCATTTTTCCGCAGCAGGCCGCTTTGCCACTGCGGCCACAGCCACAGCATGCCGCCGAAGGCAATCAGGCAGCCAATAATGGTGTCGGCGAAACGCGCGACGATAAACTGCTCGCCGTTGAGCGTCAGCAATTGCAGGGTATATACCGCCGTAATGGTGAAACCCACCGTCGCCCAGCCGTAGCTTTTACGAATGATCAGATAGCTTATCAGAGTGATCACCAGCATCGCGGCCAGCGCAAACCCTTCCGGGAAGTGATAATGCAGTGTGGCGGCGGCAATCACCAGCCCCGCCAGGGTGCCCGCCGCACGGTGGAAGATACGCACGCGCGTCGCGCCGTAACCGTTTTGCGTCACCAACAGCACGGTCATTAAGATCCAGTAGGGTTTTGGCAGATGCAGCGCTGCGCCCATCAGGCTGGCGATGCTCAGCATCACGCTTAAACGTGCGGCATTACGCAGCGCGGGCGATTTCAGCGACAGATAGCTTTTCAGCGCCGGGAACAGCGGCAGACGGCGCTCTTTATCAGCCATCAGATTACGCGGATAAAGCGGACGCTGCGAACGCAACACTTTGGCGATGCGGCTGAAGTGCCAGGCGCAGAATTGCCCAACCGGGTTATCGGGATGCTGGCGGGCAATTTTCTCCAGCGCGCCAATTTGCTTATCCATGTTGAAGCGCGTCGGGAAGCGGTGATAGAGAATATCATCGGCCATGACCCGCAGGCGCGCGGCGACGGTTTGCGCGTTCCAGCGAATCACCGCTTCGGCGTGGCTGCGCTCGACCAGTTTTTGCACCTCTTCCGGCTGGTGCAGACTCACCGAAATGTGCTCCTGCAAATCCAGCCCCATCTGGAAGGCGCGCAGCAGGCGCTTGTAATCATTGTGCTGATTGGCCGCCAGCATGTGCATCTGCTGATAGCACTGGGAAATCAGATCGACCACTTTCTGCTGACGATTAAGCAACGGCGGCAGGGCGGTATTGGGGTCGGTATGTTGCGTCAGCAGGCTATATTTGGCTTCGCAGTACTCCGCCAGTTGGCGGTAAAGCAGGCTTAACGACTCGCGTAGCGGTTGTTCACGCCACAGCCAGAACCAAAACCAGTTGAACAACCCGTACCACAGCGTGCCGAGCGCGTAGATCAGTAACGGTTCCCAGATAGGCATATTGCCCGCCAGGCTCAGGGTAAAAATCGCGGCAATTAGCGAGGCCGGAAGTAATCGCCCGTGCAGGGCGCTGATTTCGGCGGTAACGCCCAGCACCATCGCCAGACCGGTGAGAATAAACGGCAGCGGGATATCATCGGCCAACAGCAGTTGCACAATCAGGCTGCAACCGGCGAACAGCGACCCACCGATAATCAGGCGTTTGAAGAAACGTTTATGGGGAGTATCCAACCCGGCGATGTTGCAGCAGGCAGGCACTAAAGAGAACAGTAAGCCGTGTTGAAGCTGGCCAAGAATCAGGCCGACGGCGACCGGCAAACATAACACCAGCGTTTGCCGCAGTGCATAGTTGACTTCCGGATGGTAAATCAGCCTGCGCCACATACGAGACAAAAACGGCGTATTGCGCGAACAATACGCCGTCAGACGGGATTAACGCGTGCCGTAAACGACGATCGTTTTACCGTGTGCGGAGATCAGGTTCTGATCTTCCAGCATCTTCAGGATACGACCCACGGTTTCACGAGAGCAGCCGACGATCTGACCGATTTCCTGACGGGTGATTTTGATCTGCATACCGTCCGGGTGGGTCATAGCATCCGGCTGTTTTGCCAGATTCAGCAGCGTCTGCGCGATACGACCGGTAACGTCGAGGAACGCCAGGTTGCCCACTTTCTCAGAGGTGACCTGCAGACGGCGCGCCATCTGAGACGAGAGACGCATCAGGATATCCGGGTTAACCTGGATGAGCTGACGGAATTTCTTATAGGAGATTTCAGCCACTTCACAGGCGGTTTTCGCCCGAACCCAGGCGCTACGTTCCTGGCCTTCTTCAAACAGGCCCAGTTCACCGATGAAATCGCCCTGGTTGAGGTAGGAAAGGATCATCTCTTTGCCTTCCTCATCCTTGATGAGTACTGCCACGGAGCCTTTAACGATGTAGTACAGCGTTTCCGCTTTTTCACCCTGGTGAATCAGCGTGCTCTTCGATGGGTACTTATGAATGTGGCAATGAGACAAGAACCATTCGAGAGTCGGGTCTGTTTGCGGTTTGCCAAGCACCATGCGCGGTTATCCTCTGTTATAAGCTATCGCCAGCGGCATAAATCAGGCAGCCACTGGTTGAAATAATATCCTTCCCTCTACCTGGGAAGTTGGTCGTCAAAGATTGTCGCGACCAGTATGTGATGTCCTCTGCATACATGCAGTACGTTTATGTATCTCTGTAGCATCCCGACTGTTTTAGCATAGCTTTTGCCGTGTGTCTCCTGGTGTCTCGCTTCAGCATGACCCAGGTCTACTTCCGTTGCGAGATTTGTTATGTGCGCGTAATCTGACAATAAATTTGCAACTCTGGAGTGACAATTATGCAAGCGCGTGTGAAATGGGTTGAAGGGTTAACCTTCCTGGGTGAGTCGGCTTCCGGGCACCAGATTTTGATGGATGGCAACTCAGGTGATAAAGCGCCAAGCCCGATGGAAATCGTGCTGATGGCAGCGGGCGGCTGTAGCGCTATCGACGTGGTGTCTATTCTGCAAAAGGGCCGTTACGACGTGACCGATTGTGAAGTTAAACTGACGTCTGAACGCCGCGAAGAAGCGCCACGTCTGTTCACGCACATTAATCTGCACTTCATTGTGACCGGCAAAGAGCTGAAAGATGCGGCGGTGTCCCGTGCGGTGGATTTGTCCGCTGAGAAATATTGTTCAGTGGCGCTGATGCTGGGCAAAGCGGTGAACATTACCCATTCTTATGAGGTGGTGGAGGGGTAAGTTGAGACACCCCTCACCCTAACCCTCTCCCGCAGGGAGAGGGGACTGACCGTGCGGTGTTCAGGTTCTGCGCTGATTTTCTCCCTCTCCCTGCGGGAGAGGGCCGGGGTGAGGGGCCCAGCCTGCACCCTTCACCCAATCTTCTTCCCTTCCATCAACCGCTGCACCAGCGGCGTCATGATCAATTCCATCGCCAGCCCCATCTTGCCGCCGGGCACTACCAGCGTATTCATATGCGAGATAAACGAGCCCTGCAACATCGCCAGCAGCCACGGGAAATCGATATTATCGAGATTGCGGAAGTGGATCACCACAAAGCTCTCATCCAGCGACGGAATGCCTTTGGCGGCGAAGGGATCGGAGGTATCGACCGTTGGCACACGCTGGAAGTTGAGATGCGTGCGCGAGAACTGCGGGGTGATGTAGTTGATGTAATCTTCCATCGAACGGACCACGGAATCCATCACCGCCTCGCGGGAGTGACCCCGCTCGCTGGTGTCGCGGATCATCTTCTGGATCCACTCCAGGTTTACGATTGGCACCACACCCACCAGTAAATCGACATGCTTTGCCACATCATGATGCGGCGTGACCACGCCGCCGTGCAGCCCTTCATAGAACAGCACGTCGGTCGGCTCAGGCAGCGGTTGCCACGGGGTAAAGGTTCCCGGCACCTGATTCCACGGCACGGCTTCATCATAGGTATGCAGATATTTTCGCGACTGTCCGGTGCCGCTGTGCCCGTACTCGCGGAACGTTTGTTCCAGCAGGCTGAAGTCGTTGGCATCCGGCCCGAAGTAGCTGATATGACGCCCCATATCGCGCGCCTTACGAATAGCTAAGTCCATTTCCGGACGCGTGTAGCGATGAAAGCTGTCGCCTTCCACCTCTGCGGCATGGAGTTTGAGCTGGGCGAAAATCTTGCGGAACGCTAGGCTGGTGGTGGTGGTTCCCGCCCCGCTGGAACCCGTGACGGCGATAACCGGATGTTTGGCAGACATAGCGAACAACTCCCGAGTCGGTAAGATTAACCGCGAAACTGGCTGCGGGGCATAATGTTGACGGTTTCATGAAGTTCCGACCACACCAGTACCGCTTCGCCACGTTGTAGTTGCTGTTTTACGTCGGCGACCTTTTGCGCAAGTGAACGTTCATATTCACCATAATCGGTGCCTTCACGCAACACAAAGCTTTCAATCAGGTTATCGAGCGTTTCAGCGTCGATGTCTTGCCACGGAATGATCATTTTTCACCTCCAAGCCACGGCATCAGCCAGTCGGGAATACGTCGCTCCAGCCACATTTGCGGGCGGCGGAAGGTGCCGCCGATAAAGCCGACGTGACCGCCATGTTCCGTTAACTGGTATTCGACGCAGGCGGGGAGGGCGTCGGCGTCGGGGATAACGTGGTGATCCATAAACGGATCGTCTTTCGCATGAATAATCAGCGTCGGAATGGCTATCTGATTGAGCAACGGCATGGCGCTACATTGACGATAATAGTCGATAGCGTCGGCGAAACCGTGAATTTTGGCAGTAATCAGGTCATCAAATTCACGGATTTTGCGCACGCGCTTCAACTGGCGCAAATCGACCGGCAGCGTGCCGGGATACGCCGCCAGTTTGCGCGAGGCGTTGCCTTTTAACAGGTTCAGCAAATAGCGCTGATACACCCGCGAAAAGCCCTTTTCCATATGATAGCTACAGGCTTCCAGCACAAATGGCGCGGAGACAATCACCGCAGCATCCAGCGGAACCGTAGGGCCTTCTTTCGCCAGCAGGCAGGCGAGCATGTTGCCGCCGAGTGAATAACCGACCGCCGCCGTGGGCGCATCGCCCAGTTCCTGCTTCAGCCAGTTTAAAAACCAGGTGCCGTCTTCTGTTTCACCAGAGTGATAAATACGGTTAAGGCGATTTGGTTCGCCGCTGCAGCCGCGAAAGTGCATTACCACGCCGAGCCAGCCGCGTTCCTTCGCCGCCTGAATCAGACCGTGCGCATAGGGGCTGTGCAGGCTGCCTTCCAGACCGTGGAATACGACCAGACGCGGCTTGTGCTTCGCCTGCATTGGGTCTTCGCTCCAGGCGATATCCAGAAAGTCGCCGTCCGGTAAATCGAGGCGCTGCCAGTGCGGCGTAAAGTGTAGCCGACGGCGGATGAGCCTCGGCAGCATGGTTTGCAGGTGCGGGTTGCTGACGCCGGGCATCGGGCGAAATGATGAGGAGTCGTCCTGCGGGACAGCAAACTCTGCGGGAGTAATTTGGGCCATAACGTTGCGATGTTCTCTTTTAATCTGCTGACTACTATACCGTCACTTTTTGATTGTGTTTAAGAAAATGGGCGGTGGTAGCCTCTTTTACCCCTTTTTGAGTTGACCTGCGTCACAAATTTTTAATGTGATTATTACTCTCAAGCTAATGATTCCTTCCTAAGCTTAATTGATGACTTTCTCACCAGGGTTCAGACTCTTCTTAGTGTTAAGCAAATCAAAATGATTCGCTGAATCAGGAGGTTAATAATGTTATCTGGGCAAACACCCGCACGGGTATGGAACACGCGACGCACTGAGAAACAGCGCCGCCTGGCGTCTGTACCGGTGCAGGGCAAGGTGCTACCGACGGCAGACCTTGTCGCAATGCTGGAAAAACTGATCGCCCCGGGCGACAGAGTGGTATTAGAAGGGAATAACCAAAAACAGGCAGATTTCCTGTCTCGTTCCCTTGCTGAAGTGAACCCGCAGATTGTTCACGACCTGCATATGATCATGCCAAGCGTCGGTCGCAGTGAACACCTCGACATTTTCGAGAAAGGCATCGCCCACAAGCTGGACTTCTCTTTCTCCGGTACGCAGAGCCTGCGTATTTCGCAACTGCTGGAAGATGGCTTGCTGGAAATCGGGGCGATTCACACCTACATCGAACTCTACTCCCGCCTCTATGTTGACCTGGCCCCGAACGTGGCGCTGATTGCCGGTTTTAAAGCCGACAGCAAAGGCAACCTTTACACCGGCGCCAGTACTGAAGATACGCCAGCGCTGGTTGAAGCAGCCGCCTTCCACGACGGTATCGTCATCGCTCAGGTGAACGAACTGGTGGACGATGAATGCGACCTGCCGCGCGTGGATATTCCCGGCTCGTGGATTGATTTCGTGGTCGTTGCGGACAAACCGTTCTTTATCGAACCGCTGTTTACCCGCGACCCGCGTCTGATTAAACAAGAACACATCCTGATGGCGATGATGGCGATTAAAGGCATCTACGCAGAGCATCAGGTGCAGTCACTCAATCACGGTATCGGATTTAACACCGCCGCAATTGAACTGCTGCTGCCAACCTACGGCGAACAGCTCGGCCTGAAAGGCAAAATCTGTAAACACTGGACGCTTAACCCGCATCCGACGCTGATCCCGGCGATTGAGAGCGGTTGGGTGGAAAGCGTGCACTGCTTCGGTGGCGAACTGGGGATGGAAGAGTACATCCGCGCCCGTCCTGATGTGTTCTTTACCGGTGCCGACGGTTCAATGCGTTCTAACCGCGCGTTCTGCCAGTTAGCAGGTCAGTACGCGGTGGATATGTTTATCGGTTCAACGTTACAGGTTGATGGCCTCGCCAACTCCTCGACCGTAACCCGTGGTCGTCTCTCCGGTTTCGGTGGTGCGCCAAACATGGGCCATGACCCGCACGGTCGTCGTCATGCAACGCCTGCCTGGCTGAACATGATCACTGAACCAGACCCGATGCAGCGCGGTAAAAAACTCGTCGTCCAGATGGTGGAAACCTTCCAGGCCGGCGTGAAACCCACCTTCGTCGAAACGCTGGATGCCGTTGAAGTGGCGAAATCCTCCGGGATGCCGCTGGCGCCGGTCATGATTTACGGCGATGACGTGACCCACGTGCTGACCGAAGAGGGTATCGCTTACCTCTACCGTGCGGAAAGCCTGGAAGAGCGTCGCGCGATGGTCGCTGCCGTTGCCGGTATTACCGATATTGGCCTTGGCGTAGACGCCAAACGCGTCGCTGAGCTGCGTAAGAGCGGCAAAGTGGTTTATCCGGAAGATATGGGCATTCGCCGTACCGACGCCACCCGTTCCCTGCTGGCTGCCAGCAGCGTGTCCGACCTGGTGGAATGGTCCGGTGGTTTGTACAACCCACCTGCGAAATTCCGGAGCTGGTAATGAAACTTCTGCCACAGATTCAGGTTGAAGGCGGTGCCGAATGGCTGGCGCGAACCGCCACGCAATGTCTTGTCGACGAAGCACGTTTAAGCCCGAAACCCGGTCTGGTGGACAGCCGGGGCAGCGGGGCGCATCACGACCTGACGCTGGCGCTGATGGAGCGTTCCGCCCACAGCCTGACCCCAACGTTTCATGCCCTGGCGCAGCAAAGCTGGCAGCGTCCGGCGGATGTTGCGCTCAGACAAACCATTGGGCGACTGGGACGCGAAGGCGAGCAACAGATGATGGCCGCCACTGACGGCGTGAATACCCACCGTGGCGCGATTTGGGCGCTGGGCCTGCTTGTCAGCGCGGTGGCGATGCTCGGCGGTGCCGGTACAGCGAAAGCCATCAGCACCACGGCGGCGAAACTGGCAATGTTGCCGGATGCCGTCGCACCGAAAGTGTTCAGCAAAGGGCTTCGCGCCACGCACCGTTACCGCGTGCCAGGGGCGAGGGAAGAAGCTCAACAGGCTTTCCCGCATGTCATGCAGCGCGCTCTACCGCAGCTTCGCTTAAGCCGCCTGAACGGCAGCAGCGAAACGCACGCCAGACTGGATGCGCTGATGGCGATTATGACCTCGCTCAGCGACACCTGCGTGCTCTCGCGCAGCGGAATGCACGGTCTTGAAACCATGCAAAACGGCGCGCGCGCTGTCCTGCTGGCTGGCGGTACCGCACAGCCGGAAGGCCGCGAGGCGCTGGCAACGCTGGATGCACAAATGCTGGCGCTCAACGCGTCACCGGGCGGCGCTGCCGACCTGCTGGCCGCCACGCTGTTTCTCGACCGTATTGACGCGTCTTCCGCGCCTTATTTACCGAATTAAGAGGATGTTATGGAACACATTACGATCTCTTTGCCTGCCAGCCGCACTGTAAGCGGCAAAGCACTGGCAGGCGTTGTGGGCTCCGGGGATATGGAGGTGTTATTCACCGCCGACCAGGAGAAAACCCTGACGATTGATATCACCACCTCGGTGGACAACAGCCGCGCCCGCTGGGAAGCGCTGTTTAACCGCCTGAGCCTTGTGAGCGAACTGCCTTCCGGCAAGCTGGTGATCCACGATTTTGGTGCAACCCCGGGCGTGGCTCGCATTCGTATCGAACAGGTCTTTGAGGAGGTGAGCTATGCGTGATGACCGCAGTTTTATCGAATTAAAAGCACGTCAGCGTGCGCACGCGCTGCTGGATGACGGCAGCTATCGCGAACTGCTGGACCCGTTTGAAGGCATTGTTTCACCGTGGCTTGGGCCGCAGGGCATCGTGCCGCAGGCCGATGACGGCATGGTTGTCGCCAAAGGCACCATCAACGGTCAACCTGCCGTAGTGGTGGCGATTGAGGGCGCGTTCCAGGGCGGCAGCATGGGCGAAGTTTCCGGCGCGAAAATGGCGGCGGCGCTTGAACTGGCGGCGGAAGATAACCGTAACGGTATCCCGACACAGGCTGTACTTTGCCTCGAAACCGGCGGTGTGCGCTTACAGGAAGCCAACCTCGGCCTGGCGGCGATTGCCGATATCCATGCCGCGATTGTTGATCTGCGCCGTTATACCCCGGTGGTCGGGATTGTCGCCGGTACCGTTGGTTGCTTCGGCGGGATGTCTATCGCGGCCGCGCTGTGCAGCTATCTGATTGTCACCCGCGAAGCGCGTCTCGGCCTGAACGGCCCGCAGGTTATCGAACAGGAAGCCGGGATTGCTGAATATGACTCCCGCGACCGTCCGTTTATCTGGAGCATGACCGGTGGCGAAGTGCGTTATCAAAGCGGTCTGGTCGATGCGCTGGTGGGTGACGGCGTTAACGCGGTGAAAGCGGCGATGAACGACGCGATTGCCAAAGGCGTACCGGCGAAACATCGCACCGATAACTACGACTGGTATCTGGATCGCCTGACGAATTTCGATACCCGCAAACAGGCTGATTCTGAACAGATTAAAGCGCTTTTTGCCCGGGAGGTGAAATGATGAGTAACTCAGTAAGCCGTGGGGCATTGTGGCTGGAAAAACTGGCCCCGAACGCACAACGCGTACAAGGTCTTTGCCCGTCAGTCCAGGCGGCTGATGGCGAAATTAACGGAGAAGCGGTGCGTTTTGTGGCTGTTGTTCCCGATGCCAATAACCATTTCCCGCGCGCGGCGAAAGGCGAAGTGGGCCTGCTCGAAGGCTGGACGCTGGCGAAAGTGGTGAGCGAAACCGTTGCCGCCGATGCCGATAAAGCCGTTAAACGGCCGATCATTGCGGTGATTGATGTGCCGAGCCAGGCCTATGGCCGTCGTGAAGAAGCGTTCGGTATTCACCAGGCGCTGGCCGGTGCTGCCGGGGCGTATGCCAACGCGCGTCTGGCCGGTCACCCGGTGATTGGTTTGATTGTCGGTAAAGCGATGTCCGGCGCGTTTCTGGCGCACGGTTATCAGGCCAACCAACTGATTGCCTTCAACGATTCCGGCGTGTTGATCCACGCGATGGGCAAAGAGTCTGCCGCGCGTATCACCCTGCGTACCGTTGAAGCACTGGAAAAACTGGCGGCGACCATTCCGCCGATGGCGTATGACATCAGCAACTACGCCACGCTTGGCCTGCTGGCGAAACTGCTGGATATCAGCAACCCGGATGCCCCAACCGATAACGATCTGACGCAGGTGAACAGCACACTGCAACAGGCCATCAAAGACGCTCGTCAGGATACCTCGCTGAAAAATCGCCTGGGTTCTGACAACCGCCGCAGTTCGGCGCTCGTACGCGAACGTATGCGCGCCAGCTGGTAAGTAAAAAGAGACCTGCCAGAGTCAACCCCGTGGGCACAGCTGCTGCGCCCACCGGGAGTCTGCACTCTGAAAATAATAACCATCGCGTCAGTGACTTTTCTTTTTAACTACAGGTGATTTATGACTTACGTAATTATTCATGCCCTGGCACCGATTTTCGTGATCATGCTACTGGGATTCTGGGCAGGTAAGGCCAAAATGGTCGATAACAAGAATGTTTCCCTGCTTAATATTTTTGTCATGGATTTCGCACTGCCTGCCGCGCTGTTCAGCGCAACCGTACAAACCCCGTGGGCCGGGATTGTCGCCCAGTCGCCGCTGATTGTGGTGCTGACGCTGGCGATGTGGATTATCTATGCGGCTATCTACTTCCTGGCCGTAAAAGTCTTCAATAAATCGCCGCAGGATGCCGCCGTGCTGACGCTGACCGTCGCACTGCCGAACTATGCCGCGCTTGGCCTGCCGATTCTGGGCAGCGTGCTGGGTGAAACCCCGGCGACCTCGCTTTCTGTTGCGGTCTCTATTGCCTGTGGTTCTGTACTGATGACGCCGTTCTGCCTGCTGATTCTGGAACGTGAAAAAGCGCGTGCCGAAGGCGGCAACAGCGGCAGTTCGCTCTCAATGCTGCCGGTGCTGATGTGGCGTTCACTGAAAAAACCGATCGTCATGGGCCCGCTGCTGGGGGTGATCCTCTCGGCGATTGGCATCAAAATGCCGGAAATGCTGCTGGCGTCGATTAAACCGCTGGGCCTATCGGCAACCGCTGCGGCACTGTTCCTGACCGGGGTGATCCTCTCTGCGCGTAAACTGCAAATCAACACCATGGTTATCAGCGCGACTATCGCCAAGCTGCTGATTCAGCCGTTTATTGCATGGGGTATCGTGCTGGCGTTCGGCCTGCATGGTTCTGTCGCCATCACCGCTATTCTGATGATTGCGCTCTCTGCCGGTTTCTTCGGCGTGGTATTCGGTAACCGTTTCGGCGTGCAATCGCCGGATGCGGAAGCGGTGCTGCTGCTGAGCTCGGTTCTGTGTATCCTGTCGCTGCCGCTGTTTATCTCGCTGACTTCAGGAATCTAAGTTATGACCACGACATTACGCCCGCACGACCTTATCTGGCTCAATTCCCGCGATGCGCTGGAATCGGTAACAGAAGATTGGGTAGACGGTATCTGGCATACCGGTCTGCCGGTGGTGGTGCGGCGTGATGTCGATGCGCAGGGGCGCATCCCGGTTGGGGTGCGCGGAATGAAGCGCGACCAGCGTGCGGCTGGCTGGGCGAACCCGGATGCTGTGGTTCGCGTGTGCTCGCCTGAATCGCTGGTCAATCCCCTCGAATTACTCCGTTCTCCGTTTGTCTCACAGCCTCCCGTACAACTGGCGTTAATGCTGGCCCAGCAACGCTGGCCGTGGACGTGGGGCGTCACCGGCAGCACCGGTTATGCACTGGCAACGGGGATCCCGGTGATCCACGCTGAAAGCGATCTGGATTTGTTGATCCGCGCGCCTGAACCGTTAACGCGCGAGGCACTGCAACGCTGGCAGCAGCAACTGACGGGCGCGCTGTGTCGCGCTGATACCCAGGTGGAAACGCCGGAAGGCGCGTTTGCGCTGGCGGAGTGGCTGCGCGATGGCAAAGCGTTGCTAAAAACCAGCCAGGGGCCGCGACTGGTTCGCTCCCCCTGGAGCAGGGAGGAATAATGAAAATTCTGTTTACCTTTCCCGGTCAGGGCACGCAACACCCCGACATGCTGCAAAACCTGCCCGGTGATGAACTGACGCAGGCCCGCGAGGTGCTGGGCGACGAGGCACTGACGCTGGATACGCCAGAAGCGCTGAAACATACGCGCGCGGTGCAGTTGTCGCTGCTGATTGCGGGGGTTGCCTGGGCGCGGGAACTGGAGCGGCGAGGTGTGCCGCCGGATATCGTCAGCGGTTTGTCGATTGGCGCGTATCCTGCCGCCGTGGTGGCAGGGGCGCTCGATTTCCGCGATGCGCTGAAGCTGGTGGCGCTGCGTGGCGATCTGATGGAGCAGGCGTATCCGCACGGTTACGGGTTAACGGCGATTATGGGGCTCACCCTGAACCAGGTTGAGCCGCTGCTGGAAGGTACGGGAACGTACATCGCCAATCTGAATGCGGAAACCCAGACGGTGATTGCCGGGCCGGACGACGGCATGGCCATCGTGGCAAAACGCGCGATGGAGAAAGGCGCGACGAAAGCGCCGAGACTGGCGGTGAGCGTACCGTCGCACTGTGAACTGCTGGCGCAACCGGCGCAGAAGCTGGTGCAGGCATTTAACGGCGTGACGCTGACGCGTCCGCGTTATGCGTATCTGAGCGGCAGTACCGGGCGCGTGTTGTGGCAACCGGAACGCATCGCCGATGATTTAGCGATGAATATGGCGCGCACTGTGCGCTGGCAGGAGGCGGTGATTTCCGCCAACGAACGCGAAGCGCGGCTGGCGATTGAGATGCCGCCGGGCGGCATTTTGACCTGTTTAACGCGTCAGGCGGCGTGGGAAGGCGAGTCGATTTCGCTGGAGCGTAGCGGCGTGGATGTTGCGGTGCATCTGGCGCAGCGGCTGCGGTGAGTTGCCCGGTGGCGCTGCGCTTACCGGGCCTACAGGGCGATAACGTCTGTAGGCCGCCGCCATCCGGCGACGGCTCAGGCGTTCTCTTCCAGGCTCCGCGCGTACATACGTCCTTCGGCGGCGAGCGCGCGGAGGTTCGGGTCCTGCTCGCGGTTGCGGCTGAACACAATCGCGATGAGCTGCTGCATCTGGTACGGCTGCGACAGCTTCAGCAACTGCACCGAACTTTCATACACCTTCTTCATCCGCCCTGGCATCAGGGTAAAACCCACGCCTGCCTGCACTAAGCTCAGCATCGAGAAAATATCATTCACCCTTGTCACGATCTCTGGTTCAAACCCGGCGATGTGAAACGCTTCCTGAAACCCCGCGTAGGTGGCAAACCCTTCCGCCAGCGAGACAAATTTCTGGTCACGATAATCGCGCAGGTCGGCAAGGGAATCGGTATTCAGCGAGGCTGACGCAGGCGCAGCGAGGAAGATGTCGTCGTGGAACAGTGGCAGCACTTCCATGTTGTTGCGGTCGATATCGCTCTCAGAGATAGAGATGATGATCGCGTCCAGCGTGCCGTCTTCCAGCATATGCAGCAGGGTATCGTTGGAGCCCATGGTGAGGTCAAGCTCCAGATCCGGACGCCGCAGCTTCATACCCATAATCAGGCGCGGTACGGTTTCCAGCGTCAATGAATAGAGCGTGCCGACGCGCAGACGCCCCTGACCGACACCCGCCGTTTTACGCGCTTCTTCCAGACCGCGCGCCATCAGTTGAGTGACTTCCTGACAATACTCCAGCAGCGTCCAGGCCGCCGGAAGTGCCACCAGGTTGCGGCCTTTATGGATGAACAGCGGACAACGGACATTCTCTTCCAGCGTGTGCAGCGCGCGATGCACGCTCACGCCGCTGAGTTCCAGCGCCTCGGCGGTACGGGCGATGTTGCCCTTCTCCATGAAGGTCATGAAGATTGCCAGTTTACGGAACGTGATGTCGTTAGTCGTTACCGGGTTCATGGTGTATCGCCTTTATTCGCTTTGCAGCATGGCTTCCAGTTGTTCCTGCGCATCCAGCCAGGCCATCTCTGCGTCTTCCAGCCCCGCTTTTGCCTGCGCCTGCTGTTGCAGGCATTCGGTCAATTCCGCTTTGCGGCTCTGATCGTAAAGTTCGCTGTCGCCCAGTTTTTCTTCGGCGCTGGCGAGCTTCGCATTGAGCTTCTCCATCTCTTTTTCCAGACGGGTAATCTCTTTGCGCAGCGGCTGCGTGAGCGTGCGTAATTCTGCTTCACGACGCTTCTGATCTTTACGCGCCTGAGCGCTGTTGATGTTATCTTTCGGGGCGTCGTCCGCCTGCGCTTCCTGTTTCTGCGAATCGCTCAGCCACTTTTGATAATCCTCCAGATCGCCATCGAACGGTTCAACTTTGCCATCGTGAACCAGATAGAGGTCATCGGTGGTGGAGCGCAGCAGATGACGGTCGTGCGAGACGACAACCAGTGCCCCTTCAAACTCAATGAGCGCTTCGGTCAGCGCCTGACGCATGTCGAGGTCAAGGTGGTTGGTCGGTTCATCGAGCAGCAGCAGGTTCGGGCGCTGCCAGACGATTAACGCCAGCACCAGACGCGCTTTTTCACCGCCGGAGAAACGCCCGGTTGGCTCGCTGACTTTATCGCCCTGGAAACCGAAACCGCCGAGGTAGTCACGCAGCTTCTGTTCTAATTCCTGCGGCGCTAAGCGCGCGAGATGCTGAATGGGTGACTCATCGGCACGCAGGAACTCCAGCTGATGCTGAGCGAAGTAGCCGAGCTTGATGCCTTTGGCCAGGCCAATCTCGCCGCTTATCGGGTTGAGTTCCCCGGCCAGCATTTTAATCAGCGTCGATTTACCTGCGCCGTTGCGCCCCAGCAGGCCGATGCGTGAGCCGGGTACCAGATTCAGTTTAATCGAGTCGAGAATAATGCGCTCACCGTAGCCTGCGCTGACTTTCTCCATTTTGAGGAGCGGGCTTGGCAGGCTTTCCGGCGCGCGGAAGCTGAAGTGGAACGGGTTATCGACGTGCGCCGGGGCGATAAGCTCCATACGTTCCAGCATTTTCACGCGGCTCTGCGCCTGTTTGGCTTTGCTGGCTTTGGCTTTAAAGCGGTCGATAAAGCTTTGCAGGTGCGCCACGCGCTGCTGCTGGCTTTCGTAGGTAGCCTGCTGCTGGGCCAGACGCGTCGCGCGCTGACGTTCGAAAGAGCTGTAGTTGCCGGTGTACTCGAACATCGCCTGCTGTTCGATATGAATAATTTTATCAACGATCGGATCGAGGAAGTCGCGGTCGTGCGAAATCAGGATCAGCGTGCCCTGATAGCTCTTCAGCCATTTTTCCAGCCAGATAACCGCGTCGAGATCGAGGTGGTTGGTCGGTTCATCAAGCAGCAGTAAATCGGAGCGGCAAATCAGCGCCTGCGCCAGGTTTAAACGCATCCGCCAGCCACCGGAGAAATCGCTCACCGAACGTTCAAGCTGCTCGTTACTGAAGCCCAAACCGTGCAGCAGGCTGGAGGCACGCGAGCGGATAGTCCACGCGTCGATGGCGTCCAGTTTGCCATGAACGGTGGCGATGGCGTGGCCGTCATTGCGTTCGTTGGCTGCGTTCAGTTGCGCTTCAAGCTGGCGATATTCGCGATCGCCGTCGATAACATACTCCAGCGCAGGCTCCGCCAGGGCTGGCGTTTCCTGATTCACCCAGGCCAGTTGCCAGTTGCCGGGGAAGGTAAAGCTACCGCCATCGGCGCTTAACTCGTTCTTCAATAACGCCAGCAGCGTGGATTTGCCGCAGCCGTTTTTCCCCACCAGGCCGACTTTCTGCCCTGGGTTAATGGTGGCTGTTGCGTTGTCCAGCAGGACGCGCACGCCGCGTCGAATTTGTAACGAGGAGAAAACAATCATAAGGCGCCGTATGTTCTGGGTATGTTAAATTGTCATTGTGATAATGTAATGTGGTGAGCGAATCGCCACACCGGGCCGCAATGGTAGCCCAAAATGATGACGATACACAAAATCATTCCTGCTGCGCGTGCGCCCGGAAATGATA
Source organism: Pseudocitrobacter sp. 2023LY-00077 (assembly GCF_055796175.1). Classification (NCBI taxonomy): domain Bacteria; kingdom Pseudomonadati; phylum Pseudomonadota; class Gammaproteobacteria; order Enterobacterales; family Enterobacteriaceae; genus Pseudocitrobacter; species Pseudocitrobacter sp. 2023LY-00077. Next base: position 10,169 of record NZ_JBSPEI010000003.1, on the reverse strand, counting down.
AACGGAGGGGAATGATGTCGCAGACGCCGAAAGTATTGCTGCTGTATGCCCATCCGGAATCACAGGACTCGGTGGCGAACCGGGTTTTGCTCAAGCCTGCCACGCAGCTGAGCAACGTGACCGTGCATGACTTGTACGCAAACTATCCTGATTTTTTTATTGATATCCCGCGTGAACAGGCGCTGCTGCGCGAGCACGAGGTGATTGTGTTTCAACATCCGCTTTATACCTACAGTTGCCCGGCATTGCTGAAAGAGTGGCTGGATCGCGTGTTAAGCCGTGGTTTTGCCAGCGGGGTGGGGGGCAACCAACTGGCGGGAAAGTACTGGCGTAGCGTCATTACCACTGGCGAGCCAGAAAGTGCTTACCGTTATGACGCGCTGAACCGCTATCCCATGAGCGATATTTTACGTCCCTTTGAGCTGACGGCGGCGATGTGCCGCATGCACTGGATGAACCCGATGATTATCTACTGGGCGCGCCGTCAATCGCCGGAAGAGCTTGCAAGTCACGCGAAAGCGTACGGTGAGTGGCTGGCCTCGCCGATTGCGCCGGGAGGCCGCTGATGGAAGGTTCCGATTTGTTACTGGCCGGCGTGCTGTTTCTGTTTGCCGCCGTAGTGGCGGTGCCGCTTGCCGCTCGTTTGGGCATTGGCGCGGTGCTGGGTTACCTGCTGGCGGGGATTGCTATTGGCCCGTGGGGGCTGGGATTTATCAGCGACGTTGATGAGATACTTCATTTTTCTGAGCTGGGCGTCGTCTTTCTGATGTTCATCATTGGGCTTGAATTGAATCCGGCCAAGCTCTGGCAACTGCGGCGACCTATTTTCGGTATCGGCGCGGCACAGGTTATTTTCAGCGCGCTTATTCTCGGCGGCCTGTTGATGCTGACCGATTTTTCCTGGCAGACGGCGGTAATTGGCGGGATTGGCCTGGCGATGTCATCGACGGCGATGGCGCTGCAATTAATGCGCGAGAAGGGCATGAACCGCAGCGAATCGGGGCAGCTTGGCTTTTCGGTACTACTGTTTCAGGATTTAGCTGTCATCCCCGCGTTAGCGCTGGTGCCGCTGCTGGCGGGGGCTGGCGACGATCACGTTGACTGGATGGCTGTCGGCATGAAGGTGCTGGTATTTGGTGGCGTGTTGATTGGCGGGCGCTACCTGCTGCGTCCGGTGTTCCGTTTTATCGCCGCCTCCGGCGTGCGCGAGGTGTTTACGGCGGCGACGCTGCTGCTGGTGTTGGGTTCCGCGCTGTTTATGGATGCGCTGGGGCTTTCAATGGCGCTCGGGACATTTATCGCCGGGGTGCTGCTGGCGGAAAGTGAATACCGTCACGAACTGGAAACGGCTATCGAGCCCTTTAAGGGGCTGTTGCTGGGGCTGTTCTTTATTTCCGTCGGCATGGCGCTGAATCTTGGCGTGCTCTACACCCATATTCTGTGGGTGGTGGGCAGCGTGGTGGTGCTGGTGGCGGTGAAAACGCTGGTGCTGTATGTGCTGGCGCGGCTGCATGGCCTGCGTAGTTCCGAGCGGATGCAGTTCGCTGGCGTGCTCAGCCAGGGCGGTGAGTTTGCGTTTGTGCTCTTTTCCGCCGCATCGAGCGTGAAGCTCTTTAAAGGCGACCAGATGGCGCTGCTGCTGGTGACCGTAACCCTGTCGATGATGACCACGCCGCTGCTGATGAAAGCAATCGACCGCGTGCTGTCGCGCCGCTTTAACGGCCCGGAAGAGGAAGAGGAAGCGCCGTGGGTGGAAGACGATAAGCCGCAGGTGATTGTGGTTGGCTTTGGCCGTTTTGGTCAGGTGATTGGCCGCTTGCTGATGGCGAACAAGCTGCGTATTACCGTGCTGGAGCGGGATATCAGCGCGGTAAACCTGATGCGTAAATATGGTTATAAGGTTTACTACGGTGATGCGACGCAGGTTGAGTTGCTGCGTTCCGCCGGGGCGGAGCAGGCGCAGTCGATTGTCATCACCTGTAACGATCCGGAAGACACCATGAAGCTGGTGGAAATCTGCCAACAGCACTTTCCGCACCTCAATATTATGGCGCGTGCCCGGGGACGTGTGGAAGCGCACGAACTGCTGCAGGCTGGCGTGTTACAGTTTTCCCGTGAGACCTTTTCCAGCGCGCTGGAACTGGGGCGTAAGGCGCTTATTTCTACGGGGATGCATCCTCATCAGGCACAGCGGGCGCAACTGCACTTCCGTCGGCTCGATATGCGGATGCTGCGCGAGCTGATGCCGGTGCACAGCGATACGCAACAGATTTCGCGCGTGCGGGAAGCGCGACGCGAGCTGGAAGAGATCTTCCAGCGCGAGATGCAACAGGAGCGACGTCAGCTGGATGGCTGGGATGAATTTGAATAAAAGGTGAAGTATGGCGGTACGTAAACGGTTTATCGCGGGCGCGAAATGCCCGGCGTGTCAGGCGCAGGATTCCATGGCCATGTGGCGCGAAAATAATGTTGATATTGTTGAATGCGTTAAGTGTGGTCATCAGATGCGGGAAGCGGATAAAGAAGCCCGCGATCACGTTCGCAAAGATGAGCAAGTGATTGGCATTTTTCATCCCGACTAGCGTTATCGCTCGCCTTTTTTTAAGCTAAGGGGTACACGAGTGCAGAATTCCGCTACAATCTGCGCCACTATTCTTCCCTTGCTCAGGAGATATCATGAAAGTAGCAAAAGACCTGGTGGTCAGCCTGGCCTATCAGGTACGTACAGAAGACGGTGTGTTGGTTGATGAGTCTCCGGTAAGTGCGCCGCTGGACTACCTGCATGGTCACGGTTCCCTGATCTCTGGCCTGGAAACAGCGCTGGATGGTCACGAAGTTGGCGATAAATTCGATGTGGCTGTGGGCGCGAACGACGCTTACGGTCAGTATGACGAAAACCTGGTGCAGCGCGTTCCTAAAGACGTGTTCATGGGCGTTGACGAACTGCAGGTTGGCATGCGCTTCCTGGCAGAAACTGACCAGGGCCCGGTTCCGGTTGAAATCACCGAAGTCGAAGACGATCACGTTGTGGTTGATGGTAACCACATGCTGGCGGGTCAGAATCTGAAATTTAACGTGGAAGTTGTGGCTATCCGTGAAGCAACCGAAGAAGAACTGGCTCATGGCCACGTTCACGGTGCGAACGGTCACGACCACGATCACGATCATGACCACGATGGTTGCTGCGGCGGCCACGGTCACGACCATGGTCACGAACACGGTAAAGGCGGTTGTGGTAACGGCGGTTGCGGTTGCCATTAATTTAGCCTTCGCCGGACAAGGGGCTTGCGCCGCTATCCGGCAACAAAAAAGCGGGAATAATCCCGCTTTTTTTACGTCTCAATAATGAGGCGGTGGCGTCTCTTCTGACTGGGACGCGACATTAGACGGTTGACTGGCTTTCAGTTTTTCCGTCAGCAGACGGAGATGATCACGCAGTTTGGCCATTTCTAACTCATGTGCGGTGACCGTTTGGTTAAGATCTTCAATGGTGATCTCCTGAAACGCCAGGCGGCTTTCAAGTTCTTCCATCCGCGCTTCAATACTCATTTCTTGCATCATTAACCTCTTAGCTGTGAGTTCCGGCGTGCTTCCCGGTGCCGCGGATTCTACTTAACTTTCGGCCCCCACGCAGCATTCCTTCGTCAATGGGGAAACTAATTTAAACAAAAATAGTCTGAAAAGTGTCGAGAATCAGGAGCGTTCGTATGTAGATTTGTTCTGCAAGGCTATATAGTACGCTTCTCACTTAGTAAATCTTGGGGCGAGAGGCCCCGGCCCTGGAGAGATGGATGAAATCACTGTTTAAAGTAACGCTTCTGGCAACCACGATGGCCGTTGCACTGAATGCGCCGCTGGCGTTTGCCGCTGACTCTGCGAAAACCGCAGCAGCCGCAGAAAGCAAATCCGCTTTCAAAAACGACGACCAGAAATCCGCCTATGCACTGGGTGCATCGCTGGGTCGTTACATGGAAAACTCCCTGAAAGAACAGGAAAAACTGGGCATCAAACTGGATAAAGATCAGCTGATCGCCGGTGTTCAGGACGCGTTTGCTGATAAGAGCAAACTGTCCGATCAGGAAATCGAGCAAACCCTGCAGGCTTTCGAAGCGCGCGTGAAGTCTTCCGCTCAGGCGAAGATGGAGAAAGACGCCGCGGATAACGAAGCGAAAGGTAAAGAGTACCGCGCGAAATTCGCCAAAGAGAAAGATGTGAAAACCTCTTCAACTGGCCTGCTGTACAAAGTAGAGAAAGCGGGTACCGGTAGCGCGCCGACCGATAGCGACACTGTGGTAGTAAACTACAAAGGTACGCTGATCGACGGTAAAGAGTTCGATAACTCTTACACTCGTGGCGAGCCGCTCTCCTTCCGTCTTGATGGCGTGATCCCAGGCTGGACTGAAGGCCTGAAAAACATCAAAAAAGGCGGCAAAATCAAGCTGGTTATCCCGCCGGATCTGGCTTACGGTAAAACCGGCGTTCCGGGTATTCCGGCTAACTCCACCCTGGTCTTCGACGTTGAACTGTTAGACGTTAAGCCAGCACCAAAAGCGGACGCGAAAGCTGACGCTGCGCCAGCTGAGAAAGCTGCAACCGCAGACAAAAAATAAGAGTCTGATAGCCGCCGCCCATTGGGCGGCGGCTTTTTATTACCTGCCTGATATAATTAATGCTGGAAAGCGCCAGGTGCGCGTATTACTTTAGATCCCCCTATTAGTGATGAGCCTGCCCTGACAACATAACGACAGGCTCCTGAAAAGGAGTGCTTTTTTACATGTCCAGGTCGCTTTTAACCAACGAAACCAGTGAACTTGATTTACTGGATCAACGTCCTTTCGATAAAACCGATTTCGAGATCCTGAAGTCCTACGAAGCGGTCGTGGACGGGTTAGCGATGCTCATTGGTTCCCATTGTGAAATTGTGCTGCATTCTTTGCAGGACCTGAAGTGCTCGGCTATTCGAATCGCTAACGGTGAACATACCGGACGGAAAATCGGCTCGCCGATTACCGACCTGGCCCTGCGCATGCTGCACGATATGACCGGCGCAGATAGCAGTGTTTCCAAATGCTATTTTACTCGTGCCAAAAGTGGCGTGCTGATGAAGTCCGTGACCATCGCGATCCGCAATCGCGAACAACGCGTCATTGGGCTGCTGTGCATCAACATGAACCTTGATGTGCCTTTCTCACAAATCATGAACACCTTTATTCCGCCGGAAACGCCGGAAGTGAACTCGCAGGTTAACTTTGCCTCTTCAGTTGAAGACCTGGTGACCCAGACGCTGGAGTTCACGATCGAAGAGGTGAATGCCGATCGCAACGTTTCCAATAACGCTAAAAACCGCCAGATCGTGCTTAATCTTTACGAGAAAGGAATCTTCGATATCAAGGATGCGATTAATCAGGTGGCCGACCGCCTGAACATCTCCAAACACACGGTGTATCTCTACATTCGCCAGTTCAAAAGCGGCGACTTTGTGGGGCAAGATAAGTAATGCGTTTTGCCATCATGGTGACCGGCCCGGCCTACGGGACGCAACACGCCAGCAGCGCGCTGCAGTTTGCACAGGCGGTGCTGAGTGAAGGTCACGAGCTTGCCTGTGTGTTCTTTTATCGCGAGGGCGTCTATAACGCCAATCAGCTTACTGCGCCTGCCAGCGATGAGTTCGACGTGGTGCGTGGCTGGCAGCGGCTGCATGATGAACAGGGCGTCGAGCTGCATATTTGCGTGGCGGCGGCGCTACGTCGTGGTGTGACGGACGAGACCGAAGCGAAAAATCTGTCACTGCCAGCTTTTAATCTTCAGCCGGGGTTTTCCCTGAGCGGGTTGGGTGCGCTGGCGCAAGCCGCGTTGACCTGCGATCGCATGGTGCAGTTCTGATGAAACGTGTCGCTTTTGTTTTTTCGACGGCGCCGCACGGGAGCGCCTCCGGGCGTGAAGGGCTCGATGCCCTGCTGGCCGCATCCGCATTAAGCGAAGAGCTCGGCGTATTTTTCATCGGCGACGGGGTGTTTCAGCTGTTGAGCGATCAAAAGCCGTCAGCGGTGCTGGCGCGCGATTACATCGCTACCTTTAAGCTGATGTCGCTCTACGATATTGAGAACGTCTGGCTGTGCGCTGCGTCGCTGCGTGAGCGCGGCTTAAGTGCGGCCACGGCCTTTGTCACAGACGTTGAGTTGCTGGAGCCCGATGCGCTTCGTCAGCAGCTTGATGGCTATGATGTGATTCTCCGCTTCTGAGGCCTCTATGCTGCATACCCTAAGTACTTCTCCCTGGCATACGGACATCACCGCGATACTGCGCATGGTGAAAGAGGGGGATGACCTGCTGCTTCGCTCTGATGGCGTTGTGGCCGCAATTGAAGGCAGCCGCTTTCTTGATATTCTCCGTTCCGCCCCCATATCCCTGTTCGTGCTGAATGAAGATGTTGAAGCGCGTGGGCTATGCGGTCAAATTTCGAACAGTGTCGTCAGGGTTGGCTATACTGACTTCGTCAGGCTGGCGGTAAAACATGCGTCTCAGATGGCCTGGTAGATGCCAGGTTGTTGTATATTTCTTGACACCTTTTCGACACCGCCCTAAAATTCTGCGTCCTCATATTATATGAGGCGATTTATTACGTGTTTACGAAGCAAAAGCTAAAACCAGGAGCTATTTAATGGCAACAGTTAACCAGCTGGTTCGCAAACCACGTGCTCGCAAAGTTGCAAAAAGCAACGTGCCTGCACTGGAAGCCTGCCCGCAGAAACGTGGCGTATGTACTCGTGTATATACTACCACTCCTAAAAAACCGAACTCCGCACTGCGTAAAGTTTGCCGTGTTCGTCTGACTAACGGTTTTGAAGTGACCTCCTACATCGGTGGTGAAGGTCATAACCTGCAGGAGCACTCCGTGATCCTGATCCGTGGCGGTCGTGTAAAAGACCTTCCGGGTGTTCGTTACCACACCGTTCGTGGTGCGCTTGACTGCTCCGGCGTTAAAGACCGTAAGCAAGCTCGCTCCAAGTATGGCGTGAAGCGTCCTAAGGCTTAATGGTTCTCCGTTAAGTAAGGCCAAACGTTTTAAATTAATGTCAAACTAAACTCTTTGAGTTTTGGACAATCCTGAATTAACAACGGAGTATTTCCATGCCACGTCGTCGCGTCATTGGTCAGCGTAAAATCCTGCCGGATCCTAAGTTCGGATCAGAACTGCTGGCTAAATTTGTCAACATCCTGATGGTAGATGGTAAAAAATCTACTGCAGAAACTATCGTATACAGCGCGCTGGAGACCCTGGCTCAGCGCTCTGGTAAAAATGAACTGGAAGCTTTCGAAGTAGCTCTCGAAAACGTGCGCCCGACTGTCGAAGTTAAGTCTCGCCGCGTTGGTGGTTCTACTTATCAGGTACCAGTTGAAGTCCGTCCGGTCCGTCGTAATGCTCTGGCAATGCGTTGGATCGTTGAAGCTGCTCGTAAACGCGGTGATAAATCCATGGCTCTGCGCCTGGCGAACGAACTTTCTGATGCTGCAGAAAACAAAGGTACTGCAGTTAAGAAACGTGAAGACGTTCACCGTATGGCAGAAGCCAACAAGGCGTTCGCACACTACCGTTGGTAATCCCTTCGGAGTATTAGTCACCAGGCGGGCGCTTCAGCGAAGCAGCCCGCTTTGGGTTACTTAACTGAACGCCTAAAAAGATAAACGAGGAATCAAATGGCTCGTACAACACCCATCGCACGCTACCGTAACATCGGTATCAGTGCGCACATCGACGCCGGTAAAACCACTACTACCGAACGTATTCTGTTCTACACCGGTGTAAACCACAAAATCGGTGAAGTTCACGACGGCGCGGCAACCATGGACTGGATGGAGCAGGAGCAGGAACGTGGTATTACCATCACTTCCGCAGCGACTACTGCATTCTGGTCTGGTATGGCTAAGCAGTATGAACCGCACCGCGTAAACATCATCGACACCCCGGGGCACGTTGACTTCACAATCGAAGTAGAACGTTCCATGCGTGTTCTCGATGGTGCGGTAATGGTTTACTGCGCAGTTGGTGGTGTTCAGCCACAGTCTGAAACCGTATGGCGTCAGGCTAACAAATATAAAGTTCCACGCATTGCGTTCGTTAACAAAATGGACCGCATGGGTGCAAACTTCCTGAAAGTTGTTGGTCAGATCAAAACCCGTCTGGGCGCGAACCCGGTTCCGCTGCAGCTGGCAATTGGTGCTGAAGAACATTTCACCGGTGTTGTTGACCTGGTGAAAATGAAAGCCATCAACTGGAACGAAGAAGACGCAGGTGTAACCTTCACCTACGAAGATATCCCGGCAGATATGCAGGAACTGGCTGACGAATGGCACCAGAACCTGCTGGAATCCGCTGCGGAAGCTTCTGAAGAGCTGATGGAGAAATACCTGGGTGGTGAAGAACTGACTGAAGCAGAAATCAAAGGTGCTCTGCGTCAGCGCGTTCTGAACAACGAAATCATCCTGGTAACCTGTGGTTCTGCGTTCAAGAACAAAGGTGTTCAGGCGATGCTGGATGCGGTAATTGATTACCTGCCATCCCCAGTAGACGTTCCGGCGATCAACGGTATCCTGGACGACGGTAAAGACACGCCGGCTGAGCGTCACGCAAGTGATGACGAGCCGTTCGCTGCTCTGGCGTTCAAAATCGCTACCGACCCGTTCGTAGGTAACCTGACCTTCTTCCGCGTGTACTCCGGTGTGGTTAACTCTGGTGATACCGTACTGAACTCCGTGAAAGCTGCACGTGAGCGTTTCGGTCGTATCGTTCAGATGCACGCTAACAAACGTGAAGAGATCAAAGAAGTTCGCGCGGGCGATATCGCTGCTGCAATCGGTCTGAAAGACGTAACCACTGGTGACACTCTGTGTGATCAAGATGCGCCGATCATTCTGGAACGTATGGAATTCCCTGAGCCGGTAATCTCCATCGCAGTAGAACCGAAAACCAAAGCTGACCAGGAAAAAATGGGTCTGGCTCTGGGCCGTCTGGCTAAAGAAGACCCGTCATTCCGCGTATGGACTGACGAAGAATCTAACCAGACCATCATCGCTGGTATGGGTGAGCTGCACCTCGACATCATCGTTGACCGTATGAAACGTGAATTCAACGTTGAAGCGAACGTCGGTAAACCGCAGGTTGCTTACCGCGAAGCGATTCGTCAGAAAGTTACCGATGTTGAAGGTAAACACGCTAAACAGTCTGGTGGTCGCGGTCAGTATGGTCACGTCGTTATCGACATGTACCCGCTGGAGCCGGGCTCTAACCCGAAAGGTTACGAGTTCATCAACGACATTAAAGGTGGTGTAATTCCTGGCGAATACATCCCGGCCGTTGATAAAGGCATCCAGGAACAGCTGAAATCTGGTCCGCTGGCTGGTTACCCGGTTGTAGACATGGGTGTTCGTCTGCACTTCGGTTCTTACCACGACGTTGACTCCTCTGAACTGGCGTTTAAACTGGCTGCTTCTATCGCCTTTAAAGAAGGCTTTAAGAAAGCAAAACCTGTTCTGCTTGAGCCGATCATGAAGGTTGAAGTAGAAACTCCGGAAGAGAACACTGGTGATGTTATCGGTGACTTGAGCCGTCGTCGCGGTATGCTGCGCGGTCAGGAATCTGAAGTAACTGGCGTTAAGATCCACGCTGAAGTTCCGCTGTCTGAAATGTTCGGATATGCAACTCAGCTGCGTTCTCTGACCAAAGGTCGTGCATCATACACCATGGAATTCCTGAAGTATGATGATGCGCCGAACAACGTTGCTCAGGCCGTAATCGAAGCCCGTGGTAAATAATCCCCGGGGTTAAAACCTAAGTCCCGTGCTCTCTCCTGAAGGGGAGAGCACTATAGTAAGGAATATAGCCGTGTCTAAAGAAAAATTTGAACGTACAAAACCGCACGTCAACGTTGGTACTATCGGCCACGTCGACCACGGTAAAACTACTCTGACCGCTGCAATCACCACCGTACTGGCTAAAACCTACGGCGGTGCTGCTCGTGCTTTCGACCAGATCGATAACGCACCGGAAGAAAAAGCTCGTGGTATCACCATCAACACTTCCCACGTTGAATATGACACCCCGACTCGCCACTACGCGCACGTAGACTGCCCAGGCCACGCCGACTATGTTAAAAACATGATCACCGGTG